>JAHFGT010000066.1 GCA_023247275.1 Candidatus Omnitrophota bacterium
CGATGCGAGCTGGACAACGGGAACGATCCATGTCTGGGGGGCGCAACTGGAGCAGCAGACCAAAACGCCGACCGTCTACGCCAAAACGGCCGCGACTGCCATCACGACCGCCAGCCAAGGGATGGTCGCCAATACCGATCTACGCGTGACCCAGGCCGCCACCGTCAATTTCGACGGATTCGCAAACTTCGTCACACAGTTGCCGATCCAATTTGAAGGATCAACGGTAGACACCATTCAAAATATCTTAACGACTGATGATCCAACGGTGGGTGATGGGACGTTTAAGTTACCCAACCTCGCCGCCTCGGCAACCCGGTATCTTGCCGTCGATGATACGTCGGTCACCAACATCGATGGAGTCGGACTCTCGATCAGCGCCGCAGCGCTCCAGGTTGCGACAACGGAAATTGCCGGGTCGACCTGGGGCAGTGGCAGCGGCTTTACCTGGACCTTTGATGCGGGAGCGAGCGATCCGGCGATCACGTTTGCCGACGGCGCGGTTGGGGTGGGGACCACGACCCCGACCGCGGTCTTCACGGTGGCCCCACCGTCTGTCGAGACAGTCACCGCCGGGAGCACAATCACCGCCAACGCGTGCGGAACGGTCAAGCAAATCACCGGCGGCGCGGTCACGACGGGTACGACGAACACGTTTACAGCGCCAGCCGCCGGACAGGCCGGGTGCTGTATGATGGTCGTCAGCACGCACACCAACACCATCACGTTGGATGCGAACGCCAACTTCAGGACCGCTGCCGCTGGGAATTTGCCATTGACCCAGTATGATGCGGTGGAAGTCTGCTCAACTGGGACCTACTGGTTTCAAGCGTCAGCGGTTGTCGCGAATCAATAAGATGAGGCATGCGTCAGAACTCTGGCATCAGGAGGGAGAATGAGCCGGAACATGGATGACGAGCACGCACGGCGTGGCCATTGCCGGCGCGTGATGACGTTAGTGCTTGCGCTGGGTATGGGCGGAGTGGCCACCGAGGCGTCGGATATCAATATCACCTCTGGCTCCAGCGGCAACATGACCATTACGGCTGGCACAGGGGTTCCGGCGAATATTGGCGCGATGGTGACCAATTCTATTGATGAAACGATTAGTAACTCGACAGACACGGCTCTGACGTTTGATACAGAAACGTGGGATACGGACACGATGCATTCCACGGTGAGTAATACGTCTCGTCTCACGTTTACCACTGGAGGGATGTATATCTTGACGTGTGGTGTCCAATGGGCAGCGAATGCGACTGGATCGCGTATCGTGTGGGTTCGGGTCAACGGGACGACGGTGTACGGGTATAACCAACGCATCAATCTGAGTGCGGTTCCATTTACGATGGAAGTGACAGGAATCTATAAGGCCACCGCAAATGACTACGCAGAGTGCCTCGTCAGACAATCCTCTGGTGGGAATCTCGCTGCGAATGCGAATACTGGCACCAATGCACCTTCATTTGCTGCTGTGAGGACATACTAAGATGCCATTGAGCACGACTCTTGGTATCGATCACGAGATGGACCTTGATCGTGTCTTCCGCGCCATGCTCGACCAGGACGGCTCAGACCTGTTCCTCAAGGTCGGCAGCCGGCCGGTCATGCGGGTGCAGGGCCAACTGACGTCAATTGGCGGGGAGGCGTTGACCGCTCAACAGCTCGCCGGCATTGGCGCGATGCTCATGACGCCGCAGCAACGACAGGTGTTCGAGGTCGAGCGGGAGCTGAACTTCGCGTTCGACCGGCCTGGGATCAGCCGGTTTCGGGCGAATGTGATGTGGCAGCAAGGGACGATGGCGCTGGTGATTCGCCGTGTGCGCCACATGGTCGGCAGTTTTGCCGATTTGAATTTGCCGACAGAGGTGCTCACTCGGCTCGCGACTGAGCAGTATGGCCTGGTCCTAGTGACCGGTGCCACCGGGGTGGGAAAATCCACCACGGTCGCGGCGATGCTCGACTATGTCAATCGCACTGCGGCTCGTCACATCGTGACGTTGGAGGATCCGGTCGAATTCCAGTTTGCCGAGCGCCAAGCGATCATCAACCAGCGCGAGGTTGGGACGGATACGCGATCGTTCCGTGATGCCCTCAAGAACGTCCTGCGGCAAAACCCAGATGTGCTGTTCGTCAGCGATATCCGCGACCAAGAGACGGTGGAGTCCTGTCTGCATGCAGCCGAAGCTGGCCAGCTCGTCCTGAGTTGCCTGCACACGATCAACAGCGTGACCACGATTGAGCGGCTGGTGGCGTTGTTCCCGCCCCATCAACATGGGCTGATCCGATTGCGGCTATCGCTGGTGCTGCGCGGGATCGTCTCGCTGCGGCTGTTGCAGCGCAAGCGTGGGGTGGGCCGGCTGCCGGTCTGCGAGGTGCTGATCGCGACACCGACGGTGCGCGAGCTAGTCCGCCAGGCGCACACCGAGCAGTTGCCAGAGGTGCTGCGCGATGGCGCGTTATTCGGCATGCAGACCTTCATGCAGGCGTTGTACCAACGCTGCCGCCGGGATGAAATTACGCGTGAAGAAGCGCTCCGATACGCCGATAGCCCGCAGGATTTGGAGCTGATGCTGCGCGACATCCACCAGACCCGGGATGTGTTCGCGTAAGAACCGGGTTCAGCTCCGAACTCCGCATGCGACGCACGTGTGTTATACTTAAGAGCGATGTATGATCTTGTGAGTCAAGTGAGGAACTCGCTCGGAAGAATCTGAGGGACGATCGAATGCGAAAACACGTTCAGTTACCCCTGTTAGTCGAACGCGACGAGGATGGCTACTACGTGGTGGAATGTCCGATTTTTTCCGGCTGTTATAGCCAAGGGAAAACCCTTGACCAGGCGCTCAAGAACATCCATGAAGCTATCGACCTGTGTCTCCAGGAGAAAAGGAACCAAGCACGCCTCCACGACTACCACCCGAAGGAGCTCGCCTTCCATACCGTAACGTATGCCTAAACTACCCGTTGTCTCCGGGGACCAGGCCATCAGGGTTTTTCAACACATCGGGTACCGGATGGTTCGTCAGCGAGGTAGCCATATACGACTGCAGGACCCACATGACCCTGCCCACCAGCCGCTGACAATTCCACGGCACCGAGAACTGGGTCGTGGATTGCTGAGGAAGCTGCTGCGAGATTCCAATTTGACCATGGAAGAGTTCACCCAGCTAGTTTCCCAACGGTAGGATGTTCACGCGCGAGCCGTCTTCACATGTCCCGCCTCAAGCCCAGGGCCTGACGCTGTTTTCGTCGTTGCCCCCCGGCCGGCCGCCGCTGACTGACATGCGACAAGCGTTCGAGCAGGCGTTCCAGCAAGGCGCAGCAGATATCCATCCGATTGCGGCTATCGCTGGTGCTGCGCGGGATCGTCTCGCTGCGGCTGTTGCAGCGCAAGCGTGGGGTGGGCCGGCTGCCGGTCTGCGAGGTGCTGATCGCGACACCGACGGTGCGCGAGCTAGTCCGCCAGGCGCACACCGAGCAGTTGCCAGAGGTGCTGCGCGATGGCGCGTTATTCGGCATGCAGACCTTCATGCAGGCGTTGTACCAACGCTGCCGCCGGGATGAAATTACGCGTGAAGAAGCGCTCCGATACGCCGATAGCCCGCAGGATTTGGAGCTGATGCTGCGCGACATCCACCAGACCCGGGATGTGTTCGCGTAAGAATCGTGGCACGGGGCGTGGGGGCGCTGACTAGTTGACGGTTGGATATCTGAGAGGTATACTTTGGAGAGAATGTAGAGAGAGATAAACGACGATGGCCAGCGAGAAGATCAACGTCACATTGCCCAGTGAAACGGTTGCAAAACTGCGTCGACTGATCCCCCCTGGGGAGCGGAGTCTTGTCATCGCAGAAGCGACCGATCGCTACCTCGAAGAACGGACGCAGAAAGCGCTCCTGAGGCAAGTCGCTGGGTTGTGGAAAGATCGTCCGCTCCGGACACAGGCCGACGTCAATCGATTTCTGCGGCGCTTGCGCGGCTCAACCCATCGCCGACTCACTCGGCTCGTCAGTCGTGGCTAAATATCTGTTGGATTCTGACGTGCTGATCTGGCTGCTACGCGGCCGATCTGAAACCCTCCAACGAGTAGAATCGCTCGACGGACCTCTGGGTGTCAGCGTGGTCTCACGAGCAGAGGTGTGGGCTGGTGCTCGCGAGGCGGAACACCGAAAAATTGAGGACCTCTTCCTCAGTCTAACCACCTATGCGGTGGATGGGCCGGTCGCGGATCTGGCAGGCGAGTTCCTCCGACGATATCGTCGGAGAGGCCAGTCGCTTGAACTCCCCGATGCTTTCATCGCCGCGACCGCCGTGGTCCATGGGCTTATGTTGGTCACCTATAACCTCGCTCATTTTCCCATGCCCGAGTTAAAACTCGCCTAGCGAGTGAGTGATCGCGAAGAACGCATGAAGAGACACGATGTTCACGCGTGAATCATCGCCCGTCCCGCCTCAAGCCCAGGGCCTGACGCTGTTTTCGTCGTTGCCCCCCGGCCGGCCGCCGCTGACTGACATGCGACAAGCGTTCGAGCAGGCGTTCCAGCAAGGCGCCTCGGATATTCATTTGACCGATCAGGCGCCGCCCATCCTTCGCATCCATGGAGATCTCCAACCCACTGAGTGGGCCCCGCTGGCCCGGGCAGATATCAAGCGCCTCGTCTACAGCATGCTGACTGACGCGCAGAAGGCCCAGTTTGAACGCGATCTTGAATTGGACATCTCCATCGACGTGCAAGGGCTTGGGCGGCTGCGGATCAATGTGCATCTGCAGCGTGGCAGCGTCGAGGCGGCGTTGCGCTTGGTGCCGTCACGTGTCCGATCGTTCGATGAGCTTGGGCTGCCGCCGATCGTGGTGGAATTGGCCAGCAAACCGAACGGGTTGGTTCTGGTGACCGGGCCGACCGGGGTGGGGAAGACCACCACACTAGCCGCGATGGTCGACCTCATCAACCACCAGCGACGGCAGTTGATCATCATCATCGAAGACCCGATCGAATACCTGCACCAGAACCATTTGTCGATCATCAAACAGCGCGAAGTCTACTCAGACACGCGGTCGTTTGCCAACGCGCTGGTCCGCGCGTTGCGGCAGGACCCGAACGTCATCGTCGTGGGCGAGATGCGTGATCTGGAAACGATTTCAACCGCCTTAACCGCGGCCGAGACCGGGCATCTGGTGTTAGCCACCCTGCATACCGCCGATGCGGCGCAAACGATTGACCGGATCTTGGATGTGTTTCCGCCGCACCGACAGGACGAGGTGAAAGTTCAGCTCGCGGACTGTTTACAAGGAGTCGTCTCCCAGCAACTGCTGCCGCGGGCCGATGGCCAAGGTCGGGTGGTGGCCTATGAAGTGATGGTTGCGACCGCGGCGGTGCGCAATTTGATCCGTGAGCATGCCACCGAGCAGATCCCCACCACGTTACAGACTGGCGCCCAATACGGCATGTGCACCATGGACGCCTGCATCAAAGGCTTGTACGATAAGCGCCTCATCAGCTACGAGGCGGCGATACATCGTATGAAGCACCCAGAAGACCTGCATCTCCAACCCCGATCTGAAAAGCGCGCTTGGGGCCGGTGAAGAAGCCCTACGCCGCCGCCGCGCCGCGCGGTCTGCTGGTGTTCAGTAGTCTGTTCCTCACCGGACTCGCGCTGGAAGGTGTCCTTCGAGTGACCAATCCGCTCGATCTGAATTGGCGGATGGTCCAGCCGCATCCCACCCGAATCGCCGCCCTGAGCCCAAACTTTGACGGGACGTTTAAGGGGATTCGCGTCAAGACCAACGCGTTTGGCCACCGCGTGCCGACCACATGGGAGAAGCGCTATCCGGCCGCCAAACCGCCTGGCGTGATGCGCGTTGTGGTGGTTGGGGATTCCTTCACCTTTGGTGACGAATGGCCGGCTGAATCGTCATTCGTCGAACAGCTTCAACAGCGACTGGATCCAGACGCTTTGCACATCCAGGTGCTGAATCTTGGGATGTTCGGCTATAATCCGCTGCAAGAGTGGGAGGTCGTGGCCCACGACGTCTCGACGTTTGATCCGGATGTGGTCATCCTGCAGTTTACGGACGCGAATGATTTGATCGAAGTCATTCCACCAGATTCTGCCAATGTGCTCCAGCGGGGTTGGATGTGGCTCAGGCAGCACAGCTACCTGTATTGGGCGGTGGGGGATGTCTGGTACCATGGTCAGGGCTCGCGCTTGCGGAGCCGGATCCTCGGGACGGCCAAGACATCGTCGAGCCGCACGAGCGATGGGCAAGCGCAGGACCAGGCGATCCATCGAATTCTGCGCCGAGCCGCGCGGTATTATCAGCGACGATATACCAGCATCAAGCGCCATGATCGCGGGTGGATTCAAGCGCTGGAGTCGTACCAACGCATTGCGCGTTGGCTCGCAGCTCGTCGGATTCCTCTGATCATGGTGATCGCGTCGCCAAATTGGGACCTTGAATGCGCCGACTGGTGTTGTCGCGGCATGACCATCCACTATCGCGAGACCGTTGCGGCCGGGCAGCCTTTTTATGCCACATTGGCACGCGAGTTTGGCGCACTGACCCCCGACGCTCTATCGCTGGACACCGCATTCGGCCCCTACACGCTTGAGGAGCTGTACGATGGCCCGACATGGCACTACGGCCCGACCAAAGCCAGCATCATCGCGGATCGACTCCTGGCGCTCTTGCAGCATGTTGGTGTGACATCGCAGCCGCACCGCATCGGTCATGACGGACAGCAAACGCAGTCACCCGCCACAGATCGCTGATCGAGTGGTCGCCATGACCCGCAGCGCGTGGCCGGCGGTGCTGCTCGGATTGGTCGCGCTGCTGGCCTATGCCAACAGTTTTTCCGGCGCATTTCTCTTTGATGATCAGCACCACATCGCTGAAGATCTCCGGATCCATCATCTGTGGCCGATCTCCCCGCTGCTGTTCGGAACGCAACGGCCGCTGGTCGATGTGTCACTGGCGCTGAACTATGCCGCCGGGGGGCTGAATCCCTGGGGGTATCACCTTGTGAACTTCCTCATTCATTGGCTCGCCGGTGTCACACTGTTTGGGGTTCTGCGCCGGACCTTTCGGACCGACCGGCTCCAGGCTCGGTATGGCCAGGAGGCAACCGGGCTTGCGCTGGCCATTGCACTGCTGTGGCTGGTGCATCCCCTCCAGACGCAAAGCGTGACGTACATCATTCAGCGGGGCGAATCGTTGATGGGTCTCTGCTACCTGCTGACGTTGTATGCCGTGATCCGCAGCACGACGGCACCGCATCCTCGGCGATGGTCCAGCGTGGCCCTAGCAGCCTGCGCGCTGGGGATGGCGTCCAAACCGGTCATGGTGACGGCGCCAGTGCTCGTCGCCGTGTATGACCGAATCTTCCTGGCGTCATCATGGCGGATGGTGTGGCACCGTCATCGATGGCTGTTGGTCGGGCTGGCCGGGACGTGGGGACTCCTGGCGTGGCTCTTGATCCAGTCGCATACCGTCGTCTCTGGCTCGGCAGGATTGACGCTGGCCAACAGCTCTCCTGCGACGTATGCCATGACGCAACCTGGCGTGCTCTTGCACTATCTACGGCTGGCGGTCTGGCCACAGCCACTCGTCTTGGATTACCATTGGCCGCTTGCGACCAGCTTTGAATCGATTCTGCCGTCGCTGGTGGTCATCATCGTCCTCTGCCTCACGACAGGATGGGCGCTGCGCCGCCATCCCGCGGCCGGGTTTCTCGGCGTCTGGCTGTTTGGAATTCTGCTGCCGTCCTCCAGCGTGATTCCACTGAGCGATCCGGCATTCGAGTATCGGATGTATCTTCCGCTGGCCGCCCCGATCACGGCGGTCGTGCTGATCAGCTCCCACGGGCTCTCCCGATGGCTGGACGCCGATCATCGTCGGTGGATCGCCGTGGCATCCGTCATCAGTACCGCCCTACTGCTGGCGAGCCTGACCATTCACCGCAACGCCGATTACCAGAGTGAGCAGCTGATGTGGGAAGATACGATCGCGAAGCGGCCGAAGAACCCGCGAGCCCACGTCAACTTGGGTCATCTGCTGTTTCAGGACGGCCGCCTGGCTGACGCCGTTGTCCAGTTACGTCAAGCCCTGAAGCTCGATCCAGCGGATCCAGATGTGCACTATAATCTGGGTGCGGTGCTGTCCCGGCAGGGCCATACGTCCGAGGCGGTGGCGCACTATCTGGAATCAATCCGACTGAATCCGTCGTATGTCCAAGCCCACTACAATCTCGGGAACATCCTGCTAGAGCAGGGTCGGTTCACCGAGGCGGTGGCCCAATACGAAGAGGTGCTTCGGGAAGACCCGACGTTCGTGCGTGCGTACGACAATTTAGGAAACGCGTTGGTGCGCCAGGGCGATGTCGCAGCGGCCATTGCCCGCTATCGGGAAGCGATCCGGCTGCAGCCGGAGATGGCTGAAGCGCACTACGGGGTGGCGGCTGCGTTGGTGCGCCAAGGGCGGGACGATCTGGCGGCTGCCGAATATGCACAAGCGATTCAGCTCAACCCACGACTGGCGCCAGCCAGAGCCGAGCTGGGAGCATTATTCGCCCGACAGAATCGTGTTGCAGACGCGATGGCGCAGTATCAAGCCGCAATCCAACTTCAACCAGAGAACGCCGACACGCATTACAATGTCGGCACGACATTGCTGCGCCAAGGGCAGGTGGCTCAAGCGGTCGAACAGTTGTCGCTCGCCATTCGACTCGATCCTCAATTGGCTCAGGCCCACTATAATTTGGCAGGAGCGTTGATGCAGCAGGAGCGATGGTCCGAAGCAGCGGTCCACTATCAGCAAGCGCTTCAGCTTAGACCCAATGATGCTGATGCGCACAGCAATTTCGGTTTGGTGTTGTTCCGGTTGGGGTTACTCCCAGAGTCTGTTGCACATTTGAGCGAAGCTGCGCAGCTTCGGCCGGACGATGACGCTATCCGGAAGAACCTGGCGACTGCGGTGGCGGCGTACGAGCAGACCAGATGAACCACTTGACGGGCTGATCACCCTGTGTTACAAAGAAAACTGCCAAACATGGGGAACGCGCCAAACGATTTCTCCCGCACTGACGATGCAGGC
>JAHFGT010000019.1 GCA_023247275.1 Candidatus Omnitrophota bacterium
CCTGGTCCAAACTGCACCTGTGGCCCAGGTGAATCGATGATCCTCTGTAACGCGCTTGGGACAAACTGCGAGGCGCGTGCGCCTGGGCCATACACCGTAAACAACCGCAGCACCACGGACGGCACCTGGTAACAGTACCAAAACATCCGAGCCGCCGCCTCAGCAGCAAGCTTGGACGCCCCCAGCGGCGATCGGGGCTGCACCGGCAGCGTTTCATGCCAGGGAAACTCCGTGCACCCATCATAGATGTAGACGCTGCTGGCCAGGATAATCGACGGTGTGCCCATCCGGCGGGCACAGGCTAAGACGCGCAGCGTGCCCAGCCCATTCACGAGCATGGCCGCTTCACTGTCATCCAATGTTTGCTGAGGCGAGGTCAGACCGGCCAAATGAAAAATCGCATCCATTGGCGTCGTCAGCCCGACCAACGCCTGCGGGTCGCGCAGATCGGCCTGCACCGCGTGGACCTGGCCCGCATCACTTGCTGGTATTCGGCTCAGCGCCCAGACGTCATGCCCTTCACGCCGTAACCGCTCAACTAGGTGACGGCCGATAAACCCGGTCGCGCCCGTGACCAGCACACGCGCACTCATCACTCTTCAACGGTCACCGGCTCTTGGACCGGTTCGGCTAAACAGCGTCTGGCCTCAGAGCCGGTAAACAGGCCATTGCGCGATCGGTACTTCATCTCGGCCCACAGACCCCACAGATCGATGTAGACGCAGGCATCATTGCCAACCGCATTCACGATCGATTCTAGCGAGCGGAACTGCTGATGTGGCGACATCACCATCACGCACTCCATCCCGGCTAACGCCGGCAACCCGGCCTGGCCTTGGACATTCGGGTCGACGCAGACCACGTCATAGTTGGCGTTCTCGAGCTGTTTCTTCAGTTTGAAACTGAGAGAGTTTCGTGTGTCGTCGTTGTCAGCCTTAAATGCCATGCCCAGGATGGCGACCCGCGCGATTCCAGGCAACTGTTCCAACTTTCGAACCAGGTAGGCCGGCATGCTTTCGTTGATCTTGAAGGCCACCGAGATCAGCTCAGGAAACGGCAGCCGTTCGAGCAGGAAGTAGCCATCCTTGGACAGACACGGCCCACCCACGTTCGGCCCAGGCGTTGGCAAATGCAGCCGTGGATACTCATACGTGCAGGCATCGATCACCTTGTGGATATTGGCGCCGAACAGATCCGCGATCAGGTAGTACTCGTTGGCCAATGCGAATTGCACATACCGAGTCATGTTGGTCATCAATTTGCCGATTTCGGCTTCGACCGGAGTCAGCTTGAAGCAGCGCGTTTGGAGGAATGTTTTGAAAAACGCTTCGGCGCGCTCATAGCTGGCGTCGTCGAACGAGCCGATCAGTTGCGGGATCTGCACAATCTCACGGATTGCCTGACCCTGAACAACCCGCTCAGGCGCAAACACCAGAAACAGCTCTTTGCCGACCGCTAACCCGGTCTGCTGTTCGATGAGGGTCTTTACCCGGTCGGTCGTTCCTGGCGAGACGGTGCTGCGCAAAATGAGCAGGTGGCCTGGCTTGAGATAGCTGTTGACCGAGCCAATCGCCTGGGAGAGCGGCTGGAGATTCGGGTTGAAATGTTCGTCGATCGGCGTGCCCACGACGAGGATGATGACATCCGCCTCAGCGATATGGCAAAACTCGGTGGTCATCACCAGTCGGCGCGACGACAACGCCCGCTGCAAATAGGCTTCGCCCTGGGATTCTGAAAACGGCAGCTCCCCATTCATAATCCTGCGGCAGGCTTCAGCATCGATGTCGATCCCGTACACCTGATGGCCAGCGTCCGCCAGCACCATGCACATCCCAAACCCGACCCGGCCTGCGCCGCCAATCACGGCCACGGTCATGACCTCACCGCCGGCGATGGTCTCGCTCATCCCTTGAACTCCACAACGGGTTCTGCCTGTGACACTGGGGCTCTGGCTAACGTTTCCAGTTCGCGCGTGATCGCCGTCCCGGCGGTATCGACTGCGAACGCCTGTTCATAGGTCGCTCGGGCCTGACGGCCCAATTGCTCCCGCAACCGGCGATCCGCCAGCGCCTCACCAACCATATCGGCCAATCCAGCGCCGCTATTCGCCAGCAACACGTTCTGCCCATGCACCAGCTCCGGCGTGCCGACCGCGTTGGCGTCATGCGCGACGACGCAACAGCCGTACGCAAACCCGGCGAGGATTCTCACCCGGAGGCTGAACGGAATCGGGTTCGGCACCAACAAGACATCCGCCGCTAGAAACTCCGCGTCCATATCATCGACAAACCCGCGCAACCGGATGGAGGGCCGTTGCAACGCAGCGGCCAAACTCGCCGGCAACACATCCTTGCCGACGATATGCACCTCAAATCCGTCAGCGCCCAACCGGGATTCGAGCCGCGGCAGGATCTCTCGCACAAACAGGTACAGCCCAGCCAATGTGAGCGTTGCTCTGAGTCGGCCTGGCATCAGAATTCGTGGTCGTTGCGTCGGCCGGCGTGCCGCACGACGACGGGCCAGCCAGGTGTCGCTAACCGGGTCAATCAGGGGTGTGCGATAGTACTGACAGCGCGGGGCGCCATGCTCGCGCAACCAGGCCGCGTGATGGGCCGCGAAATGGCCCACCCGATCGCAGGAGCGCGCCAACTGAATCATGAATGGATATTCCTTCACGTAGCGCAACAGCCGGACCGTAGCACGCGCGTACGCAGGAGTGAGCGTCCTCGGCGTGGCATGCCGCCACCGCCCGTATTTCGACACCGGGTTCCAACTTCCCAGCGCTCCGAGCCGCGGAATATCTTCGACGGTTTGCAACGCTGCCACGGCGTCGAAGTCATACGCGAACAGGACGTCAGGCTGCAGCCGGCGCACCTGCAACTCCACCATAGCCGCGCAATCGGTGGTGGCATAGAAATCACTCATGCGCGGCCGCAGCACGACCCTGGCGGTTCCTCGTGCTCGTGGGTGGGCATGGGAGATCGGCACGACCTCCACGCCAGCGCGCCCGAGCTCATCGAGATGCGGCTGCTGCTCTGCCGGTGAATCGTACGAACGCTGCGCGATCAACAGGACGATCGTCACCCGATGACCATGGCGCAACAGCGCCTGGACCACCCCCCAGCAGGTCATGGCCCCGCCGTTTCGGCCAGGGCTGGGAACATCCGACATCACACAGACGACATGCATGGATCAAATGATGTCCGCGAACGCCGACTCTGTTCGGCGAAAATAGTACAGGCCGCTAATCAGTAGCAGCAGAGCCACCAGAGTCGAGCTAGCAATGAGCCCTGGTGGCCACTGGCCTTGCCCTAACAACGCCCAACGGAACCCCTCAACCACACCAACCATCGGGTTGAGCCCATACAGCGCGCGCCACCGAGCTGGGACCATGCTGCTCGCATACGCGATCGGCGTGACAAACAGCCAGACCTGCGTGAGAAATGGGATCACATGCCGCACATCCCGATATTTGACGTTGAGCGCGGACAACCACAGCCCAATCCCCAGTGAGGCCACAACCGCGAGTACGACAAATCCTGGCAGCGTCCAAACCGCGGTGGTTGGTGCCAGACCATACCACGCCATGAGCGCGATCAGGATCACAAACGCGATCGCAAAATCGACTAGCCCGGCCAAGACCGCGGCGACCGGGATGACCAGCCTGGGAAAATACACTTTCGTAATCAAGTTCTGATGCGTCACCAGGCTATTGCCTGACATCGTCATCGCGTTCGCGAACAGTTGCCATGGCAACAGCGCGCAGTACGTGAACACCGGGTACGGCAACCCGTCAGACGGTAACCGGCCCAGCTTCCCGAAAAAGATGCTGAAGATGACCATGGTGCACAGCGGTTGAACCACCGCCCACCCGACCCCGATCACCGTCTGCTTATAGCGAACCTGCAGGTCCCGCAGGATCAAAAAATACAGCAGCTCGTGATACTCCCACAACGCCGGCAGGTTCAACGGCACCCACCCAGCCGTTGATTCAATGATGGTCGTCGGCACGGTCGCTGCCCTGGCCTCGCTCATGGTCATCCGCTGTGCACAGGGGAGACGCTGACTGGCGTCTGCCCACGATCGGCCAGGCTGCGACGATACCACGCGATGGTTCGCTCAAGACCTTGGCGCAACGGCATCCGGGCTTCGAAGCCAAAAACCTGCTTGGCCAGTGATGTCTCCAGACACCGTCGAGGTTGGCCGTTTGGTTTGGTCGTATCCCAAACGATCTGTCCACGAAATCCGGTCAACTCAGCGATCAGCGTCACCAAAGCTTGGATACTCAGTTCTTGGCCTGAGCCGATGTTGACCGGGTCTGGGTCGTTGTACCGCTCCATCGCCAGTACGATCGCCTCGGCCGCATCCTCAACATACAGAAACTCGCGCGTGGGTGAGCCATCGCCCCACACGGTGATGGTCTGCTCACCCCGCGCATTGGCCTCAACGCACTTACGGATGAGGGCTGGGATGACATGCGAGGTGTGCGGGTCGGTGTTGTCTCCAGGCCCATACAGGTTCACCGGCAACAGATAGATCGTCTTAAACCCGTACTGCTGGCGGTAGGCGTGCGCCTGCACCAGCAACAGCTTCTTTGCCAAGCCGTAGGCAGCGTTGGTTTCTTCCGGATAGCCGTTCCACAGATCCTGCTCGCGAAACGGCACTGGGGTCAACTTCGGATAGGCGCAGATGGTGCCGATGGCGACGAATTTGTCGACACCGGATCGGCGGCCCTCATCGATCATCTGCACCCCCATCATCAGGTTGGCATACAACAGCTCGCCAGGGGCAGCCTGGTTGGCCCCGATTCCTCCAACTTTAGCAGCCAGGTGGATCACGACCTGCGGCGTGGCGTCGTGATAGAGCCGGGCCACCGCATCACGGTCAACCAGGTTGTACTCTCTGCTGCGTGGCACAACAATCTGACGATACCCCCGCTCGCGCAACACCTTCACCACATGCGAGCCAAGAAACCCAGCCCCGCCGGTCACCAGTAGGCGTGAATCAGGTGAGATCGGCATGGATCACGACCCCACCAGCCGATACGACATCTTGTTCTCGGTCCAGGAGAGCCGTTCTTGAACCAGCAAGCTCTTGCCAGCCCCTGGCGACTCCACCCCTTCCTGCTCCAGGTCGCAATCGACCAGGATTTTTACCAGCCCCTCAAACCGAATCTTCGGCTCCCAGCCGAGCACCCGCTTCGCCTTGCTCGCATCAGCCAGCAGGACGTCGACTTCAGCCGGCCTGAAATACTTGGCATCCGTCTCGACATGGTCGGCCCATGCCACATTGATATAGCCAAACGCTTCATCCAAAAACTCCCGCACCGAATGGCTTTCCCCGGTGCCGACCACATAGTCGTCCGGCGAATCGTGCTGCAGCATCCGCCACATGCATTCGACATACTCAGGGGCAAACCCCCAATCCCGCCTCGCGTCAAGGTTGCCGACGTACAACCGCTTTTGCTTGCCGGCCAACAGGCGGGCGATGGCCCGGGTGATCTTGCGCGTGATAAAGGTTTCCCCTCGTCGAGGCGATTCATGGTTGAACAGGATCCCGTTGCAGACATGCAATCCATACGCGTCCCGATATGTTCGCGCAATCCAGTACGAATACAGTTTTGCGGCGCCGTACGGGCTTCTGGGTTGAAACCGGGTCAGTTCATGTTGCGGCGGCGGCGCGCTGCCAAACATCTCGCTGCTGGAGGCGTTGTACACACGGGTCTTGACCCCACTGCGCCGGATCGATTCCAGCAGCCGGGTGGTGCCGAGCCCGGTGATGTCACCGGTGTACTCAGCCATCTCAAAACTGACCCGCACATGGCTCTGCGACCCTAAATGGTAAATCTCATCCGGCTGGACGTTGTAAATGAGATGGGTCAGCGCTCCGGAATCGGCCAGATCGCCATAGTGCAGCAGCAACTTGGGCTGGGCCGCATGCGGATCCACATAGATATGATCGATCCGATCCGTATTAAAGGTGCTGGCCCGACGGATCAACCCGTGGACTTCATACCCTTTGCCGAGCAGCAGCTCAGCCAGGTAGGATCCATCCTGCCCGGTGATGCCAGTAATCAGCGCGCGTTTCATCTCAAACGTGACGGTCACGTTGAAGAGCAGCGAACAGTACATTGACGAGTTTCGTCGCGGCGTTGCCTCGGCCATACACCGGCCGCGGACGGGCGCGAACTGGGTCAGGCAGTTGTTCCAAGGCTGCACGAATCGACCCCGGCTGTGTGCCGACCAACCGATTCCAGCCTGTTGCCACCGTCTCGACCCATTCGGTTTCGTTGCGCAGCGTGATGCAGGGCACACCCCAGAAATACGCTTCTTTTTGCACGCCACCAGAATCGGTCAGGATAGCCCTGGCCGATCGCTCGAGAATGAGCATGTCAGGATACGACACCGGCGGCAACAGCCGCAGCCGGTTGGTCATCGGCGCGCGCCATCCGGCCGCGCGCAACACCTCCCGGGTCCTTGGATGCAGCGGCAGCACCGCTGGCCGGTCCAGCCCTTCGAATGTGCGCAACAGCCTGGCCACCTCTTGGGCGCTGAGCGTGTTCTCAGCCCGATGCACGGTTGCCAGATAATACCCCTGCGGCGTCAATTCCCAGCGTCGCAAGGTCTGCGCAGAGCCGCTGGTCACCGCAGCTTGAGTCTGCGTGAGCGCGTCAATCATCACATCGCCGACCATCCACACGCTGTCAGTGATTCCTTCGCGCGCCAGATTTTTTACCGAGGTGTCGCTCGGACAGAACAACCACGTGGCCAAATGATCGGTGGTCACCCGATTGATCTCCTCAGGCATCCGGCGATTGAAGCTGCGCAACCCGGCCTCGACGTGCGCGATGGGCACATGGCACAGTGAGGCGGCCAATGCCCCCGCCAGTGTTGAGGTCGTATCGCCATACACGATCACCGCGTCAGGCTGCTGGCGTTCATAGATCTCGGCTAACGCTTCGACCATCCGGCCCAGCTGCTTGGCTGGTGACAACCCGCCCAGCCCAAGCTGATGCGTCGGCGCCGGCAATCGCAAGTCTCTGAAGAAGACCTCAGACATCTGCGGCTCAAAATGCTGGCCGGTGTGCACCAATCGATGCCGCGGTCGGTGCGCCGACGGCCTGGCGTTGATGGCCTGGCACACCACCGCCGCCTTGATAAATTGTGGCCGGGCGCCAACTACACTGAGGACGGTTGGCGCGCGGCGAGCTGTTGACGTTGCCATGCAATGGTCTGGGCGAGCCCTTGTTCGAGTGACACGCTGGCGGTCAAACCGCCGAGAAGTTGCTGGGCTTTGCTCACATCCGGAATCCGACGCTGGACATCCTCATACCGCCCGCCAAAACTCTCATACGGCACCATCGTGAGCTGTGGCTCGCTTGACGCTCCATGAATCAGCTGCCAGATCAGCCGAGCTAAGTCCACGATCCGCGTCTCGGTCGTGGCGCCCAGGTTGATCGCTTCGCCAATCGTCCGAGGCTCATCCAACATTCGGGTCGTGCCATCGATCAAGTCGCTGACATAGGTAAACGTCCGCCGCTGCTCTCCGGTGCCGTGCAACGGCAGCGGCTCGCCGTGCAGCGCGTTGGTGATGAAGACCGATTGCGGGCCGGCGGTCCAGCTCAGCCGTTGATGCGGACCATATCCGCCGAAATACCGCATCACCGACACTGGCAGGTTGTGCTCCTGTTGAAACGCCCAGGCGAGATGCTCGGCGAACAGCTTGGAGATCGCATAGCTCCATCGCTTGACCTGGGAGGATCCGATCACGCTGGCACTCTCTTCATGAAACGGCACCTGCGGGTTGCGGCCATAGATATCCGACGTCGAAGCGATCAGTGTCCGCACCCCGCGCCGCGCCGCGCAGGAGAGGACCTGATAGCTGCCGAGTCCATTGACGTCCAGCGTCTTGAGCGCATTGCCGTATCGAGGGATTTTCCACGCGGCCAGATGCACCACCGCGTCGACCCGATCACACAAGGGCTGCATCGTCGCCTGGTCCCGCACATCACCCTCCACGAGCGAGAACCGCTCAGATCCCAGCAACGTGGTGAGGTTTTCCTGCCCGGCCTCTGAAAAATTGTCCAGCCCGATGACCTCATCGCCGCGGGCGACCAGCGCTTCGCTGAGGTTGGACCCGAGAAACCCGGCCGCGCCAGTGATCAGTATCCGTCTCATCTGACGATCTGTTGAGCGCGTCCCCTGGCTGGGCCAGCCGATCGGGTTTTGGCCGCGATCGATTCCTGCAGCACGACCCTGTCCCCCTGACGACGGTAGCTGGTACCGCACCGCGCACATCGCGCCGTCGCGGCACGCCCCCGCGTCGCCAGCGCAAGCCGCTCACCACACCGGCACATCCAGCCTTTGACTCGTGCTGGATTTCCGTAGACGAGCGCATAGGATGGCACATCGCGCGTGACCACGGCACCAGCCCCGATGAACGCCTGCTCGCCGATGGTCACTCCACAGACAATGGTCGCATTCGCCCCGATCGTGGCGCCGCGGCGCACGCGGGTCGGCACATAGCAGTCCGCGCGGTTTTGCGCAAACGCCGCGCGCGGGTCCCGAACATTCGTGAACACCGCAGAGGGGCCGCAAAACACGTCCTCCTCCAGCGTGACGCCAGCGTACACAGAGACGTTGTTTTGGATCTTGACCCCGTTGCCGATTCGGACATCCTGCCCGACAAACACATTCTGCCCGAGCTTGCATCGAGCCCCGAGCACCGCGCCGGCGCTGACATGTGAAAAATGCCACACCTGGCTGCCCGGGCCAATCGTCGCGCCATCGTCAACCACCGCGGACGGATGGATGTTCACATCAGCGGTTACAACGCGATCCATGCTCCACCCTGCTCCAAGGACCGCTGGCCGGCTGCCAAGACCCGGACCACCTGTAGTCCATCTTCGCCATCGCTCAGCGGCGCTTGATGGCGACGCACGCATTCCAAGAAATGGTGACATTCCAGCTTCAGCGGCTCGGTTAGATCAATGCGAGGAATTTGAATATCTCCGCTGCGCAACGTAATCCACCAATCGCCGTACGAGTCATAGTCCCGCATCGCGCCCTTATCATAGATGCGCAGCTTCTCGGTCGGCTCCATGTCATCGAACGTCACCATCTTACGGCTGCCGACGACGGTGATCTTGCGGGTCTTGTGCGGATCCAGCCAACTCAGATGGATGTGCGCGATCCGGCGATCAGGAAACTGCAACGTCATGAACACCACATCTTCGACCGCCTCCTGGACATAGCTGGCCCCATGGGCCGCCACGCTGGTCGGCGAATCGCCAAACAACTCCAGGATCATCGAAATGTCGTGTGGCGCTAGGCTCCACATCGCATTCTCGTCTTTCCGGATTCGGCCAAGGTTCAGCCGCTGCGTGTAGATGTAATGCACCGTGCCCAGCTCGCCGGAGTCGACCAACCGTTTGAGCGCATGAAACGCTGGGTGGTACCGCAACAAATGCCCCACCATGAGTTGCCGACCCTGAGCCTGGGCCAGCTCAATGCAGCGCTGGGCATCGGAGGGACTCAGCGCGATCGGTTTTTCGACGAACACATGCTTGCCAGATTCCAAGGCCTGCTGGACGATCGTTGCATGGGTCGCCGCCGGGGTCGCGACCACGACCGCTTCGATCGAGGCGTCAGCCCAGACCGGCTCTAGAGAAGTCACTGGTTGGATCTTTGGGAACGCGCGCTGCAAGCCGGCTAACCGGTCCTGCTGCGTATCACAGCAGTAGACCAGTTCGGCATCGGTTGATTGATAAAATTCGCGAACCAGATTCTTGCCCCAGTCCCCGCAGCCGATCACCGCGAGCCGGACCGGAGGCGCGGATCGCGTCTCTGTCGTTCGGCGCGGTTCAACAATTGTTTGTCCGCTCATCGTCGCTAGAACAACGTGTAAATAAATGGCGCCACGGCCGAGCTCTGACTAAACATGATCAGCCCGGCGAACACCATCAACAACACGATCATCGGGATCATCCACCACAGCCGCTCCCGCCACAGATACTGGCACAGCCGGCCGACAATCCCACACCGCGCCCCGATTCGTTCCATCCCCATGACGTACCCCCTTCACGTCGCGTGCGAGACACGCGCAGCATTTCGTCGCTTTACGCTGCCGGATTTGCAGACGACATACGAGCCAAGCACCAGCCAATCGATCCCGCTGGCGAGAAAGGTTTGAATGGCATTCGCCGGCGAATTGACCATCGGTTCTCCTCGCAGATTAAACGAGGTATTCAGCAGCACCGGCACCCCGGTCCGGTCCGCGAACCGATCGATCAACGCCGCGTACCGAGGGTTGGTCTGCCGGGACACGGCCTGGAGCCGGCTGCTGCCATCCGCGTGCGTCACGGCTGGGATGATGCCTCGCTTGTCCGCTTGGACCGAGGCCACGTACAGCATGAACTGCGATGGATAGTGCCGTTGACAGTTGTCCATCTGGATATACTCGGAGACTCGCTCGATCGGAATCGACGGCGCGAACGGCCGAAACGGCTCGCGGAACTTGATCTTCTCATTGACGATCTGCTTCATGTCCGCTCGGCGAGGATCCGCCAGAATGCTGCGATTGCCCAACGCGCGCGGTCCCCACTCGGTGCGTCCTTGATACCAGCCGACCACCGACCCGCTGGCCAATGCGGTCGCGACTTCATCCAACAATTCAGACTCCTCATCCAGTCGCTCAAACGCCAGGTGTTGTTCGCCAAGCGCGTCTTCAATCTCCCGGTTTGAATACTCGGCTCCCCAATAGGCGTGCTCCATGACGAACGCGCGCGGTCGTTGCAACAGCACATGGTAGGCATACAGCGCAGCCCCTAAGGCACCCCCTGAGTCGCCCGCGGCCGGCTGCACATAGATATCGGTGAACGGGGTTTCGCGCAGCAGTCGACCATTGGCCACGCTGTTGTAAGCCACGCCACCCGCCAAGCACAACCGGGGGCTGTTGGTCTGTTCATACGCATGGCGCGCCATGGCCAGCAACGTCTCCTCGGTCACCCGCTGGATGCTGGCCGCTACGTCAGCATAGTATTCATTCGATTGCAGCTGACGCTGATCGTACGCGGGTGGCAGCCCGGTCGACCGGGTATAGAACTCAGATTCAGCAACCCGCGGCCGACCAAACAGCCGGGCGAATTTTCGGCTGAACGAATGCCGATCCGAATAGTGGTAACTCAGGTACTCCAGGTCCAACCAGAAACTCCCGTCACGGGCCACGCGCAAGATCTGCCGGACACGGTCCTCGTACTTGGGCTGGCCGTATGGCGCCATCCCCATGACCTTGTATTCGCCCTCATTGACTTCAAACCCCAAGAACGCGGTAAAGGCGGAATACAACAGCCCGAGCGAATGCGGAAATTGGATCTCGGACGAAATCGTCAGCTCATTGCGGCCGGTGCCATCCCAGGTCGCACGCCCATAACCGAGCGTGGTTGTGGTCCATTCCCCCACCCCATCCACGGTGATGACCGCCGCATCCGGATACGGAGAACAGAAAAATGCGCTGGCCGCGTGCGAGAGATGGTGCTCGGAGAACAAAATCCGATCAGCGGGAATTCCCAGCGTTTCTTGGATCAGATTGCGGGTCCACAGCTTCTCGTTGATCCAATGCGTCATGGCTTCTGGAAACGCTCGCCACGACGCTGGAAAGGTGGCCAGGCTGGATTGCAGGATCCGCTGAAATTTCACGAACGGCTTCTCATAAAACACCACGTAATCCAGCTCATCGGCCTGGATTCCGCCTCGCTCCAGGCAAAACTGGATCGCGCGGCGCGGAAACCCATAGTCGTGCTTCTTCCGGGAGAACCGTTCTTCTTCGGTCGCGGCCACTAAGATCCCATCGCGCAACAGCGCGGCTGCGGCATCATGGAAATAGCAGGAGATCCCGAGGATGTGCATCAATACTCAACCCGGGCGGCTTCGATCGTCGGTGTCCTGGCGGGCCGATCGCGCCACCAGGATCCCTGTGGGGGCCGACGGGTTCTGAGCGGATCGCCCGCCATGCGAATCACCACCGCGAATGGGACCACCAGCGTGAAGTAACACACGATGAATGCGAGTCGGCCCACGATTCCCATGACCGCGATCAGCCGCGGTTGGAGCCATCGCGACCACGGGGCCAGGCCGAGCGCGACCAGCGTCATGGTCGACAATTTCATCACCAATGACGGAACAGGCAGTTGATGCGCGGCCCAGCGAGCCCCCAGGAGCAGCAGGATGGCGTACACCCAGAACCCGGCAGTGATGGCCGCCGCCCGCCACCAGGATGATCGAGTGTCCGCGTTATCCATGGCGGCTGCCAGCGGCTGGAATTCGGCCAACTTCGCGTGTAAACCACTCGACGGTCTTGTGGAGTCCGTCCATGAGCGGCGTGCGCGGTTGCCATGACAACAACCGTGTGGCCAGGCTGATATCCGGGCATCGCTGTTTTGGATCATCTTGTGGCAGCGCCCGAAACACGATCTCGCTGGTGCTCCGAGTGACCTCGCGAATCCGCTTGGCCAACTCGAGAATCGTATACTCCTCCGGGTTGCCCAGATTCATCGGGTCGGCATAGTCGGCTTGCATCAACCGAACGATCCCGTCCACCAGATCATCGATATAACAAAATGACCGCGTCTGGCTGCCATCGCCAAACACGGTCAGTGGCTCATGCCGCAACGCCTGGGTCATCAACGACGGGATCGCTCGTCCATCATCCATCCGCATTCGGGCGCCGTAAGTATTAAAGATCCTGACGATACGGGTGTTGACGTCATGCTCTCGGTGATACGCCATCGTCACCGCCTCAGCAAACCGCTTCGCCTCATCGTACACACCCCGAGGGCCAACCGGGTTGACATGCCCCCAATACTGCTCGGGCTGCGGGTGTACCTGCGGATCGCCGTACACTTCTGAGGTGGAGGCGAGGAGAAATTTGGCGTGCTTGGCCTTCGCAATCCCGAGCGCGTTGAGCGTGCCCAGTGAGCCAACCTTCAGCGTGGGGATCGGATATTTCAGGTAATCTGGCGGGCTGGCTGGAGAGGCAAAGTGCAGCACGTAGTCGAGCGGACCGGGAAACTCCAGCAGTTGGCTGATATTATGTTGGATCAGGCGAAACTTCTGATGGCCCTGTAGATGGGTCAGGTTGGCCAGGGTGCCAGTGATGAAATTGTCCACGCCGATGAGCTCATGCCCATCGGCCAGTAGTCGATCACACAGATGGGACCCGATGAACCCTGCGCCACCGGTGACAAGGATCTTCATCCAGCTACGCTCTGATCTGCCAAGACTGCCGGTGCGCTGAGTTGCTCGATGGCCCGACGGATGACCTTGATCCCGCGATGTTTATTGGGAGTGCGTCGGATCAGCCCCTTACGCTCAAGCGCGTTGAGGCGGTCCACGGTGGATTTGTACGAGACAATCTGGCAGTTGGTTTGGATTTCCCGGATAAACGGGGCGCGACCGTGTTCGGCAACATACTGCCGAACATAGTCAAGTACGGTCTGTTGCTTCTGCGTGATTTTGTTCAGGTTAGCACGGTGAGGCCAGGCTAAATATTACGATGATCCAGGAGCAAAAATTAACATATCTATATAGTCTTGTCAAAGCATATTGTGACTTTTAGTAGCGGTATAACTGGGGAGTTACGCGGGCAATCTGGAGGGGTGAAGCGCTCTGGCGATCTGCCTAACGATCTGATCGATCGTCTCACCGCTCAGCTCGGGAAACATGGGCAAGGACAAGACTTGGTGGCAGGCTTGTTCAGCTTCAGGATACGAACGGCTCCGGCTCACACACGGTGCGAGCGCTGGCTGAGCCGGGAGAATCGACGGATAGTAGACCTGCGCACTGATCCCTGCCTGAGTCAGCGACTCTTTGAGTTGATCCCGTTGTGTGACGCGCACCGTGTACTGGTGGTACACATGCTCGGCGTGCGGTACCACGGTCGGCACGACGAGCTCAGGCAGGGACAGCTTCGCAAGCTGTTCGGTGTACCGGGTGGCGTGGTGCCGGCGGGTCGCGTTCCATCGGTCAAGATGGCGCAGTTTGACTCGAAGGATCGCGGCTTGGAGCTCGTCTAAGCGGCTATTCGTTCCTAAGGCCACATGCCAATACTTTCCTTGGCTACCATGCGTCCGCAACAGCCGGATCTGATCAGCAATCGCCGGGTCGCTGGTCACCACCATTCCACCATCGCCATAGCCGCCCAGGTTTTTGCTCGGAAAAAAACTGAGCGCGCCCGCATCCCCGAATGCGCCAACCGCTTGAGCTCGGTATCGTGCGCCTATCGCCTGCGCACAGTCCTCAACCACCCTCAGGTGATGCTGTTTGGCGATGGCCATCACCTGATCCATTGCGCACGGATGACCGTACAAATGGACCGGCAATAGCGCCCGGGTCTTTGGGGTAATGTGCGATTCAAGACGCCGGAGATCCAGGTTATACGTCAAGGGGTCGATGTCAACAAACACCGGGGTCGCGCCAACCGCCACGATGGCCTCAGCAGTCGCAAAAAAACTGTACGCGGTCGTGATGACCTCATCGCCAGTCGTGATACCGCAAGCCCGCAGCGACAGTTCGAGCGCATCCGTCCCTGAGGCGACCGCGACCGCATACCGGGTGCCGCAGGCGACCGCGACCTCCTGTTCAAGCGCTTCCACTTCAGGACCGAGGATGAATTGGCCTCGGTCCAGCACCCCCTGGATCGCGGCGTCAATCTCGGTCTTGATGGACCGGTACTGCGCCTGCAGGTCAACGAGAGGGATTGTCGGCATCGTGATTCGTGAACAGGTGTACGAGTGCACGGGTACACCTGTTCACCAGTACACCAGATGATTTACTGGGGCGGGTGAGCACGAAACCAGTCCACGGTTCGGCGCAAGCCTTCAGCGAACCCGACCTGCCCTTTCCAATTCAGCAATCGCATGACCTTCGCAGGATCAGCTAGCGTTCGCTTGACATCCCCTGGACGCGATGGCTTGAACGTTGGCGCGATCGACAACCCCAGAATGTGATTGAGCTCGCGCAACAGATCCAACAGCGAATGCTCCTCGCCCAGCGCCACATTGAACACTTCCCCACTCACCCCTGGCGCCCGGGACGCTCGGATGGTCGCATCCGCCACGTTGCTGATGTACGTGAAATCCCGTGACTGGGTCCCATCACCAAACACCGGTGGGGATTCCCCTCGGAGTAAACAGCTGATGAATTTTGGGATGACGACGGCGTAGTCGTTTTCCAAGCTTTGGCGCGGACCAAACACATTGAAGTACCGCACCGCCACGGTCTCGAGTCCGAACGCGCGGGAAAACAGCCCGCAGTACAGCTCATCCGCCAATTTTGAGGCCGCGTACGGAGAGATGGGGTTGGCGGGTTGATCTTCGCGCAGCGGCATGTTGGTCGTCTCACCGTACACTGAGCTCGACGAGATGCAGACCACTCGCTGCACCTTGGCCTTGACCGCCGACTCCAGCAGATTGACGGTCCCCAACACATTGACGTCGGTGTAACCCCAGGGGTCAGCCATCGATTTGGGCACGCTGCGCCATGCGGCTTCGTGGATGATCAACTCAACACCCTGGCAGGCCTGACCCACTACCTGCCGATCGCGGACATCCCCCTGCACAAATTCGATCCGATCGCGCACCCCGGACAGGTTCTCGAGCCGCCCGGAGGAGAGATCATCCAGCACCCGGACGCGGTGCCCTTCGCTGATCAGTTGGTCGACGACGTGTGAGCCGATAAAGCCGGCGCCGCCGGTCACCAGATAGTTCGCCATATCTGACTCCGATGATTCGTGTCCAGGTGAACAGGTGTGCAGGCGAACTGGTCATCGGCCCGTAACTGACAAGAAATCCGTACACCTGTACACCCGTACACCCGTTCATGAACCGTCATAGTTTCACAATGCGGGTTGAGCGTTTGCCCAGTGCCCCATACTGATTGCGCGTATCGACAATCGCAGATGCATGGCGCAGCACCAGGTCATAATCCACCTGGCTGTGATTCGTCAATAGCACCACGCAATCGGAACGTTCCAACACCGGCCGGGTCAGCGCAACAGAACGCTGTTCATGGCCATGCAGCTGCGTCGATGGCACAAACGGGTCATGGTAGGTCACCACCGCCCCGCGTTCCTCGAGGATTCGGGCCACATCAAATGCCGGTGAGTCCCGTAAATCTCCCACATCCTTTTTGTACGCGAGTCCCAGGAGCAAGATGCGAGCCCGATTGAGCGGTTTGCGGTCCTGATTCAACACCGCGGCGACCTTGTCGACCACATACGCCGGCATCGCCCCGTTGATGTGCGTGGCAAGTTCGATAAATCTGGCTTCAAACCCATGCACGCGAACCTTCCACGCCAGATACATCGGGTCGGACGGAATGCAATGCCCGCCGATCCCAGGGCCTGGATAGAACGGCATGAATCCAAACGGCTTGGTCTTGGCCGCGTCGATCACTTCCCACACATCGATGCCTAATCGATCACAGATCAGGGTGATTTCATTCACCAGTCCGATATTGACCGCACGAAAGGTGTTTTCCAATAACTTCACCATTTCAGCAACCTTTGAGCACGAGACCGGCACCGTCCGATGGATGGCGGTCCCATACAACGCGGTGGCCAGCTCAGTGCAGCGCGGCGTGATTCCCCCGATGACCTTTGGAATCGTCCGGGTCGTGTACGTCGCATTACCTGGATCGATCCGCTCCGGCGAGAAGGCCAGGCAGAAATCCTTCCCCACCGTGAATCCGCGCGCGGACAAGGCCGGTAAGATCACTTCATCCGTCGTGCCAGGGTAGGTCGTGCTTTCGAGCACGATCAACTGTCCTTGACGGACCCGGCGGGCGATCTGGTCGGTGGCCGAGAGGATATACGACATGTCCGGCTCGCGTGTCTTTCGCAGCGGGGTCGGCACGCAAATGATGATCGCATCCTGGCGGCCCAAGACCTCGAAGGACGACGTGGCTTGCAACCGCCGGCGCCGCCGCAAGGTTCGCAGATCCTCGCTGGCGACATCCAGGATGTACGAGCGGCCACGATTCACCCCCTGCACCCGATGAACGTCCAAGTCGATCCCAGTGACGGAGAACCCTTCCTTGGCGAACTCTACTGCCAACGGCAGTCCGACATAGCCCAATCCAATAATGCCAACTCGGGCGGTGCGGGCGCGGATGCGTTTGGCTAATTGAGCCAACGGCGTCCTTCGACTCATCTCAGGACGCCGTCCTGAGCGAAGCCGAACGGACGGCGCTGACGCAGATACGCCTGCAGCGCGTCGTCCCATGGTCGCAGTATCTCCTTCAGTGAGGCGGGTACGTTGATGGTGTCCAGCACGGCATAGCGCGGCCGATGGGCCGGCCGTTGGTGCGCCGCCATCGGGATCGGTTTGATCAGGTCTTTCGACCCGTGGAGCAGCTCCACCACACGCTCGGCAAATGTCACCCGACTGCAGCCGCCAGCGTTCACCAGATGATACACGCGCGGCCCGGTCAAGCTGCCTGAGTCGAGCACGTGCAGACTCAGCTGGGCCATCGCCGCGGCCAGATCCTCGGTATAGGTGGGCGAGGTCTGCTGGTCGCTCCACGCCTCGACCGGCTCACCCGCCGTTGTCCGCGCGACAATATGATCGCAGTAGTTCAGTCGCCCCGGGCCGTACAGCGTGCTGGTTCTGACGACGATCGATCGCGCATAGCCGAGCGCGTGCCGCTCGCTCTCCAATTTCGTGCGGCCGTACGTATTCACCGGAGCGGGGAGATCCGATTCCACATAGGGACGCCGCTGAGCCCCATCGAACACATGATCGGTGCTCAGCGCGATCAACAGCGCAGGCCGTTCGCCGTTGGCCTTCAGGGCTTCGACCAGGTTTGCGGTGGCCTGCACGTTCATCGCGCGCGCGAGCTGCGGCTCTTCTTCACATCGATCCACATCGCTCAACGCCTGCGCGTGCACGACCAGCTCTGGCCGGACAGTCGCCACGAGCTGCGCGACGTCCTGGGCATGTCGCAGATCACAGCGCCAATGCTGACCGACCGAGGTGGCGTGGGGTGGGGTGCGAGATACGCCGACAACCTCACCGAATGGCGCCAGATGTCGACCCAGCGCCGGACCCAGCAGACCGGTTGAGCCAGTGATAAGGATCTTCACGTAAACGCTCCGTCAATGGACGCCACCACGCTGGATGAGCCTGATACCAGGTGATCGTCTCTGCCAACCCGTGCTCAAATGGCACCGATGGCGCCCAACCCAACTGGCGCAGCCGGGTATCATCCATCGCATACCGACGATCATGCCCAGGCCGGTCCGCCACGAACTCGATCAGGGCTGGCGAGCGTCGCAACTGTGCGAGGATCTGCGTCGCCGTGTCGTAGTTGGTCTGGTCCTGCCCGCCAGCGATGTTGTACACGCCGCCGATTGTCCCGCGTTCGATCACGGTCTGAATCGCTCGACACACATCGGTCACGAACAGCCAGGAGCGTTGTTGCTGCCCATCCCCGTACAGTGGGATGGGCTGCTCCTGACTCGCGCGGGTAATCGTCAGCGGAATGAATTTCTCTGGAAATTGGCCCGGGCCGAAAATATTCGTCGGACGCACCACGATGGTCGGCAACCCATAGGTGTGCTGGTAGGCCTGCACCAACAAATCAGCCGCGGCCTTACTCGCGGCGTACGGGCTGCGGGGCGACAACAACGCCTGCTCGGTCACCGCGCCGTCTACGATTGGGCCGTACACTTCATCCGTACTGACGTGCACGAACCGGCTGACGTTTGCGGCGAGCGCAGCGTGCAACAACCCGGCGGTTCCCTGGACATTGGTTCGAAGAAACGGCTCGGCATCGGTGATCGACCGATCCACGTGCGTCTCGGCAGCAAAATGCACGATGAGCTGGCATCCGCGCAGCGCCTCACGGACCTGGTCCACCTCGTTGAGATCGGCCTGAACAAATCGATAGTGGGGATGCTGATCGACATCAGCCAGCCGGCCGAGCGACCCGGCATAGGTCAGACCATCCAGATTGATGACCTCATCAGCCGGCGCGTACGCCAACCACGAGCGGATGAAGTGCGCGCCAATAAACCCAGCACCCCCGGTCACAAGGACGCGCATCACACGCAGGCCTGGCGCTTCGGGGCTTCGTGAGCGAGCGCCATCTCCCCTGCGGTGACCCGTTGCTCACGCACCAGCGTGGCGGCTCGGTAGAGCGTCTCTGGCAACCCGGCATCGGTCCACCAGCCCTCAAGCCGGTCATAGCGCATCTGGCCGCGATCAATATAGGTATTGTTCACGTCGGTGATCTCCAGCTCCCCACGCCCTGAGGGGCGCAGGGTACGGATAATATCGAACACGGTCGCATCGTACATATAGATTCCCGTCACCACGTAGCGTGATGGCGGATCAGTCGGTTTCTCCTCAATCCGCACGATCTGCTCCCCGGACAGTTTCACGACCCCAAATCGCCATGGGTCGTCCACTTCTTTGAGCAAGAGGCGTGCCCCCTGCCCCTGGGCCGCGAAGCGTTCCACGTATGGCCGAATGCTGTGTTCAACGATGTTATCGCCCAGGACCACGACCAGCGGTTGCCCGGCCGCGAAATGTTCCGCCAAGCTCAGCGCCTCGGCGATTCCTCCTTCACCACGCTGGTAGGTGTAGTCCAGGTGCTTCAGACCAAATTCGGCTCCGTTGCCGAGCAGTCGGAGAAACTCCCCCGCATGCGCGCCACCGGTCACAATCAAGATCTCGGTCAATCCAGCATCGACCAGGGTGCGGATGGGGTAATAAATCATCGGCTGGTCGTAGATGGGCAGCAGATGCTTGTTGGTGATCCGCGTCAGCGGCTCCAGCCGTTTGCCCAGCCCACCAGCCAGTACCACACCTTTCATGACAATCTTGGTGTGCGGGGTACCGAGCTGTTCATCATCCGTTCTTCCTTGCCCAGTCGTACGGAATCTCTGAGGTGTGCGGATCCAGCCGATACTCGTCTGGTTGCGTGTGGTGGTACGGCTCGGTGGGGATATTGATCACCATCGCCTCAGGCGCGGTCAATCCCTTGAATCCATGGTACACGCCGGCTGGGATCTGCACTAAGAGCGGATGATGGATCCCAATGAAAAACTCATTGAGTTGCCCCTGTGTTGCTGAACCTGGTCGGTGGTCGTACGCGACCAACTTGATCATGCCGCTGACGCAGACGAAATTGTCGACCTGCTGCTTGTGATAGTGCCACCCCTTGACCACCCCCTCGGCCACCGTGGTGCAGTAGACCTGCCCAAACTGCTGGAAGATGGCCTCATCACGACGAAGCATCTCGAACAATCGCCCGCGTTCATCCGGAATGACGCGTAGCGGCTTCACCCGAACTCCGTCAATCAGTTGCGCCACCGCCGCCACAGACTTGGAGGAGGTTGGACCCATCAGACCGGCCCTCGATGACCGCTGCCCACACGCCCGCGGCCGACGCCGAGGTACCGAAACCCGAGCGATTTCAATCGTTGCGGATCATAGATGTTCCGGCCGTCGACAATCAGTGGTTGCCGCATCAAGGCCTTGATCCGCCTGAAGTCGAGTTCTTTAAATTCGTTCCACTCGGTCAGGACCGCCAAGCAATCGGCGCCGCGCGCCGCGTCGTAGGCGGTCCGACACAAGCTTACTCCCGGGAGGAGGGTCGTCGCCTCATGGTGCGCCTGCGGGTCAAACGCTTGCACCGTCGCACCCTCTTCTTGAAGATATTTGATCACGTCGATCGCTGGGGCGTACCGCATGTCGTCGGTGTTCGGCTTAAACGCCAGCCCTAATACGCCGATGGTCTTGTGCTTCACGACCCACAGCGCCTGCTGAATTTTGATGGCGAAGCTGCGCTTCTGCTCCTCATTGATATTGCGCACCGCCTTGAGCAGCTCAAAATTGTAGCCGAGCTGTTCTGAGATCTTGATGAAAGCTTCGAGGTCTTTGGGAAAACAAAACCCACCAAAGCCTGCCCCAGCATTTAAAAACGCTCGACCGATCCGCGGATCCAGACCCATCCCGGCGGCGACTTGCTCCACATCGGCGCCGCACCGCTCGCAGACCTGTGCGACCGCGTTGATGAAGGAAATTTTCATCGACAAGAAGGAATTCGAGGCGTGCTTGATCAGCTCGGCGCTATTCATATCGGTCACGACAATCGGCGCGCCAAGGGGTTTGTACAGCTCGATCAACAGCCGCTTCGCGCGCACGCTCTGCACGCCAATCACGACCCGATCCGGTTTCATGAAGTCCTGGATCGCGGTGCCCTCGCGAAGAAATTCTGGGTTGGAGGCCACGTCAAAGACGTGTTTGCGTTTGAGATACGTTTTGATGGTGTGCGCCACCCATTGGCCGGTCTGCACCGGCACGGTGGACTTTTCAACGATCAGCCGATACCCGTCCAAATGTTCAGCAATGGCGCGGGCCACCGTATCGACATAGGCCAAATCCGCCTCACCACTGGCCTTCTGCGGCGTGCCGACCGCGATAAAGATGATGGTCGATTTCGCAACTGCGTCCTTCATCGAGGTCGTAAAGTGTAACCGATGTTCCCGCACGCCGCGTTCAACAAGCTCTTCCAATCCTGGCTCGTAGTACGGCATGATCCCGCGCTTGAGCTTGGCGATTCGGCGGGCATCGTTGTCCATCATCACGACCGAGTGGCCGAGGTCAGCGAAGCAGGCCCCGGTCACCAGCCCCACATGCCCTGCACCAACGACACTCACGTCCATCAGCACCGATCGGAAGTCATCGCTTCGTTTGGGAAGCTCAGCCATCGAGGGGAAAACCCTGTTGGGGAGAGAACTGGTGACAATTATACGGGGGACCTTGTTGGGCTGCAACTTCTTGAGCGAAGCGCTAGTGCCGTTTCAACGCTTCGCGCTGAAGCTCACCGAACGGTCCAGCGAAAAGTGCTCGGGCTCTTCTTACGGGTACGATGAGCCTGGTGAAGTTGGAACGGTCCTACAGACGCCCCCGATTGAATCTGACCAGTGGGCGCATTGACCCTGAGCTGGTCGAAGGATGAGCGCAGTCGAAGAGTCACCCCTCGACGCGCCCCGCCGCTTGGCGGGGCTTGCTCGGGGTCAATGGAACCCTCCCGAATGTTCATCTGCATGGATGGTTCCATTTAGTGCGGACGAGCCAACGGAGAGAATGGGCTGTCCTGGGAATCGATTTTGGGTTGATGGTAGCTCTTGCCCGTTCCGAGCGGCATGTCAGGATAGGCCTTGAGCGTGAGGAGGAAAAACAGCTCTTCACCGAATTCGCGGTCCACGCGGTACACGAACTCGCCGATCCAATCGTGGAGATCTCGTCGGAGGCGGTATTGGAACTCCCGGAGATTCGCGAATCGTTTGGCGCCTCCTCTAGCGACTTCCTTCTCGGTGAATCGCTGAAAAGTTCCGAGTTCCCACTTGTCGCTCAGGCGCCAGTCCCACTGGAGGACATCCTCGGTCTTGCTGTTGTTGCCATAGGCTCGACGCAGCCCAAGATACCATTGCCCTTGCGGCAGGAGAAAATCGACCGCGGCCTCGGGTTCGGCTTGAAATTCCAGATGTCGTGGGGCTTGGATATCTGCTGCGTGCTCAGCTAAGGGGTCGCCCCGACCGCCGACGATGACCATGTCGACGTTCCAGGCTGGGATCCGCTCCTCCTGCACCCCTGGCATGAAATGGCTCAGCACGGTCCAATCGGTCTCCAGCCGCATCCAAGGCCACGGGAACGTCTCCAGATCGAATTTCCAATCCCCGTATCGACCGCCCTGCTTGTTGGTCGTGCCGCGGAACGTGTACGGCGCTGAAATCAGAAACCGCGCCAAGTCAACGCTGCGCCAACTTTTGGCGACGAGCCGTTTGGTCTGGAGCTTATTTTCCAGTCCCAATTTTGCTTCGTTGGTCGTGGTAGCTGCGAGGGGGAAACTGAGCAGATCGTTCGCAACGGTCGGGCGGTGGATGTAGTTGTAGGCGACCGTCGGCGTCACGACGTGCCGAAGCCGATTGATGTTCAGGCCCATCACGTTGGTGGTCGTCGAGAACAAGCGGAACAGTTTCAAGCTGGCATCGGCTCCAGTGGAGAACTGCCCGCTGAACAAATTCCGTTGCCCTTGCGGTCGTTCTGCCCCACCCTGCTTATCCTTCGTATAGAACGCTTGTTGAACGGTCGCTCGCGGCGTGAGTTCGATCGGCCGTAGGAGCGACATCGCGTAGCTGAAACCTTGGGACCAGTCCGCTCGAACGATATCGGTATCCACTTCGGTATGCGCACCTTTCGCATTCAGGCTCGCAAACCCCGCTGAGGAGGAATTGTAGAAATTGGTATCGGCGATGCGACGGCTGGTGGAACTCACGTTAAGCACCACCCCTTCATTCTGCCCCATGAATCGGTTCACCCGCTTCAACGCCTCGCCGGTCACCGTGAAATCCTGGTTGCTCTTCACCAGCGACACGAACGTCTCCGGAGTGGTGTCGTCGTTGACATACTCTTCACGGAACAGCAGTTCCTTTCGAAAATCCTGATCGCTGTATTTCTGGAAATCGGTGACGACTCGGGTATCCGGATACAGTTTGAGCTGATGACGCCACAACACCCGGTATCGCTTCTGGGCGGCTCCTTTCGGCAGCGTTTCCTTCGGCCGGGTCATATTCTGCTCTTCGTTGTAGTACACCTTCAATAACCCGTTGCCAAGGGTTGGACTCTCCAGTTGATGATCCACGCCGACCGCCCACCCGAAATACCGACGCCAGTCCAGCCGGAGCGCGCCTTTCTGCTTCGCTTCGACCCCGAACAGCGTCGGCAGTTCATACCGATATCCCATCAAGGCAAATTGGCCCCAGGGCTTTTTCTTGCCCGGGACAATGAAGAACGGTGTCTGCCGATCCGCCATGGTCATCCATGGCAGGTAGATCAGGGGTAACTGATCGACCACCAGGGTCATATTCCGTACTCGCGCAATCCGTTCGTCGGCGAAGATGAGGGCCCGGCTGCCCCGGAATTGGAAGTGCGGCGGCTCTAACTCGCATGAGGTCAGGTAGCCTGGGGTGACTTCGTAGACGCCTTCTGCGATATCTTCGACGGTGCGCCCATGCTCATGCCAGGGTGGTGAGGTGATCGTGCCTTGCAGGAATCGGCCCTTTTTCGTGACGGGGTTGTAGTGCGCCATATCCCCGCGGAACACGTTCTGCCCCTGCTCGATTCGGACATGGCCTTCCGCATACAAGTCCTTCGTATCCGTGAATAGCGTGAGCTTATCGCATGTCATAAAGACATCGTCATAGACAACTTCGACGCTGCCTTGCGCTAGTGCCAATCGGCGCTCCGGCGACATCGTCATCTGCTCGGCTCGAATTTCCACAACACCGGGCTGCGCCGTCGCCGCATGCGCCAAACTGGGCGTCACGGTTTGTTGCGTCTGGGTTCGCGTGGCCACGATGACTGGCGCCAGCTCAACAGAGGGGGCGGCCGCTGAGCGACCGGTTGGCGATGGTGCACTGGACGGCGTGGTCGGAGTCGAAACGTTCGCTGGCGCTGGCTCAGGCTGCTCACTGACGGACGGGCTGGCTGGTGAAGCGCTCGGTTTCTCTGGCGACGGCTGGTGCGATGGCGTGACGGGTGAGGCCGATGCTGGGCGAGACGGTTCTACGCGGTGCGATTCAGCAGCAGGCGGGCGGTGTGATTCGGGTGCGGCCAGGGCTGGTTGCGCGCGCGATGGTTGTCGCTGGATCTGGTGTTGTCGCTGTTGGTCCCGCTGGGCTTGACGTTCCGACTCAGCGACCTGACGATCCCAGGCCTGTTGTTCGCGCTGAAACTGTCGCTCGAGCGCCTTGGCCATGGCCGCTGACCGTCGCTGCGCTCGCTCTTCGTCCTGGAGCTTTGCCTTGAGCTGATTGGATTCTGCTTGGTTGAGCTGCTGGAATTGCGTGGGAGAGCCGAGCCGCACTTCACAGAGCGACCGGTACAACTCGGCTTGCGGATCTTGCGGTTGGAGGGCGAGCCAGGTCTGGATAACCTCGAGGGCATCGTGATAGGCGCCCTGCTTGATCAACGCTTCAGCGTCTTTGCGATAGGTCGTCGCACGCTCGTCGGCCGGTGAATCGCTCGCCGCCAACACCCACCTCGGGACGACGATGAAACCGACAATAAGCACCACCCAGACGACACTCCAGCGAACGGGTGCTGGCAACTTACCGACCTGCCTTCTTCTCTCGCGCTGCGAGGGCTCTGGCTCCCGCAGATATGGGGCGTTGACCTGTGGCCTGTGGATGATCTGTCGGCACATGGGCGGCCTTAGCGGCCGGAGCAAGCTGCTCCCAGTCTTTCAGGAATCGATCCAATCCGATGTCGGTGAGCGGATGCTTCACGAGCGCTTGCAGCACCGTAAACGGCATCGTGGCGATGTCCGCTCCAATCTTGGCGGCTTCCACCACATGGATGGGATGCCGAACGCTCGCCACCAAGATCTGGGTTGAAAACCCATAGTTCGCATAGATGGTTTTGATCGCGCGGATCAACTCCATGCCATCGGTGCTGATATCATCAAGTCGACCGATAAACGGGGAGACATAGTAGGCGCCGGCCTTCGCGGCTAAGAGGGCTTGCGACGCCGAAAAACAGAGTGTCACGTTGACCCGAATATGTTCGCTGGCAAGTTGCCGCGTCGCCTTCAGGCCCTCTTGTGTCAGCGGGCATTTCACGATGATCTGCGGATGCAGCTTGGAGAACGCTCGACCTTCCGTCACCATGCCAACGGAATCGCGATGGGTCGTTTCCATGCTGACCGGGCCGCCGACCGTCTCACAAATGTCTCGCAGCAGCGGGAAAAAATTCCGGTGTTCTTTGGCGACCAGGCTGGGGTTGGTGGTCACCCCATCAATGGCGCCCCAACTCATCGCTTCACGAATCTCGTCAAGATTCGCGGAATCCAGGAAGATTTTCATCGCGCGCTCTTTGGAGTGCCTCTCACGCTTCACCGGTCATCTCGCACCAAATTCGTTCCAGACTAGCACGGCTGCTCCGACAATGCCAGCGTCGTTTCCGAGTCGTGCGCGGACCACGCGTACCGCCTTGGCGGATACCTGCAGCGGACGTGTCCGCACCACCTGCGCGGCGGTCGGAAAAAACCATCGCCACGCCGCGGCGACTCCCCCTCCAATCACGATACGATCCGGGTTGAGCGCGTTCACGATTCCAGCTAAGCCCACACCCAGCCACTGGCCAACCTGAGCCCAGACCTCACGCGCTCGGCGATCCCCTCGCGCTGCCGCTTCACTGATCAGAGCCGGTGTCAATCGACGTCCTGGAGTCCGCTCCACCAGCCGGCCAAGCGGCTGCGCCCCGCGACGGATAGCCTGTTGTCCCATCTCAAGAATCGCCGCGGTGCCAATCTGCGCTTCTAAGCATCCGCGCGCGCCGCAGCCGCAGCGTCGACCCTTGGGGTCAACCAGCACATGCCCGAACTCGCCAGCCGTCCCAGACGACCCGCGGTACAGTGCCCCCCCAACCACCACGCCTCCTCCTACGCCAGTACCCAAGGTGAGCCCGATCAGATGGGTCGCTCGCCGGCCAGCTCCCCAGCGCCACTCGCCCAACGTGAACAGGTTCGCATCATTGTCAACGGCACATGGACAACGCAGGCGCGATTCCAATCGCCGCCGTAACGGCACACGATCCCACCCCGGGACATTGACCAGCAGGTGGACCAGTCCACGACTGGCATCTGTTGGACCTGGGGCGCCGACCCCAACACCGCAGAGTTGGCGCGTGGTCACGCCGACCGAGCGGGCTAGCTCATCCACCAGCCGTGTGACCGCGTCGACGAATGGTCTGGGCTGACTGATCCCGACCGAGGACACGGATCGTGCGCCCACCACGTGCCCAGTGGGGTCCACCAGCCCTAGCTTGATATTGGTTCCACCGAAATCGATTCCGACCGCCCACCGTTTGACCATGCGATCCGTTGACTAGGGAGTGTGGACTGCCTTCTGCAGCTGTTTCGACCATCGCACCACGTTATTGCGGCCGGTCCGCTTCGCCTCGTACAGCGCTTGATCGGCTTGCTCGATTAGTGTGTCGAACGTCTGCCCGTCCTCTGGAAAAACCGTCAAGCCCACACTGATCGTCTGATGCAACAACTCGTCATAGGCTCGGATCGGGTGGACTTCGACCAATTGCCGCAGCCGTTGGAGAATCGGCAGGGCCTGCTCGGCGGTGGTTTCGATCAACAACATGATGAACTCTTCCCCGCCGAACCGCGCCATCAGATCGACATCGCGGAGATTGCGCTGGAGCAGCCGAGCGACTTCGCGCAGCACCACATCCCCGACAAGATGCCCATACGTATCGTTCTTCTCTTTAAACCGGTCCAGATCGACCATCAAGAGGGTGCAAGGCAATCCGTGTCGCTTCGATCGGGCAAGCTCTTCGCGCGCCCGGTCGAGAAAATGGTTCCGGACATACAGGCCGGTGAGCGAATCGGTCACCGCCATGGCTTCTACGCGTTGATAGAGATGAATCCGCGAGAGCTGGAGTGAGAGCTGATTGGCAATGATCGCCAGCGTCTTCATCTGCGCCTCTGGCAGGTCCTCGGCCATCAGCACGCCAATCATCTGTTGCTTCCGCCAGAGGGGCGCCCACGCGATTCGCGTGATGGCCTCGGACCGCGGGCTGGGCAGCTGGGTCGCCTCGATCGTGCCGGGTCGCCCTGACGCCTTGGCGCGGTCAACCACCGCGTGCTCCAGTGGCAGGATCCCGCTCTCACCGGCCGGTTCAAGCCGGCCATCTGGACGGCGCACCGCGCGAGCCGCATGCGGCGCTCGCTCGGTAACCGATAAATCCACAAGCCTGACGCCAGCCGCCCGCATCATGGTCGGGGCCACATCGATCAGCTTCGCGAACAGCTCACTAAAGTGCAGCGTTCGGGCCGTGGCTTTGGTGACATGATAGACGTCGGTGATCTCGGCGATTTGAGATTCGAGCTGCTGCCCAGAGGTCTGCAGCGACAAGAGTGACCGGGCCGATTCGGAAATCTGGGCCATGCGCTCCGCTTCCTGCGCATGCCATCGCTTCAGGATCCGCTCGTCTCGTCGCTGCCAAGCGGCTAACAGCCAGGGACCGGCCAACAAGCCCCCCAGTTCGAGCCAGACGGTCCAGTCGCCCAGCGCATGGATCCGGGCCATCAGCCATGCGATCGCTGTCACGGCCGTGCAGAACGCCGTAATCCCTTGAGCCCACACCAGCCCAGAGATCATGGCGAGGACCCAACTGATTAGGAGCAAGGTCATCACACCCTGTTTCCAGTCACACGGAACATGTCATCCCCTATCATAGGTGATTTCCCGTGGCGACGACTCGGTTGCGGCCCGCCCGCTTGGCATGATACAGCCGCTGATCCGCGACGCGGATGAGTTCAAGTTCGGCCTGAGCATCCTCAGGAAACGCGGCCACACCAATGGAGACCGTGACCACGTGTTCGGATTCACCGTGCCGCGTTCCTCGGTCGCGCCGCTTCGCTGGTGGAGCCGATTCAGCGCTGTCTCCGTGATCCAGCCGACTACGGCCGGCCACGTGGATCTGTTGTTCGGTCAATTGACGGATGTTCTCTGCGAGTTCCACGCCATGCGCTCGATCGGTCCGCGGCAACAGCACCGCAAACTCCTCTCCGCCATATCGAGCAATCATACTGCCCGGTGGAATCACCGTTCGAAGCACTTCAGCGAACGACTTGAGAATCACATCACCGGCGGTATGGCCATACGTATCGTTGAACCGCTTAAAATGGTCGATATCCATCATCAGCAGGGTCACCGGCCCGCAACGGCTCCGACCAGACCGTGTCAGCTCACGGGTCAGCTGTTCCAAAAACGGGCGCCGCAGCGTCAATCCGGTCAGTCCATCGGTCATGGCCAGTTGCTGCGTCTGGGCAAACAGCCGGGCATTGGTAGCGGCGGCGGCCACCAAATCCAACAGAATCTCTACAAACCGCACATCATCTTGCGTGTACACCGACGGTTCCGCGCTGTCCAATCGCAGCACCCCCTCAGGCGCCGCGCCTAAAAACAGCGGGCTGGCGATGACCGCACGCACCGGCCGCTCCGCCGCCGTGGTCACCGTAAACCGAAAATCCCGTCGCAGATCATTCACCAACAGCGGCCGGTGCGTGCGTAATACGTGCCGGTCGAATTGATCCCCGTGCTTTGCCCGAATCGCCGATAGGGTCTCTTGCTTCTTTGAGGCGCACAGGGAGAGCTCCTGCCGATCATGGTTGAGCAGATACAACAAGCAGACATCGGATTTGCCGATCAACTCGAAGGCCCGATCGACGACCAGATGCGCGATGGAGCCAAACTCGGTCATGTTGCTCAACTCTTCAGCGATCGCTTGCAATCGCGCGTACCGGGACAATTTCTTGCGCAGCCCGTCCCGCACTTGTTTGGCCGATTCAATCGCCCGCGCTTTCAGTGTCTGCTCTTCAGCGACATCTTCAAGCTTCTGCTGCAGCGTATGCACTCGCCGAGACTGCCGGCGTCGTTGCAGCACCGCAACCGCCAGGAGCGTCAGGAGCGCCAAGGTGTCTGCCTGAATGAGCGGATGGAGACTGACCGCCCAAGCCCATTGGAGCGCCAAGAGGATGGCCACATCAATCAGGAGGTTCACCCCAGTGGAAAAGAGATTCCAAGCCACGAGGGCCAAGAGGATCGCCACCAGGACCAGCGGATGCACGAGTCGAACGCGGGCAGGACCAGCCGTGAGAATCGCCGTCGCCATACTCACCCAGACGAGGATCAGTCCGACGCTGGTAGCGACTCGAAGACCTTTGGGAGCCTGCGGAGGGGTGAGAGCCGTCATCAGGGTACCGACCGAACGGTTATCCCATCGAACCGATCGACGGCTGGCGACCAGAGGGGTGGTTAAACAATCGCAGCTTGACTCTCAAGATCAAAGAAGTGCGCCTTTCCCATATCAAACACCAGATCAATATCCTGGTTGACCTCGGGGCGGTCATGCGGTCCGACCCTGGCCACCATGCCATGCTCGCCGACCCGCAGATGCAGATACACCTCGGCGCCGAGCGGCTCCACGAGCTCGACGGTCGAGGTGACGATACAGTCGCTGGGCGCATCCGTAATGAACAGTTTGTCGTACAGGTCCTCCGGACGAACGCCAAACAGCACCGGCTTATTTTCGTACGCGAGCAGCCGGGCCGCCATTTCGTCGACCACCCGTAGCCGGAGCACGCCTTCGACAAAGTACAGTTCTGCCTCTGATCGGACAATCGTCCCTTTGATAAAGTTCATCGGAGGTGACCCGATAAAACTTGCCACAAACCGGTTGGCCGGGTGTTCGTAGATCGTCAGTGGATCGGCGACCTGCTGAATGACGGCCTTGTTCATGACTACGATCCGATCCCCCATGGTCATGGCTTCCGTCTGGTCATGCGTGACATAAATCATCGTCGTCTGCAATCGGAAGTGCAGTTTACGGATTTCGGTCCGCATCTGCACCCGCATCTTGGCGTCCAGGTTGGACAGCGGCTCATCGAAGAGAAACACGAGCGGTTTGCGCACAATGGCCCGACCGACGGCGACCCGCTGTCGTTCGCCGCCGGACAGCTCTTTCGGCTTGCGGTGCAGCAACGGTTCGATGCTGAGGATTCCGGCCGCCTCACGGACCCGCTGGTCGATGTCCTTTTTGCTGTATCCGCGCAACCGCAACCCGAACGCCATATTGTCGAACACCGTCATATGCGGATACAACGCGTAGTTCTGGAACACCATCGCGATATCGCGATCTTTCGGTGGAATGTGGTTCACCAGCTTGTTGCCAATCCAAATTTCACCGGTGCTGGCCTCTTCCAATCCGGCCACCATCCGCAGCAGCGTGGATTTACCGCACCCTGACGGACCGACGATCACCAGGAATTCCCGATTCTCGATCTCCAGACTGGCTTCTTTGACGGCGAGGACACCGCCTGAATGAGTTTTCGAGACGTTCCGGAGGCTCACCTGGGCCATACCGCGTGGTTTCCCGTTCCTATCGGTGACGGTGGTCGCCGTCGTACACGTCAGGCCGCCGGATCATCGCCCCAGATATCCGAGCAGCCGCGCGAGCACTGACTTCATGTCTCGACGACTGACGATCAAATCAATCAGGCCATGCTCCAACAGAAACTCTGACCGTTGGAATCCTTCAGGCAACTTCTGCCGAATGGTCTGCTCGATCACCCGCGGTCCGGTAAACCCGATCAACGCCTTGGGCTCAGCGATGATCACATCACCTAAGGTGGCAAAACTGGCCAACACGCCGGCCATCGTCGGATGGGTGAGCACAGAAATAAACAGCCCCCCACGCTCGTCGAGTCGCATCAACGCATTGGCGGTCTTAGCCATTTGCATGAGGCTGAGCACGCCTTCTTGCATGCGCGCGCCACCGCCTGAGCCAGACAGGATAACGACCGGCAACCGCAGCTCGGTCGCGCGCTCAATCGCTCGCGTGAGCTTCTCCCCAACGACCGAGCCCATCGATCCCATCATGAATCGGGAATCGGTCACGCCAAGCACCACGTCGTGGCCGTCGAGCCGTCCTCGCCCACTCAGACAGGCATCGCTCATCCCGCACCTGCGTTGCTCTTCGGCCGCCTTCTCGCTGTACGGCTTGGGCACCGTGAAATGTAACGGATCCAACGGGGTCAAGTCGGCATCCCATTCCTCGAATGTTCCTTCGTCGATCGTGAGATGGATGCGCTGATAGGCGGTGAGCGGAAAATGGAAGTCGCACTTGGGACAGACGCGGAGGTTTTCTTCGAGGGCTTTATTGTAGATGAGCTGGCCGCACGATTCGCATTTGGTCCACAGCCCGGCCGGAATTTCGCGGCGAGATCTGCGACCTAAGGTTGGCTGACGCCGGCTAAATAGCTTCATGCCGTGCACACTCCGTTCGTCGACGGAAAAATGAAGTTTCTTATGGTAACACACGGACTGACGAACGTCAATGTAACCGGACGAGTGCCAACGACTTCGGTCGCGATACGCAGGCGGTCTGGCTAGGCTAGCAGGTGCATCGCCAGGCCGGAGGGGATTTTGGGGTAGAAAAAGGTTGATTTGGGCGGCAGGGTTAGGCCCTTGGCTGCCAGTTCGTAGACGCGTTGTAGCGGGAGGGGTCGCAGTAGCCACGCACAGCCACCCTCGCCGCGATCGACCGCGTCGAGCACACGTTGAGAATCGGCCATGTACTGCACCTGGCGATGGCCATTGAATCCGATCGAGGGTAGCACCAGGCCATGTAACACCGCGACATCCAGTCCGGCGATCAGACGTGGAACCGTCGGCGCGTGAAGCCATTGCTGAAGGACCGCTTCGCGGACCTGGGCTTGATACAGCATGCGGCCATCATACAACCCGAATCGCACCGCCCGACTGGATTCGTTGGACTGGCGCTGATCATCGGATTCACTGAGCCATCGGGTCAGCGCGTCGAGCGCGCCGGCTGGGGTCATCAGGCACAGGGCCTGCAATCGAGTGAGGTCTGGGGTGCCGCCCACCAGACGGTGGATCGGCCCCAGCACCAGCGCCGGATCTTCAATTGAGGCAAAGTAGGTCATCACCGCGGGCCATCGAGCTCGGTTCGCCCAGGCCACTTCGAATCGATGATGCCCGTCTGCAATCAGCACGGCGACCCGGCTGAGAGCATCGGTGAGCGTCTGAATCTGCTCAGCCGCTGTAATGGCCCACACGCGAACCTGGTCGGTTCCCGTGGTCTGGAGCGTTGGCGCTCCCTGAGTCAGTTGCCGACACCGGGCATAGATCGTCTGCCCGGGATCTGGAAACACGCAGAAGATCGGCTCGCATTGCACCGGCACCGTCTCTAAGAGTTTGGCTCGGTCAGCTTTTGGAGCGGCCAGCGTGGCTTCATGTCGGTACACCACCTGCTCGATCGGGTCGCGCAACTCTACCAGGGCGATGAAACCCAGTCGGGCGCATCGCTGGCCAGCAGACTCGAAGGCGTGCTCGACGATGTATAGCGCTGGCACTGGGTCCTGACGCAAGATCCCCTGCCGCTGCCACGTCAGGAAATCTTGGCGCGTCCGCGTATACCGATTGTGTTGCTCGGTATCCTGCGCGAACTGCTTCCCCAGGGTCAACCGAACCACATTGTAGGGGGAGCGGGCGTACAGCTGGTCTTGCAACGCCGCGTCGATGACATCATACGGCGGTGCGATGATCTCATCGAGTCGGCCTGCTCGGGATGGGTCATAGCGTAGCGCGGCAAAGGGTCGGATGGCCACCATCACGGGGTTGACCGGATTCGGATCGAGGGGCGTGGGAAGCTGCGCCCAATCCAGATGCCCAGCGCCGCGCCGATCGCGTTTGCGGCCGCGTCATACAGATCAGCCGACCGCCATGGGACCAATGCCTGGAAGGCTTCCATCAAGAGTCCATAACTTGTCGCGTAGATCCAGGCCCATATCAGGTATTCAGGCTCTGGCATGTGGCTGGCGCGCACGGCGTGTGTGAGGATCCAGGCAAACAGCAGATACTCGCAGACGTGCGCTGCCTTGTCAAGATGCCGCACCGGAATCCCAGCCCCGACCGGCAGCAACGAGAACACCAGGACCAGCGCTGCGTACACGCCGGCGCCGATCCACCAGCGGCTACGATGGGGTCTTGGGGGTCGTAGAGGAATTCGACGACGGCGGCGGAGAGGAGGGTTGGTCCTTCTTCTTGGCGTCGTGATAGCTTTTGCTCCGATAGTCGGTGATATAGAACCCGCTGCCTTTAAAAAGAAACCCTGAGCCTGAGCCCAGCAGCCGCTTCAATCGACCGCCGCACTTCGGGCATTTCGTCAACGGCTTGGCGATAATGGACTGAGATGCCTCGTGCCGCTTCTTGCATGTTTGACACTGGTACTCATAGGTCGGCATGTTTCACCACATCTGATTCGTGAACAGGTGTACGAGTGTACCCGTGAGGCCCCGTCCACCTGTACACCCGTATACGAATGCCTATTTCCTGAGCAACTCTCGCACCTTGGCCAAGAACGAGCGGCGGGTCGGATGCGACTCCTCGCCCAGCGTCCGGCCCAACTCTTCAACGGTTCGTCGCTGGGCCGGGGTCAGGTTCGTCGGTGTTTCGACCATCACCCGCACCAACAAGTCGCCAGCCCGACCATCGTGCACATTGGCGACCCCTTTACCTCGAACTCGAAACACCGTGCTGCTCTGCGTCCCGGGCGGAATTTTCATCGTGACCCGGCCGTTCAGCGTCGGGATCTCCAGTTCGGTGCCAAGCGCGGCCTGAGTCATCGGCACCGGATAGTCCAGTAACAGATCCGGTCCGTTGCGTTGGAACACTGGATGCGGGGCCACGTTCAAATGGACATACAGATCTCCGCGCCCCCGCGTGCCGGCTTCGCCTTCTCCCGTGAGCCGCAACCGCATCCCGGATTCCACGCCAGCCGGGACCTTCACTTGCAACTTTCGCTCAACGCTGACCCGGCCTTCGCCATGACACCGCGAGCAGGCGCGCTTGAGGGTACTCCCGGCTCCTCCACACTTGTGGCAGGCGCGAACCATGACCATAAACCCGGCGGCTTGCCGCATCTGTCCGCTGCCGCCACAGGTCGAACAAGTTTGTCGCTCGCCGCCTTCCCCCCGACATTCCGAGCACAGTTCGCGGCGATGAATCGTCACCGTCTTCTCGGTGCCTTTCGCAGCCTCTTCGAAAGCGAGCGGCACCTCGATCTCAAGATCTGCGCCTCGACGACCGCGCCGGCCGCTGCCGCCCCGCCCACCGCCGAACAGATCCAATCCGCCGCCGAGCAGGTCTTCAAAAATCGACCCGCCACTGCCGAACCCGAGATCCTCAAAGATGCTGGAGAAATCAGCGCCGCGGAAAATATCCTCGGTCGAGTACCGCTGGTCAAAGCCGCTATGGCCGTACTGATCATACACCGACCGTTTCTGCGGATCGGAGAGGACCGCGTACGCCTCTGAGATTTCTTTAAACCGCTCCTCAGCCTCCTTCTTCTGCTCGGCCGGCACCCGGTCTGGGTGATGCTTCATCGCCAGGGTGCGGTAGGTCTTCTTAATCTCATCGACCGACGCGGTCTTCGAGATCCCAAGGATTTCGTAGTAATCTTTTTTCGTCACCGGCATCGTTTATCTGAAACCTGAGAGGTCTCGTTGACGAACTCAAAAGCACGTTGGGTTGCGTTCAAACCGATCGACGCCATCATAGCCTGCGGCTCGAAGTGAACCGGCAAAGAGATCGTGATCTTTCGATCGCAGCGCTGTCACTTCTTGCTTTGCCTGCTGCTGATCTGGTGTGAGCAACTCCTCAAGCCTCACCAGACCCACATACATCTGCGCAGCCTCTTTCAGTGTCATTTTCAAGAAACGAGCACCTCGACCGGCAGGTGCTTAATGGCGTGGCGCTTGCCAGAGAGGAAGTTCAGTTTCTCAAACCCGATGACTTTACCACGACGGTCTTTCACGAGCACAACTTCCTCGCCCGTTTCCTCACAGACCGGCTCGTTCTTCGGGTCGCTACACCAGACTCGGTACTTCTCTGGTTCTTTTGTCTGATGTCTCCTGTTTCAGGTCTTTGGTCTCTCACTTCTTGTCGTCTTCGACTTTGAACTCGGCGTCGACGACTTTGTCGTCGCCGCCGGGCTTGTGGGTGGGCTGCTCTTCACCAGGCTCTGCCCCTTGCCCTGGACCGCCTGCCCCGGCCTCTGAGCCACCCGCTCCTGCTTTGGTAGCTTGCGTCTTCTTATACACTTCTTCGGCCAGCTTGTGCGAGCTCTTCAGGAGATCCTCAAGTTCACGCCGGATCTTGGCTGGGTCGTCAGACGTGATCGTCTCACGCAGCTCTTTGATGTTCTGCTCGATTGATTGGCGCTCTGAGCTGGGGAGTTTGTCGCCGAGTTCTTTCAGGTTCTTCTCGACTTCATAGGCGCGATGTTCAGCTTCGTTGCGCACCTCGGCCAGCTCTTTGCGCTGCTTGTCCGCCTCGGCGAACTGCTCAGCTTGTTTTACCATCTTTTCGATCTCATCTTTATTGAGTTTCTGCGGCGCGGTGATCTTGATCGATTGCTCTTTCCCAGTTCCAAGATCTTTCGCGGCCACATGGACGATGCCATTGGCGTCGATGTCAAAGCTCACTTCAATCTGCGGCATCCCACGCGGCGCGGCCGGGATCCCCACCAGATCAAACCGGCCCAGCTCGGTGTTGTCCGCCGCCATCGGCCGCTCGCCTTGCAAGACGCGCACTGTCACCGCGGTCTGATGGTCAGACGCTGTCGAGAAGATCTGGCTCTTCCGGGTCGGGATCGTGGTGTTGCGTTCGATGAGCTTGGTGAAGATCCCGCCTTCGGTCTCGATCCCCAACGACAGCGGCGTCACATCCAGCAGCAGCACGTCTTTGACTTCGCCCTTGATAATGGCCGCTTGGATCGAGGCCCCCATCGCCACGCATTCCATCGGATCCACGCCGCGCTCAACTTTCTTCGCCACGGTCTCCTCGACAAACCGTTGGACGATCGGCATCCGGGTCGGCCCGCCCACGAGGATGATCCGGTCGATCTCCGATGCCTTGAGCTTCGCGTCAGACATCGCATGCTCCACCGGCCCGCGGCATCGGCTGATGATCGGCTCCACCAGCCGCTCCAGCGTCGAGCGGGTCAGCTTCATGGTCAGATGCTTCGGCCCGGACGCATCCGCGGTGATAAACGGCAGGTTAATATCGGTCTCGAGCACGTTCGAGAGCTCGATCTTGGCTTTCTCGGCCGCCTCGCGGATCCGCTGGTACGCCATCTTGTCGTTGCGCACATCGATCCCAGACT
>JAHFGT010000020.1 GCA_023247275.1 Candidatus Omnitrophota bacterium
ACGATAACCCGCCAAGCCCCCAGGTGTAGGTGACGCGGATCGCATCTTTGGGGACGCGCACCGGATGCAGGTGGAGGAACACGTTGCCGAAGATCCGCTGCAGCCGGGTCCTCGGCGTGTCAGTGAAGTCATGCCGGAAGATCGATTTCCAGAGCTTGGTTTTCTTCACGGTGTCGGTCAACTTTGGACGTGTTGCCTGCTCAGCCATGGCGCTCAGGTGGTGGGAAGAAAGAAGTCGCCCTTCTCTCGACTTCCAGGTCGGTTCTCGAGCCGGCCCTTATCAATGATCATCTGGCCATCCGACCCCAACTGGATAGCGCACCGCCACAGCGGCTTCGGGGCCGGGCCGGCGATGACATCCCCGTCCTTATTGAAGTTCGACCCATGGCAGGGGCATTTAAACCGCCCTTCAGCATCGAACCAGTTTGGGGTGCATCCCAAATGGGTGCAGCGGGCCCAGAGGCAGTAGAATCCTTGCGGGGTCTTCACCAGCCACACGCGTTGTGTCTTCTTCCATTTCTCGATGATGCCCAGCTCAGAATAGTCCTTGGGCTTGCCGGCCTTGAAGACTGAGGTGGGCTCGTAGAGGACGTTCGGAAACAGATACCGTAAGTTGGACAACAACCAGCCGCCAAGAAACGTCCAAAAGAACAGCCACCCAGATTTTAGCAAGAACTGTCGTCGGCCACACCGTTCCTCCAGCCGTTTCCACAGATCAGCGGATGGTGACGCCGCTGGCGCTGTCCCGTCAGGCGTTGGTGCACTAGGGGTCGAGTCCATGGCTTAATCCTGTCGCTCCTTTGGCGGATTCTGTTGATCTGGTTTACTGTGCCGCGCATCCTGAAATTCCCGCAGCGCCAGCCCGAGCGCTCGGCCCAGTTCTGGCAGTCGGCGGGCTCCAACCAGCAAGAGCACCAGCAGCAGGATGACGACCAGTTCAGCCCAGCCTAATTGCATCAGAGGTCCTCAGCGCTAATTGGTTCGGGATAACGCATAGTTGGCGAGCGCATCGTACGTGTGACTCAGTCCATTCAGCGGCACAGCACTCAACGTGTCCTGGCCGGCCTGGATGAATGCGGCTGCGCGCGCCTGGGCTTGGGCGATCGCGCCTGATTCTTTGGCGGCCTTCGCCACGCGGGCCAGAAATGCCGGGTCTGCCACCGGTCCGACCGCGCCGGTCCGACACGCACCCGCAGCCCGACGCAGCGGAGCGAACAGTCGTCGACGGTGGCTGGCGGATAACTGGCGCGTGAGATAGATGATCGGCAACGAGAGCGTGCCTTTATCGATATCCGCCAGGGTCGATTTCCCCAGCCGTCGCGGATCACCCATCAAGTCAAGACAGTCGTCGATAATTTGGAAGGCCAGCCCGAAGTTGATGGCGAACTGTTCGAGCCGGTCGATCATTTTCGACGGACATCCTCCGAGATAGGCTCCCACCCGCGCACAGCCGCCAATCAGCGAGGCGGTCTTATCATGGATGATCGACAGATAGTCAGACTCTTGAAGATCCAGCCGGTATCTGGCCTCAACTTCGCGGAGCTCTCCCCGACACAAATCTTGGCACACGCCGGCCATGACTCTGACGACGGGCGCAGCCGACAGCCCGGCCAGCAGCGTAAACGCGGTCGCGTACAGATAGTCGCCCATTAGCACCGCCCGCTCGGTTCCCCAACGGGTGTGGAAGGTGGGTTGCGAGCGTCGCCGTGGAGAGGCATCGATGATGTCGTCATGGATGAGGGTCGCGGTGTGGATCAGCTCGACCGCGGTGGCGGTTTCGATCAGTGCGCGATGATCCTGAGTCCGGCCAGACAAGCCCGCCAGCAGCACCAGGGCTGGACGCAGCCGTTTGCCGCCGGCGCTGATGAGGTAGACGACTTTACGGGCAGCCGGATCGGTGAGGGCTGACAGCACTCGGTCAGTCACCGCCTGTAAATCACGTTGGAGCGGTGCCAACGCGAGATCGAGGTGACTATTTAGTCGCAATGTAGAGGCTGGCAAGTCCATGAGAAAGTGGAACGTATTGTACCGTAGTTTGCGCGCGCTGCAAATGCTCACGAAAGGCGTCAGGCGAGAGAAATGTCTGTACCGAGCGTGCCAGATAGGTGAACGGCCAGAGCCGACCGGTCAGAAAGAGTCCAATGATCCGGGCCCCGGTCATGAGGAAGAGTTGATGGCCCCAGCGGACCAGCGGATTGGCCGGTCGGCCAGTCTCCAAGATGACCAGCTGTCCGCCTGGGCGGAGCACACGAACCATTTCGCGGATGCCGGCCATCAGGTTGGTGAGATTTCTGGTCGAGAATCCGATGAGCACGCGATCAAAGCTTCCGGTGGGAAACGGCAACGCCTCAGCGTCGGCCTGGATCCACCCGATCCGTGCGGCTTGGCGCTCGGCTTTGTGACACGCCCAATGGAGCATGGCCCCATTCATGTCGATTCCGACCACATGGCCTTGCCCGCCCTGGCGGCGCACGGCCAAGAGGGCCAGGTCTCCAGTGCCGGTGCACACATCTAACACGGTATGGGTTGGTTCGAGTTGGGCCCAGCGCAACGCGGCGGCACGCCAGCGAGCGTCGAACCCGCAACTCGCCAGCCGATTGAACCAATCATACCGCGGGGCGATATCGGTAAACAGCCGTTGAATGTACGGGCGTTTCTCATCTGAGCCGACCGGCCTCCACACGCCTGGATCGGTTCGCATGGTCGATACGCTGATGCTGAGGTGCCCTGTGCCACGGTTGGCCCTCATGCGGTCCTAGCCAAGTAAAAGGCCAAGCTTTCAAGTTCGATCGCAAGATCCATAGCCCGGACCCACACCGTTGAGGGAACCTCCAGATGTATCGGCGCAAAATTGACAATGGCCCGAACGCCGGATGCGACCAACTGATCGCAGACGGCTTGGGCGGATTCAACCGGGACCGCGATCACGCCGATATGAATCTTATGCTGCTTGACCAGTTCTGGAAGGTGCTGGGCCGAACCCACGGTCAACCCTTGGATCACACGGCCGACCTTAGACGGATCAGCGTCGACGATCGCACGGAACAAGAATCCGCGTTCGCGAAACCCTCGATACGCCAGCAGCGCAGCCCCCAAATTGCCGACGCCGGCGAGGGCAACGTTCCAGGTTCGATCTGAAACGCCCAGGATGGTGGTGAGTCGGTCGTGCAACCGCTGGACCTCGTATCCGCGGCCGCTGGTCCCGAACTGACCGAATTGGCTTAAGTCACGCCGGATCTGCGCATCAGTCAAGCCAAGCGGTTCGGCCAGTCGGCGCGACGACACATAACTGATCCGCTGCGTACCGAGCCGAGCCAGTTCGCGAACATACAGCGACAAGCGTGCGATGCAGGCGTCGGATGCCAGCGCGGTCGAGGCGCGATGATGATGGCGATGGTTATTTGAGGCCACGAGCGATCTCCTGGGTCGTGAGCGCACACGCCGCGAAAGCGTCCGCGGCCGCGCGCACCGTCTGATCAATGTGGCGCGGCGTGTGCGCGGTTGAGATGAACCAGGCTTCCAGTGGCGCTGGCGGGACCAACAGGCCTTGCTGGCGCATGACCTGGGCCCACTGCGCAAACGATGATCGGTGTGTGGTGACCGCCTGCGTCCAGTTGTGCACCGGTGGGTCGGTAAAGAAGATCGTCAAGAGTGATCCGATCCGGTTGATGGTCACCGGCACGCCAGCGCTGCGGGCCGCTTTCCCCAATCCGTCTGCGAGCCGGTGACCGAGCATCTCCAGCCGTTGATACGGCGGCCGACGCGCCAGCTCGCGCAGCGTGGCCACTCCGGCAGCCATCGTCAACGGATGTCCGGCGAATGTGCCGGCATGATACACATCCCCGAGCGGGGCGAGCCGATCCATCAGTCGGGCCGGCCCGCCGATCGCGCCGATCGGCAATCCTCCGCCGATGATTTTGCCAAACACCGTCAAGTCAGGCTGGACGTTGAACAACATTTGCGCGCCACCAGGCCCCACTCGAAACCCGGTGACGACTTCATCAAATACCAACAGCGCGCCATGGCGACGGGTCAGCTCTCGTAATTGCGCGAGATAGCCCTGGTGCGGGGGGACCACGCCCATATTAGCTGGGACCGGCTCGACCATCACGCAGGCGATGGGTCGTTCGGCGTCAGCGAAGAGCTGCTCAACCGCCGCCACATCATTCCAACCGACCCGGATCGTGTGGCGGGTCACAGGGTCAGGAATCCCGGTTGTTATGCCGGCGAGCAACGAATCGCTATGGCCGTGGTATCCACCCTCCATGAGGACCACGTGGGAACGCTTCGTGATGGCGCGACACAAGCGGATCGCGGTCATGCACGCCTCGGTTCCTGAGACGGTGAGCCGCACCTTCTCAACGCTGGGGACCGCGGTGGTGATCAGGCGAGCCAGCTCGATCTCATTCGGCGTGGTCAGTCCGAATGCCAGGCCGTTGCGTGCCGCCTGCTCAACGGCACGGACGACCGCAGGAGCCTGATGTCCGAGGATCAAGGTTCCCCATCCCATGATGAAATCGATGAACGATTGGCCGTCCGTGGCGGTCATCTGCGCGCCGCGCGCTGAGGCGATGTAGAGCGGGTCATCATCGATCGGTCGGAATGTGCGAACCGGGCTGTTAACCCCGCCGACCAAAAATTGCTCGGCTTGCTGCTGCCACGTGTTCCGCGACCGCGAATCGGGTTGAGGGGTTCTCACACGCCGGCGACGGGCATCCGGCGCGCGCCGAATCGTCCTGCGGGTTCGTTGGCGTGTTAGGCTGACGAGTCGCGCAGCCATACGGCCGCCTCCTTCGCCCAGTAGGTAATGATCAGGTCTGCCCCGGCGCGCTTGATCGCCAGCAGCATCTCCATCCAAATGGCTCGCTCAGGCAGCCAGCCACGCCCGCCGGCGGCTTTGACCAGCACATACTCGCCGCTGACGTTGAACGCAGCCACCGGATACCGAAGTCGATCTTTGATCACCCGGATCACATCCAAATAGGCCAGGGCTGGTTTGACCATCACGATATCTGCGCCTTGCTCAATGTCGGCCGCGGCCTCTCGCACCGCTTCCTCAAGGTTGGCCGGGTCCAACTGATAACTGCGCCGGTCGCCGACCGCTGGCGCAGAGTCGGCTGCCTGGCGAAACGGCGCATAAAACGCTGAAGCGAACTTCGCCGAATACGCCAAAATCGGTGTACGACTCAAGCCGTCATGATCGAGCGCTGAGCGAATGGCGCCGACGGTGCCATCCATCATGTCAGACGGCGCGACAAGGTCTGCCCCGGCCTTGACGTGCGAGATGGCGGTCTTCGCGAGTAACGGCAACGTCGCATCGTTGTCGATCCAAAACTCCTGTGCTGGTTTTTCGAGGCCTCTGCCCCCCGCCCCCCGCCCCTTTCCCCTCTGGTGGCTCTTTCTCTGAGTCCTAAGAATCCCACAATGGCCGTGCGTGGTATACGCACACAGACACACGTCGGTGAGCACCAACAGTTTTGGGACCTGGAGTTTAAGCGAGCGCACCGCCTGCTGGACGATTCCGTCGTCAGCATACGCGCCTCGCCCGAGCTCGTCTTTGCGTTCTGGCAAGCCGAACAACAAGACCGCCGGAACCCCGCGGGCGTACAGCTCGCCAGCCTCGTGGACCAGTTGGTCGATGGAGAGCTGACACTGTCCTGGCATCGATGGAATCGGCGCGCGCACCTGGCGTCCTGGTCGTACGAATAATGGCATGATCAGTTGATCAGCGGACAACCGCGTGGCTTGCACAAGGTGCCGCAAGGGCTCAGATTGCCGCAACCGGCGTGGCCGGTGGCGCAGCCATGGAATGGCCTGGCTCATCGTCGACCTCGAACGATGGCGTCAACCAGCCCTTCGATGGTTGAGACCGAGGCTTCAATCGCGACACGGCCACCACAGGATCGGATGGCTTGCGAGGTCACCGGGCCAATCGAAGCAAACCGAAGATGACGAAACTGCGCACCACGCCCGCCGGCTCGCAACGCCTCATGCAAATGGTGGACACAACTGGCAGAGGTCACGGTTACCAGATGGAATGGGCGCTGGAAGAGCAGCTTTACCCCGGCGGAAAATCCCTTAGGCCTGATCGTCTGATACACCGGGATGTTGCGAACCTGCATCCCGCGTTGCCGCAGCCCGGCCTCGAGCGTGTCACGGCTGTCCAACGCGGCGAAGATCACCGCCCGCTTGCCCTTGAGTAGACGAGACGGCAATTCATCCAGCAGCCCTTCTTGACGATAGTGAGATGGGATAAAGTCGACATGCAACCCAAGTGATTCGATGGCTTCCGCTGTCTTTGGCCCGATGGCGGCGATATGGCATCCGGCCAGTTTCCGCAGATCCTTCCGAAGCGGTTTGAGCAAGCGCTGAAACCAGGCCACACCTTCAGGGCTCGTGAAGAACACCCAGTCGGTCTGCGCCAGCTCCTGGACCGCGTGCGCGAACTGGCCATTGGTGTGGATCGGAGCCTGTTCGATCGCAGCCAACGCTTCAACATGGGCGCCGAGCGATTCAAGCTGCTCGGTAAGCGACCCGCGTTTTACGCTGGCCCGCGTGACAAGGATTCGCTTGCCGAACAGCGGCTTGGATTCAAACCAGCGTAACGTTGATCGGAGTCGAACCACATCGCCCACGATGAGAATCGCCGGCGGTCTGATGGCGGCGCGTCGCGCGTTGCGCGTCATCGTCCGGAGCGTTCCGGTGAGGGTGCGCTGCGTGGGATAGGTGCCCCACTCGATAATCGCGCATGGGGTGTGCGCCGCACGGCCATGGCGAACCAGCTGCGCCACAATGCGCGGCAGCGTGCGGACCGCCATCAGACAGACGACGGTGTCGCAACCGGTCGCGAGCTGGTCCCAGCGAATGGCGCTCGCGCCTTTGGCCGGATCTTCATGACCGGTCAAGATTCCAACGGATGACGCATAGCCCCGATGGGTCAGCGGGATTCCAGCGTACGCTGGGACGGCGATCGCGCTGGTCACACCCGGCACGATCTCAAACCGGATTCTCGCCTTGGCCAACGCCAGCGCCTCTTCCCCGCCTCGGCCAAACAGAAACGGATCACCGCCCTTGAGCCGAACCACCGTCTGACCAGCGCGAGCCTCTCGGATGAGCAGTCGATTAATCATCGCCTGGCTGGCGTCTGGATGGTCTGATTCTTTGCCGACGTAGATGCGTTTGGCGTTCGCAGAGCAGTGGGCCAGCAGCCGGGCGTTGACCAGGTGGTCATAGACCACCACATCCGCCTGGCGCAGCAGCTGCTGTCCCCTGACGGTCAAGAGTCCAGGATCCCCAGGACCTGCACCAACCAGATAGACGATCCCGTTCTGTTTCATCCGCTCATTTCTAAGGGCACCATTTTGCTTGTCACCTCTGTGTGCCCTTGTGCCTATTATGAAGAAGCGCGCCCGACGGGGATCGAACCCATAACCTCTAGCTCCGGAGGCTAGCGCTCTATCCAATTGAGCTACGGGCGCGTCGCCCTGCACGCCCGAGTCCTCGTGCAGGTGTGTAAGCGTGAAGCTTTCGTCATGCCAAACATGCAAGGGATCAAAAGCGTATAGGGCTCCCGAAGGGGAAACCTAGGTTTCTCCCTTCGCGGACGGCCGCAAATGTCATTGGATGGCGGCCGTCCTCAACCCCCTTCCTAGAGAACAACCGTGTCAAAAAGAGAGACCGATTAGGAGCGGGCGAGCAAGCGGCTCGCGCCCTGGGATTCCAGTTGGGCGGCGAGACGCGAGCCGAGCGCGAGCGGATCAGTCATCGACCCGCGCAGGAGGCCGTCAACCTTGGCGCTGCCATCTGCGGCGACCACTCGGCCCATTAATGCCAAGGTGCCCTCATCGTCGCGAGCATAGGCGGCGATGGGGACACGGCAGCCACCGCCCAGTGCGCGCAAGAACGCCCGCTCTGACTCGACGCAGGCTCGTGTCGTCGCGTGATCCAACCGGCTCAACAGCTCAAGCACCTCAGCATCCTCTGCCCTGGCCTCGACCGCTAACGCGCCCTGACCAGGCTCAGGCACCATCAATTCGGTGTCAAGGTATTCGGTAATCCGATTCTGAAGCCTGAGCCGGATGAGCCCGCACGCGGCGACCACGATCGCGTCGTACCGACCGTCATCCAGCTTGCGCAACCGCGTATCAACATTGCCCCGGATCTCGCTGATGCGAAGATCGTGTCGACGATTGAGCAACTGACTTTGTCGACGAAGGCTGGAGGTCCCAACGTTGGCACCAGCCGGTACAGCGGCAAACAATTCGCCAGTTCGAGACACCCAGGCGTCGCAGGCCTGGTCGCGGTCCAGAACAGCGGCGAGGCAGAGATCGTTCGGGATCTCCAGCGGCAGATCTTTCAGGCTGTGGACAGCCAGATCAATCTCGCGACACATCAGCGCGGCCTCGAGCTCCTTCACGAACACACCCTCTCCGCCTAGGTGAGCCAACGACAATTCTGGATCGCGGTCGGCCTGGGCCTGGATGGTCTGGACCTGAAACCGCCGGTCCGGAGCGATCGCTTGAAGCTTGGCCTGCACGCTCCGCGTCTGGCACATGGCTAAGGCGCTGCCACGGGTCCCAACGATGAGGGGTCGCATGGGCTCAGCTCCTCGCGCCACCAGTCAAGAAATCGATCGACTTTCTCCTCGATAATCGCTTGGGATTGGCCCAGCGCTTGTTGGCGCTGTTCATGGGAATGGGCGACCAGGCCTTGGAGGTCGTCGATGTTAAACAGGTAGACATTCTCCAAGCGGCTCACGGCTGGGTCGATATTGCGCGGAACGCCAAGATCGATCAGGCACAACGGGTGCTGGTGGCGCAGCCGCATGGCGGCTGCGACCTCGGCGCGTGCGATGATCGCCGATGGAGCGTTCGTGGAGGTAATGATGATATCCACCTGCTGCAGCGATGCGGCCAGCTCATTGAATGGTTGCGGTGTCGCGCCATAGCCAGCGGCCAGGCCTGCGGCGCGATCAGGGGATCGATTCATGATGTGCAGCCGCGTCACGCCTCGGTCGACGAGTCGGGTCAAGGTCAGCTCTCCCAGCGTGCCGGCGCCAATCAACAAGACGCTGGCCTGCGACAGTCGGCCGAAGATCTTTTCTGCCAGCTCCACCGCGACCGAGCCAACCGATGTCGCGCCGTGGCCAATCGCGGTCTGCGATCGCACCGCCTTGGCGGTGTTGAGCGCCCGCTGGAACAACGTGTTCAGCGCTTTGCCGGTCGCCCCATGCTCCTTGGCCCATTGATACGCGTGTTTGACTTGGTACAGGATCTCGGCCTCACCCAGCACCATCGAGTCGAGCCCACTGGTGACGCTGAAGAGATGGCGGATGCTGTGCGGCTCGGTATAACAGTACAGTTGCGGCACCAACCCGTCGAGCGCGAGATGGCTGTGCGCGCTCAAAAATTGTTGGAGGCGATCGATGGTGCCATCTAGCGTGGGCACGCCAGCGTAGATCTCAATCCGGTTGCAGGTCGAGAGGATCGCCGCTTCATGCAAGCCAACGCGACCGCGCAGCGTCGCCAAGGCGTCAGCCAGTTGCTCGCGGCGAAACGCCAGCCGTTCGCGGATTTCAACCGGCGCGGAGCGATAATTCATCCCCACCAGCACAATATGCATCGGACGACACAGGGTCGACGAGCCGCTCACGACACAGACACCCGACGGAGCGTACTCTGATACGGATGCGAAGTCGGCAATAACCAACTCGCACCAAGAAACGTGAAGAGCACCAAGGTAAAGCCCAGTACGGACAACAGCGCGACCCGATGGCCCCGCAGCGTTGAGCGCAGCCGGACAATCCACAGCAGGAGATAACAGGCCCACAGACCGAGCGCAGCCACCTCTTTGGGATCTGCCACCCACCACCGGCCGAGGATCACCCGGCTACCCACCAGCCCACATCCCAATCCAATGCTGAGCAGTCCAAACCCAGCGCTAATGGCCAGAAAATTGATCCGGTCCAACAGGTCCAGCGAGGGGAGTCGGTGGAACAACGCCCCCATCGTTTTTCGCTTTAACTGCCGCTCTTGCATCAGGAACAGCAGCCCGATGATGAAGGCGACGAGAAACGCCACATAGCTGAGCAGCGAGCAGAGCGTATGAATCAGCACCATACGTATTAGCTGCCCTGATGGCGATTGAGCAGCTCCAGCGCTTCACGGCGGGCGCCGCGCAGATCGCCAGACTGGACAAGGGTGAACACCTTCCCACTGACCACGTCATCAAAATACCGCTGGCGCTGCTGGTACGTTGGCAGTACCCGCTTGGCTGGCTGGCGCAATCCGCCGAGGAGTCGCACCATGTGTGTATAGCGCGGTCCGAGCCGTTGTGCCAGTTCCCGCCGCAACCGCTTTGCCAACGTGGGGCTGGCCCCACCGGTGCTGACGGCGATCGTCAACGCGCCCCGCCGCACCCATGAGGGGGCGATAAACGAGCACAGCGGTTGATCGTCCACCACATTGGCGAAAATTCTGGCTTTTGCCGCGGCCGCAGAAACCTGTGCGTTGACGGCCGGATCACTGGTCGCCGCGATGACCAGCCATGCGTTGCGCACATCGCTGGGCTGAAAGGATCGTGCCGCCAGCTGCACCCGTCCAGCCGCCGCCATGGCCGCAAGTCGGGCAGTGAGCGTTGGGCTAATTACCACAACCTGTGCGCCGCATCGGATCAGGGCGGTGACCTTTCGATGGGCGACCGCCCCTCCTCCAACGACCACACAGCGACGGCCTGAGAGATCAGCGAATAACGGATAATAGTGCCGATGGCTCATCTGACGTCGTCAGCTCCGAGTTGTTCTCGTAGACGAACCCACTCCTCCCCTGACATGGTCCGGGTGTGCTCAGGGCCTGGGAACACGCCGCGGTGCACCTCATCGACATACGTCTGGATCGAGTGACGAATCGTCTCTGCGAGCCTGGCATACCGTTTGACGAACCGGGGTGTGAACCGTTCGTACAGCCCTAAGAGATCGTGCAGCACCAGGACCTGCCCGTCGCATGACGGCCCGGATCCGATTCCGATCGTCGGAATTCGCAGACGTTGGGTGATGTCCTGCGCGACTTCAGTTGGGACGCACTCGATTACAACGGCACAGCAGCCGACTTCTTGCAGTGCGACCGCCTGCGCGATGATCCGCGCGGCCGAGGCCGCGTCGGTTCCGCGCATCCCGAATCCTCCTTCCCCGGCGGCAGTTTGCGGCGTGAGGCCAACATGGCCCATGACCGGGATCCCGGCATCGACGATGGCTTTGGCCGTGTCCTCAATGCCCTGTCGCCACTCCAGCTTGACCGCCTCACATCCAGCCTCTTGGAGAAACCGAGCCGCCTGCTTCACCGACTCGTCGACCGACCCACGCACTGCGAGGAATGGCATATCACCTACCAACAGCGCGCGCTGCACCCCGCGACGAGCCGCCTTCGCGTGGTGCAGCATATCCTCCATGGTCACCGGGGTGGTGGTCTCATACCCGAGCACCACCATGCCCAGCGAATCGCCGACCAGGACGATATCCACCCCAGCCTCATCGACCAGCTTGGCCATCGGGTAGTCGTACGCGGTGAGCATGGTCAGCTTCTGACCCTGGGCTTTACTGGCCAGGACATCAGCGATGCGAATCTTGTTTGCGGACATCGGCTCACGCGAATGTTGAGAGCGGTGCTGGGGTGAAACAAATTACGTGTTACGCAGCGGTTCGGGCTGCCGACGGGGTTCGCAACCCTGAGCGACGGCCATTGGCCAACTCAGCGCGCACGGCTTGTGTGGCTTCGACCACCACGCGCAGTTTGCCAATCGCTTCCTCAGGGGTACGGGTTTTAAGTCCGCAGTCCGGATCGACATAGATCTGATCCGGCTTGAACACTTTGAGCGCCTTGCGCAACCCGTTGGCAGCATCCTCAACCGATTCGATCTGGTGCGTATGGACGTCGACAATCCCCAAGCCCACCTCTTTCGGAAACCGGCGGCCTTTGAAGAAGCTCAACAGTTCAAAATCGCGATTCGCGAACTCCAGGTCGATCTGGTCAACCGGCAACCGGTGCAGCTTCGGGCCGATCGTCTCAAAATCGCCGTAGCAGATATGCGTGATCGTCTTCGCCCGAAGGCCACGGGTGACGATCCCCAGCGCTTCGATGGCCAGGTCCATTTCCTCCGGACGGGTCGAAATCGCCGGCTCGTCGACTTGGATATACTGGGCGCCGGCCTGTTCCAGCGCTTTGGCTTCTTCACGAACCACCTTGGCAATGGCCAGCGTGGCTGCCCGACGCGACGGGTAGAACTCGTTGAACGACCAGTCCATGATGGTGTACGGCCCAGTCAGCATCCCTTTGACCGGACGGGTCGTCAGCGCTTGTGCAAATCGCCACCAGTCGACCGTGACCGGCCGAGGGCGCCCAACCTTACCAACGATAATCGGCTTGCGATAGTACCGATTACCGTAGGACCGGACCAACTCGCTCTGCTGAAACCCGGCCAGATGCTCGGCAAAATAGGCGACCATGTCGCCACGATACTGCTCGCCATCGACGATGATATCAATCCCGAGCTGTTCCTGTGTGGTGATCCATTCACGAGTGGCCTGCTCTTCCAGGGCGCGCAGCTGCTTCGGGTCGAGCGACCCCTTGCGAGCCTGGCTGCGCGCGGTCATCAAGTACTCAGGTTTCGGTAAACTGCCCACCGATGTGGTCAATAACATGGGATCTCCTCTCACGATTCCTTGAACGCGCGAGCGGCTTCAGCGAGCCGCTGCACCTTGGCCAGGGCTTGACGATGCGGCAGAAACTCGAGTCCGCAATTCGGGTTGACATACAAATGATCCGGTGGCACCAACTTCGAGGCGATTCGAAACACGGCTCGGAGATCCTTCACCGACTCCAGTTTTGTGTTCCGAGCATCGAGACATCCCAGGGCGAGCGCCTTCGGGATACGGCGAAGCTTTTTCAGCGCGGCCAGGGTGGTTGGCGACGATACCACATCCACTCCGATGATATCGACCGGTGCGTTCAGTAATTGGGAGAGCCTCCCATTGAGCGCCCCGAAATAGGTCACCACCGCGGTCTTCGTCTTCACGCCACGGGTCGCGATCTGCAGCCCTTCGAGCGCGAGCTTCATGTCGGTCGTCTTCGCCTTGCTCGAGTGGCGACCGCCTGGCCAGCCAAATCCGATGGCCGGGTCATCAAACTGAATCACCGGCGCACCGGCTGCGGCCAGATCTCTAGCCTCTTCATTGAGGATCTCGGCCATGCGGCGAACAAACCGACGCGGGTTCTTATAGTACCGATCTTCGCTGACCGCCATGACCGTGTACGGACCAGGCAGCACCGCCTTGACCGGGCGGGTCGTGCAGCTACGTGCGAACTGATACTCCTGAACGAGGATCGGACCTTGACGGACCGGCGCGCGATGCAGGATGGGTCGACGATAGTACACGTTATTATTGAACCATCGGGTCAGTCCGTTAACTTCAAAACCGTCCAGCCGTCGGGCGATCGGGGTGACAATGTCTTCCCACCGGATCTGGCCGTCCGTAAGCAAATCGATTCCGGCCTGCTCTTGCTCCTGCAGAATGGCCCGCGTGATGTCCTGATACACCTGCTCCAATTCCTCGTCCGTGATTTCCTGGCGCTGCCACCGGCTGATGGTGCCGATCAACCGGGTGCCGTACGCGCCTTCAGCGATCTTGGGATAGTTGCCGATGAGTGTCGTGATCATGAGCTGTTCTCTGCGCCGCCCGTCACGATGGTTCGACCATGGCTAACGAGCTGTGCGCGATTCCTCCTGCTGTGCGTGTGACATGACGGCAGACGACGTGCGTCGCTCTTTCTGCTCAAAGCAGCTTGGGCAGTTAAACAGCGGACGAGCAAGGCTGCGGTCATACCCCTTGGCAATGACCACCCGCATGACCGTGGGACCATCTTGACCGCATGTGTGACATCGCATCTGTGGCAAACTCCACAACGACCCGTGATCTGTTAGACGGCACACAGTTGCCCGAGCAACATGTGTTCCCACCAGGATGACCAGTACTCGGCCCATCGATTGGCCACCTCGACTTCTGTCAACGTCCCCTCGCTGGCGAGGGCGAGCGGGAGGCTACGCTGCTGCACGGCGTCAGCCCACTCGGTTGGGAGCGCACGCGCAAGCGCTGGCGCGGCCGGCCGAACCAGCAACGACCCTTGGATCAACCAGGCACGAGTAAATCGGCGCACGGCAAATCCGGCGACCTTTCGATCGCGGACCAGGACCGCATACGGCGCCACATCGGCTAAACAGCAGGTGACGTGGCGGGTCGTTGAACCAGGATACAGCACGACCGTCGCCGGCGTACCGTACGCTCCGCACAATCGACTGGCGCTCTGGCACACCGTCTGCATCAACGTATTGATGCCGAGTCCAAGGCCCAGTGGAATCACAATCGATACGGAGACATCGGTCCCATGCAGCGCCACTGCGCCGGCGGTGGGCCGCTCAATACACGCGACTCCGGCCTGAGCTGCCCAGGTCGGTGCGGCGTGTTTCCATCCATGGGACACGGCGATTCCAGGCCAGGTGAAGAGGCGAACGGTTGGCCACGCGTCATGAGCCAGTGATTCATCAAACGCCATTTGCTGGTCAATCGGCCGGGACGTTTCTACCAGGACTCGCCACTCTTGCATTAGCGTTGACCCGCCGTCGCCCAGTTGGGCGACCTCCCAGGTCTCCAGCGCAGATTCGGCTCGCGCGCGGCCTTGACGTCATCCAGTCGATTCACCGGTAACCGATGCGGCGCATGCCGGACCATCTCAGGATCCGACCGGACTTCGGCGATAATCTGCCCGAGCGCCTGCGCGAACTGATCCAGCGTCTCTTTGGATTCGGTTTCGGTCGGTTCGATCATCAACGCTTCTTCGACGATCAATGGGAAATAGACCGTCGGGGCATAGCATCCGTAGTCCAGTAGCCGTTTGGCCACATCCCAGGCATTCACCCCATGGGCGCGCACGGCTTTCATCGTGGCGACAAATTCATGCAGGCACGCGCGGTCATAGGGCACCGGGCAGATTTCTTGCAGTTTGGTCTTGAGGTAGTTTGCGTTGATGATCGCCACCCGGCTGGCGCGGGACAAGCCGTCGCGCCCCAAACTGCGAATATACGTATAAGCGCGAACCAGGACGCCGACGTTTCCATAGAACCCGTGCACACGACCAACCGAGGCGGTTCCCTCCTCTTGCCAGACGAGCGATTTACCGCGTTGCCGAACCCGCGGCAGTGGCAGCAGGTCGGCTAACGTTGACGTCACCCCCACCGGGCCTGCCCCTGGCCCGCCGCCGCCATGCGGGGTTGAAAAGGTCTTGTGCAGATTGAGTTGCAGAATATCAATCCCCATATCTCCAGGCCGGGCGACGCCTAAGAGCGCGTTCATATTCGCCCCATCCATGTAGACAAGGGCCTCCTGCTCATGCAGCAGCGCCGCGATGGTCTTGATGTCCCGCTCAAACAGTCCCAACGTGTTCGGGTTGGTGAGCATGAGCCCGGCCACATCGCCGGTGAGGCGGGCCTTCAACTCCCGCACGTCGATGAGTCCGTCAGGCCCAGAGGGCAGCTGCACCACAGAAAACCCTGACAATGCGGCTGACGCCGGGTTGGTGCCATGCGCCGAATCCGGAATCAAGATCGTGGACCGATGACGTTGCTGTCGCCGGTGGTACGCGGCCATGATCTTCAGGCCGGTGAGTTCACCCTGCGCGCCCGCGGCTGGCTGTAGCGTAAACGCCGCCATACCGGTGATCGCACACAGCAGCTGTTCCAGTTCGTGCAGGAGCTGGAGGATTCCTTGCGTATGGGCGGCTGGCTGCAACGGGTGCAGCCAACTGAAACCCGGCAACGCGGCGACGCGCTCATTGACCCGTGGATTGTGTTTCATGGTGCATGATCCGAGCGGGTAGAAGTGGGTGTCGATTGAGTAGTTGAGCTGTGACAGACGCGTGTAATGCCGGATGACATCCACTTCAGCCACCTCAGGCCATGTAGCGGCTGTCGCGCGCAACTGGTCGGGTGGAATGAACGCCGATGGATCGGATGGCGGTACATCATTTGGCGGCGGGACATACCCGCGTCGTCCTGGGATCGATCGTTCAAAGATGAGCGGTTCCATTAGACGGCGTGTTTCAGGATCTTGATCAGTCGGTCGATCGAGTCGCGGCTGATGAGCTCAGTCACGCACCAGAGCGTGGCTTGGGGCCAGAGAGGATACCAATGGGCCAAGCGATAGCCGCCGACAACGCCGGCGCGTAGCAACCGACGCTGGATCGACTCCAGATCGATCGCCGGGTCGGCCTGCAGCGTGAACTCGTTGAAAAACGGTTGATCCCACATCAGGCGCAGCCATGGAATGGTGCACAACTGTTCTTGCGCGTAGTGAGCTTTGTCAAGATTCAGTCGGGCCAGTTCCGCCAGCCCGCGCGGACCTACCAGCGCCATGAAGATCGTCGCCCGCAGCGCCAACCAGCCTTCGTTGGTGCAGATATTCGAGGTGGCCCGCTCTCGCCGAATGTGTTGCTCGCGGGTCTGCAACGTTAAGGTATAGCCGCGTCGGCCGCTCTGGTCCACCGTACAGCCGGCCAGCCGCCCAGGGATCCGACGCGTGAGCGCGTTGGTCGTCGTGAACAACCCTAGCCCAGGTCCGCCATAGGCCGGCGGGCTCCCGAAGCATCGGCCCTCTGCGACGGCGATATCCGCGTCGTACGCGCCAGGCGGCTGCAGCACACCCAGGCTGATCGGATAGACCGAAGCCACGAACAACGCTCCCACCCGATGCGCCAGTTCGCCAGCCTGGGTCATCGGCTCCAGACACCCACACGCATTTGGTTGCTGCAGAATCACCGCCGCGACATCGTCGCCCAGCGCCTTGCCCAATGCCTCAAGGTCGGTGACCCCATTGACGCTGGGAATCTCCTGGATCACCGCCTGCGCGCCACTCAGATAGGTTGCGATCACCTGGCGCGCGTGCGGGTGCACCACCTCGGACACGAGAATTCGCGGCCGCTGGGTGGCGCGAATCGCCATGACAGCCGATTCGGCGACGCTGGACGCCCCGTCATAGAGTGAGGCGTTCGCCACGTCCATCTGGAACAGCTCGCAGACCATCGTCTGAAACTCATAGATCGCCTGCAGCGTGCCTTGGCTGGCCTCGGCTTGATACGGGGTGTAGGGGGTCAACCACTCGCCGCGCGCCGCCAGCGAGTCCACCGCGGTTGGGATTCCATGCGCATAGCTGCCAGCGCCTAAGAATGCTGTCGCCTGCTTGAGCGAGACGTTCTTCGCGGCCAACTGTTCGCCCAGCTGGACCACGTCAGCCTCTGATAATCCTGGCAACAGATCGAGCGCTCGGATTCGAAGTTCAGCTGGCACATCGGCTAGTAACTGGTCGAAGGAATCAACACCGATCGTCTGCAGCATCTGCTGCAATTGTTCCTCAGTATTCGGGGCGTAATCCATGTTCCCCGCCTCACTCCGTTCGGCGGCGTGAACAGGTGTACCAGTGTACAGGTGAACCGGTCGTCAAGCCGCATGTTGACAACCTGTACACCCGCACACCTGTACACCTGTACACGAATAGTCTCGACATGATTAATGGGTTTCTGCTTGGAGTTGTTTGGTGTACTGTTCAGCCGTCATCAGTCTCGTGAATTCGTCCGGGCTGACTGGGGAGATGGTATACAACCATCCGACCCCGTAACAGTCCTGATTGACCACTTGCGGATTCTTGGAGACCGAGTCGTTCACGCGAGCGATCGTTCCAGACACTGGCGCATAAATGTCGAAGGCGGCTTTCACCGATTCAATGACGGCGACCGCCTCGCCCTGTTTCACCGACCGGCCCACGTTCGGCAATTCGACGAACACCACATCGCGCAGCTCTTCCTGCGCATGGACGGTGATTCCCACGACCGCCTCCCCGCCTTCTCGACGCACCCATTCGTGTGTCTTGGTGTAGAGCAGATGGTCAGGAGTCGACATGTGTCGTCAGCCTTCCTGGTGTTGGTGAGTTCGCCAACGCCGGTTGTCTGGGGTCCCCTTTCCAGAACGGTAGCTTCACAATCGTTCCGGTATACCATTGGTTGCGGACGGTGAACCGTACCGATGTACCGGGTGCAGCAGAGGCGGGCTCGACATAGCCCATTCCGAGCGGCTTGGCCAGGACCGGACTATACGTCCCGCTGGTCACTTGACCAATCCGTGTTGGCACGCCGTCTGAAACCGCGAACAGCGCGGTCCCGGTCCTAGGCACCGGGCCTTGGGACAACTCAAATCCGACGAACGCTCTGGTCACACCGGTCTGGCGTTGCTGGACCAGCGCCGACTTGCCAATAAACTCCGGCTTATTGATGGCAACCGTCCATCCGAGCCCGACCTCCCATGGGCTGGTTGCGGAATCCATGTCGGTCCCGTACAGGCGCAGGCCAGCTTCGATTCGTAACGTATCGCGCGCCCCCAGGCCGATGGGCTGGATTCCGAGCGGCTTGGCGGCGGCCAACACCATGTCCCACACCCGGACCGCGTGCCGGTCGGGGAGAAACAATTCAAATCCGTCGCTCCCGGTGTACCCAGTCCGGGCCAAACAGGCGTCAGGTCCCATCGTTCGGATGGGCGCAATTTCAAATCGCGCCAGACTGGTCACCTTTGCATCGAGGACCTGCTCCAAAACCCGACAGGCTGTTGGCCCTTGGACCGCCACGATCGATCGACCCTCGCTGAGATCTGCGATGGTAGTCTGCCCGATGCCGTGCGACTGCATCCACGCCACATCGATAGCCCGGTTCGCGCAATTGACGATCACCAGATAGGCTTCCGGCCCGATACAGTACACGATGAGATCATCAATGATCCCACCCGACTCGTTCAGCATGAGGGTGTAGCAGGCTCGGCCTTGTGGCAGTTGACTGACATCGCTGGTCATGAGCCGGTTGAGTGTCTGGCTGGCCTGAGGACCAGTCACGAACACCTGCCCCATATGCGAAATGTCAAAGATCCCTAGGGCTTGGCGGACCGCTCGGTGCTCATCCAGGATGCTGGTGTAATACAGAGGCATCTCCCATCCATGGAAGTCGGTCATCTTCGCGCCGAGTTGACGGTGCCGATCATACAATGCGGTCTTCTGTGGAGACATCATCTCTCTCGAATTGAAACGAGCCATTGAGCTACTGAGCCATTGAGCGTCCTCAATGGGCGACTCCTGATTCCTTCAAGATGTCCGGGATCAGGTCTTCCCATCCCAGCGCATACAGATGGATCCCATCCGCGATGTCTTTGACCGCCCGGATCAGCTCGGCGGTGACCTTCACGCATTCGGCTCGCTGATCACCCGCCTGCTCAAACCGCGTGATCAGCGGCTCAGGGACATGGATTCCCCAGACATGTTCATTCATGTACCGAGCCATCTTTGCCGATTTCACTAACAAAATTCCCGCGAGCACAGGTTTCCCAAACGGCTTTGCCCGGGCCATGAACTGTTGCAATGGAACCGCATCGAACACCGCCTGTGTCTGGAAAAATTGCGCGCCGCCAGCCACCTTTGCCTGAAACTTCTGCAGCTCAACGTCCAGATCTTTCGCGCCAGGATCTGCGGCTGCGCCGATGCAAAAGCTGGGTGAGCCGGCGAGCGGTTTGCCGGCCATGTCCTGGCCTTGGGTCAACCCGCTGGCCACGTGCATCAGTGCGGCGGAATTGATGTCGAATACCGGTTTGGCCTCTGGATGATCGCCGGCTTTGGGATCATCACCGGTCAACAGCAGGAGGTTGCGGATTCCAAGGATCGCCGCCCCTAAGAGGTCGGCTTGCAAGGCCAGGCGGTTGCGATCACGACACGTCATTTGCAGGATCGGGTCGATTCCAGCATCCAACACCGCCGTAGCGACCGCCAGCGAACATGCCCGCATGATGGCGCCAGAGCCATCCGTCACGTTGATCGCATCGACCACGTCGCGCACACGGTCCACCGAGTCGAGGATGTCGGTCAGATCGATTCCCTTCGGCGGGTTGACTTCCATGGTGATGAGACATCTCTTGCCCAGCCTGTCCTGGAACCGATTCACTGGCATCGTCATCATGCGCGCATCGTCTTTCGTTGATGACCCGGTCATGGCGTCGCGGGTTGACTCGCTGGTGCCGACGGTCCGGTGTCGTGAGTCGGCGTGTGCTGCGTGGTGGCCGATGTCGTGGGACGCCGCAGCCGCTCTGTTTCTTCTGCGAGGATCTGTTTCATCAAGGCCATCACCTTTGGCTGAAGGAGCTCGCTGGTGTGCTGCATCGAGGACCGCATCAGATCTGGCATGACCTGAATCGTTTTCTGACCCGTGGGGGATCGGTAGAACGTGACCAGATTTTGCAATTCTTCCGTCGTGAAGTACTGATCATACAGCGGTTCGGCGACCTGCTCCATGATGGCGGGGAGATCAATCTGCTGCGTGTACAATTCGCGGAACCGCTGCAGGGTGTGTTGTTGTTCCTCCACCGCCAGTTTGCTGAACTGTTCTTTGGACAGACCCTGGGGACTACTGGTGAGCTGCGGTTCCATCTCTTGGATCATCTGCGCGTAGTTGTGTTCCATCTGGGTCAACATCACATCAACCGTCCGGCTCGTCAGATTTTTCGACTGGGTGATGTCCAGCAGCTGATGGATCAACTGCCGTTTCTCCGGCACGATCGTAACCGGCTCAGCATGGAGCGGCCAGGCCCATAGCAACACCAGGAGGCCTCCCACCTTCGTGCTCCATGCCATGTGCTCTGTCCTTCTCAGTTCTTGATTAGTGCTGACGGCCTGCCATCTGTAGTTTGAAAGCTTCAACGGTATTCTTCATGACCATCATGACCGTCACTGGGCCGACTCCGCCTGGGACTGGAGAGATGCAGGCGGCGCGTTGACGGGCTGTCTCAAATTCGACATCGCCGACGACATGTCCATGGACCACATTGATCCCCACATCAATGACGACAGCCCCAGGCCGGATCCAGGCCCCGCGAATCAACGCCGGGCGGCCCACCGCAACGACTAACACTTCGGCCCGGCGGACATGGTCCTCAAGGCGGCCGGCTTGATCCGTGCCAACATGGCAGATGGTGGTCGTGGCCAACTTATCGAGCAGCAGCATGCTGACCGGACGGCCCACGATCTCGCTATGGCCCACGACCACCGCCTCTTTTCCGGCCAGCTCGATTCCGGTCGTGTCAATGAGCTCCATCACGGCGAGCGCGGTGCATGAGCCGATCCGAGCCTTGGCAAAGAACCGTCGGGCCGAGTTGTGCGGGTGAATGCCCTCGATATCTTTTTGGGGGTCGATGACGGAGGAAATCTGCTGCGCGTCGATCTGGGGCGGCATGGGCTGGTGGACAAAGATCCCATGGATCGCCGGATCGTCGTTCCATTGCTGAATGATCCGCTCCACATCGGTTTGGCTGGCATTTGTCGGGCACACCACATGCGTGGTGGCAATCGCTAATGCCCTGGCTTGTGCGAATTGCGCGGCTTGATACACGGCTGAGGCTGGCGTGCGGAAGCTCAGAATGGCCAGCATTGGCCGGTGACGAAAGGTCAGCAATTGGTGCTGCAACTGCTGTTTGAGACGTTCTGCAATGGCCTTTCCATCCAACACGACGGCGGTGGCCATTGCTCGCGCTGCGCCTATCTCAACGCTCATGCCGTTGGGCCGCCATGGCCAGTCGGCGATGGATCTGTTGCCGATAGGAGGGGTCACCCAGCCAGGCCAGGTTAATCTGGATAAATCCGTGGGCCGCAGCCGCAGCCGCGGCGGCAAAGGCAAGCGCACAGCGCACGTCGGACTGGAACTGCGGCCGAATCGCTCGTCGCGCTCGTCGGCCGAACCGCTGAACCGCGTAAGCCTGTTCCATCACGCGGCATGGCACGTCGATCGCGTGGCGCAGGGCTTGGCGAAACTGTGCCGGGCGATCAGACCGCATGGCGGCAATGACCTTGGAAAAGACCACCGCATCCTGCTCGACCAGCCGGGTACACCGGCGGCGAATGGTACGTAATCGATTCGCCTGACCCGGGTCGAGCGTGAGCTTTTCCAGCAGCGCGGCTGATGCGGCGACACCAAGCGCTGCGACACTGCCCCCGCCGATCCACGATCCGCGACGGGCAACCTGGCTCAAAAAACGTTCAAGCGATGGGTCCAACGGGTTCCTCTGCGACGACGTGTAGGTAAAAAACATTATATGTGAAACTTTTCACAGATTCAACGAACAGGAATGGACGGGGAAATCGGGGACAGCCACTGATTTCCTTGTCTCCCGGGCATTGGAAATCAGTGGCTGTCCCCGATTTCTTCGAACGCGTTTTGAACCAGTTCGACCACTGGCGGCGATGCAGGCGGCCAAAGGATGGCGATGACATCAAACCGCACTGACTCAGGGATCTGCGGCAGCCGCTGGAGATAGCACCGTGCCGCTCGGACCAGCCGGCGGCGTTTAGGGTCTGTGACCGTTGCCAACGGACCGCCCCATTCCATTGATGAGGTGGAGCGGACCTCAATGAAGCAGAGGGTGCCGCGGTCCCAGGCGACGATATCGATCTCACCCACGGCGTAGCGGACGTTCGTGTCCTCGATACGATAGCCATGCGTCACCAGCCACTGACGGGTCAGCGTCTCAGCGCGCTGGCCAAGACGGTGCTGCTGTGGCAGCTTATTCAGGGGACGATTCATGGGTGCGGCGAAGTGACGGTCACTTCGCTAGTCACAACCGAGGCTACCGACGCGGGCGTGGGCTGGCTGGGTTGGGCGGGTGCGCTCGGTGCGGCCACTGGGTTGGCCAAGATCGTCGTGTCATGAGCAACACCTGCGATCGATTCGAGAACCGGCCGGAAGCTGTGACGATGAAATACCGAGGGGCCGAATTGCCGCAGTCGGCGAGCATGCAGCACCGTCCCGTATCCCTTGTGACGGTGAAAGGCATATCCAGGGGCCAGCCGATGGTAGAACACCATGAGCCGATCGCGAACGACTTTGGCAATAATCGAGGCGCAGCTCACCACGTAGCACCGCCGGTCGCCTCCAATCATCGGCCGGCACGGCACCGTGGTGAGTGGCGCATGCGGTCCATCAACGATGACCAGTTCGGGCGCACTGGGGAGATCTTCGACCGCGTACTGCATGGCGAGCATCGTCGCGCGAAAAATGTTCCGTCGATCAATCTCGCTCGCGCAGACGATTCCCACGCCAACATCGGCGTGTTCAAGGATAACCTCAAACGCTCGAGCGCGCTGAAGCGCGGTCAGTCGTTTGGAGTCGTCGACTCGGATCGAGAAGGGCCGACGGCTTTGGAGGACCACCGCAGCAGCCACCACCGGGCCGGCCCAGGGACCCCGGCCGGCTTCATCAACGCCGGCGATCCGTGGGGCGCCAGCGGTCAAGCCGGTCAACTCAGGAGAGAGGCTTGGCAGCACCGGTGTCCACGGCTGCGACCGCACCGGAGGTTGAATCGATCCTCGACTCAACCCGGTTCGTCACGTTGGAATCGATGGCGCTTAACCGGGTTTTGCCGAGCGTGTGACGCAGAAAGTACAGACGGCTACGCCGGACCGTCCCCTGCCGCAACAGTTCGATCCGGGAGATGATTTTCGCGTCGAATGGGAAAATCCGCTCCACCCCCTCGCCATACGTCACACGCCGGACCGTGAACGTTCTGGACGGGCCACTTCCACGGCAACGGATCACGATTCCTTCAAATTGCCCGAGCCGTTCTTTCCCTTGTTCCAGGATCTTGAACCAGACGCGAATTTCATCGCCTGGACGAAAGGTGTGCATGGTCGAGCCGACCGGGTTACCGTGTACGGATGTGCGCCAGTCCATTCTGCCCCTCATGGTTGTGAGCGGATCCGCTCGTTGTCACAATTCACCGCCGACCTTTCGACGCGGGCCACGGCCGAAGGCCGGGGCCCTTGCTCAGGGTCATCCTGAGCCAGCGAAGCGAGTCGAAGGACGACAAGATCCGGCCGAGTGGCCAAGGTCTGAGCGGCCGCTTGCCGGGTTCGCCACTGCGCGATCCGCTCATGATCCCCGGACAGCAAGACCTCAGGGACCGCCATGCCCCTGAAGACTGGCGGCCGGGTATACTGAGGATACTCGAGCAGTCCGGCGACAAACGATTCTTCGACCGTCGCTTGATCATGGCCAATCACCCCTGGAATCAACCGGGCCATCGCATCCATGAACACCATCGCCGGCAGCTCGCCACCGGTCAACACATAATCACCGATCGAGAGGCGTCGTGTCGTCAACGCGTTGACCCGCTCATCCACCCCTTCGTAATGGCCGCAGATGATGGTGACATGTTGCGCCATGGCCATCTGGTTCGCCAGATCCGAATTGAGCGGGGTTCCCTGCGGGCTCATGAGGATGGTCTCGCACTGGCCGGCGCTTGGTGCATGCGTGCGGCACGCGGTGCGGATCGCCTCAACCGCCTTGAAGATCGGTTCAGGTTTCATGATCATCCCCGGCCCACCGCCATAGGGACGATCATCAACCGTCCGATGCTTGTCATGCGTATATTCTCGCAGGTCATGGAGCACCAGCTGTAGTCGGCCAGATTCCTGGGCGCGCTTTAGAATCGAGCTCCCAGTCACCGCTCGGAACATCTCAGGAAAAAGGGTGATCACATCAATCTGCATCTGCACACTCACGCGCGGCCTGCCGCGGTGCAGCGCACACCGCGCCGCTACGCCTTGGAGGTTGCCGCGACGTTCCGGTGACGCTTGACCAGCGTGGAGACCGCATGACTCACCTGGGCGCCGGTCGACAGCCAGTAGGCCAGTCGCGGCCCGCTCAGCACAAACGTGGCTGGATCGTGGGACGGGTTATAATGGCCGATCGTCTCTAGCACGCGTCCCCCCTGCGCACGGGCACGATCGGTCACAACGATTCGATGATGCGGGGTCTTCTTGGTGCCCCGTCGCTCAAGCCGAATGACCACCATGTGGACTCCTTTCTATTTCTCTGTCTCGTCCGGTTCGCGAACCCGCCGGATGTCAGCCCCTAGCTGCGTCAGCTGTCCTTCAAGATTTTCATACCCACGGTCCAGGTGGTCAAGCCCGCTCACTTCGGTCTGGTTGTCCGCGGCCAGCCCGGCGAGAATGAGCGCGGCCGAGGCGCGTAAATCAGTGGCGGCGACCGGCGCACCAGACAAACGACCCACGCCTTTGATGATGGCGGTGCTGCCTTCTCGCGTGATTGCCGCGCCCATGCGATTGAGTTCAGCCACATGCATGAACCGGTCTGGGTACACTTTTTCGGTTAAGACACTGACGCCGCGCGAGATCGTCATGAGCGCCATCATCTGGGCTTGCAGGTCGGTTGGAAATCCGGGAAATGGCAGCGTGACGACATCAGCCGCCTGGGTGAACGACCCGGCGGACACCTGCACGCTGGAATCGAGCTCTTCCACGCGCACGTTGGCCTCGCGCAATTTGTCCGTGACCGCTGCCAGATGCTCGATCCGGACACCATCAATCCAGACATCCCCATGGCTCATGGCGGTGGCGATCATGAGGGTGCCAGCCTCGATCCGGTCTGGAATAATTCGGTAGCGTACGCCATGGAGTTGTGGCACCCCCTCGATGCGGATGAGGGGGCTGCCGTGTCCATCGATTCTGGCCCCCATCGCGATCAAACAGTTGGCCAGGTCAGAAACCTCTGGCTCGCAGGCCGCATGCTCAATCATCGTCGTGCCATGGGCCAAGGTGGCAGCCATCATCACGTTGCCGGTGCCCAGGACCGACGAGCCAAACATCCCGGCCAAATGAATCTGTGCGCCACGCAATCCCTGTGGGGCGGTGGCTGTCACATAGCCATGCTCGGTGGCGATGGTCGCACCGAGCCGCTGCAATCCCTTCAGATGAAGGTCAATCGGTCGTGCGCCGATCACACAGCCGCCTGGAATGGACACTTGCGCGGTCCGCTGTTTGGCAAGAAGCGGCCCTAAGACACAGATCGATCCCCGCATCCGGCTCACCAGCTCATAGGGAGCCACGGTACCGGCATACTGCCCTGGGGTAATCGTCAGCACATCGCCGGACAAATCAACGGCGACACCCAGTCCACGCAGGATATCGGCCATCAGCAACACGTCGCTGACTCGTGGGACATTCTCGACAATCGAGCGTTCCTCAGTCAGCAGACAGGCCGCCATGATAGGCAGGACCGCATTTTTTGCCCCGTGCACGGTCACTCGACCGTGCAACGGACCAGTCCGGTTGATAAAGAGCTTGGAGATCATGCGTCCGGCGTTACGCGCCGTCAGGGCCAGAGATCTTGGCACCGGGGGCAGCGGTCATCACCACACCCCGAGGCCGACCAGCCAGATCATGAATCGGCCGGACCGTCTCCATCCATGTGGCATGGCGTGCCCACGCGCACAATGGGGCAACTTGATCTTCCCCGCATTCAACGACAATCGGACCGCCGAGTCGCACCAGCCGCGACGCCTCGGTCATGATGTGCAGCAAGGCGTCCAGTCCGTCCGGACCGCCGTCTAGGCTGACGCGTGGCTCCTGGCGCACATCCAATGGCAGCCCATCAACGCGGGTGCTGGGAATATACGGAGGGTTAGCAATGAGACCGTCGAACTGACCCTGAATCGCGTCACACCAAGAGCCTTGCACCCAACAGATCCGATCAACCACCTGATGACGTACCGCGTTGTTCCAGGCGACCCAAAGTGCCTTCCATGATAGCTCAACGGCGACGACAACACAAGTCGGAAGCTGGCGAGCCAGCGTAATCGCGATGCAGCCGGTGCCGGTGCCAAGCTCCAGTAACCGAAGGGGTTGGCCACGAGGGATGGCCAACGAGTCGACCATAACTTGAACGATGGTCTCAGTCTCAGGTCGGGGGATGAACACCCCAGGCGCCACAGAGAACGACCGGCCAAAAAACTCGGCAGCTCCAACCACATACTGTAACGGCTGGCCACCGGCCCGCGCGGCGATCCCTGCATGAAAGGTGTCGGCGATCTGAGACGAAATGGGCACGTCATCAACATACAGCTCCACCGGTCTCACATGGAGCAGGCCTGCTAACAGCCATTCGGCCTCATGTCGCGCGACCGCAGGGTCTGTGGAGCCCAGTCGATGGCTGGCGTCGGCGATCAATTGCCGTACAGACGAGGAAGCGCCCTCACCGGTCATGGCCGACGGTCGAGTTGCTTCGCCCGTTCTGCGGCCACCAGGGCGTCAACCAGTTCTTGTAGTTCGCCGTTGAGAATGGCATCGAGTTTGTGGAGCGTGACGCCGATCCGGTGATCGGTCACCCGCCGATCCGGAAAATTGTAGGTGCGAATCTTCTCGCTGCGCTCACCGGTGCCCACCTGTTTCTTGCGGTCGGTCGCAATCTGGTCTTGGCGTTCTTGCTGCAGCCGGTCCAGCAGGCGAGCCCGCAACACCCGTAGGGCTTTCTCCTTATTCCGAAGCTGGCTGCGCTCATCTTGACAGGTTACGACCAGTCCGGTCGGCCGATGTCGGATTCGGACCGCTGAGTCGGTGGTATTGACCCCTTGCCCGCCCGGACCAGACGACCGATACACGTCGATCTCTAAGTCCTTTGACGGAATCGGCGGCAACTCGACGTCCTGGGGTTCGGGGAGTACGGCGACGGTGACAGTGGAGGTATGGATTCGTCCTTGCGCTTCGGTGGTGGGCACCCGCTGGACGCGATGGACGCCACTTTCATATTTAAAACGCTGCCACGCGGTCAGGCCTTTGACCGCGAACGCGATTTCCTTGAGCCCGCCGGCTTCGGTACGCTGGCTTTCTAATAATTCCGTGGAGAGTGTGGAGGCCGCCGCGTACTTGGTATACATCCGGTACAAATCGCCAACGAACAAACTGGCTTCCAATCCCCCGGTGCCGGCGCGGATTTCAATGATCAGTGGATGTTCTGGTTCAGCATAGCGGGCGAACCACAACCGTTCCAGTTCGCTCAAGATCCGGATCTGCTGCTGGCGCAACTGGGCGCCTTCCTCTTTCGCCATTTCACGCAGGTCCGCATCCCCTTGCGCATGAGAGAGCGACTCGGCCTCACCGGCTTCCTGGTCGACCCGCTGGTAGGTCCGGTACGCCATGACCAGTTCCCGCAGCGCTGCGAGCTCCTTAGTGAACTCCTGGTACCGTTTGTTCGTCGCGCCGCGTTCGCTGGGTTGGCTGGCCAGCGTGGCCGCTTGGTGTTCGAGCTCGGCATAGCGCCGGTCGAGGCTCGCCAGCTCCTCGAGCAGGCGCTGTGACGGAAGCTGCATGTTGGGGTCGGGCGATTCGCGGACGGAAGGCGCTTACAGGGTTGGCGAACTCTTCCGAGTATATTTGCGGCGGAACTTCTCGACACGACCAGCGGTATCCATCACCTTTTGCTGTCCGGTGAAGAAGGGGTGACAGCTGGCGCAAATCTCCACGTGGATCTTCGGCTTCGTGGATCGGGTGTGATACGCGGCACCGCAGGTGCACGTAATCGTCGCGTCAACGTAGTCCGGATGAATTCCTGCTTTCATATCAAACTACCTCCTATTCGTGAACGGGTGGACAGGTGAAACAGGTGGACAGGTCCGTAGAGGGCCCTTACCGGTACACCCGTGCACTCGTTCACCTGTACACGACGCGTAAGTCATGGTTACCCTTTTTTGGCCAGACTCGCGAGAAACTCTTGATTCGACTTCGTCTTCGACAGCCGGTCGATAAGTAGCTCCATGGCTTGCACCGGGTCCATCTCGTGGAGCACCTTGCGGAGCACCCAGATCTTCTGCAGCTCGTCGTTCACGATCAACAATTCTTCACGTCGGGTATTCGAGCGACGGATGTCGATCGCCGGGTAGATCCGTCGTTGGAACAGGTTGCGGTCCAGCGTCAGCTCCATGTTGCCGGTGCCTTTGAACTCTTCAAAGATCACTTCATCCATCCGCGAGCCGGTATCGACCAAGCAGGTGCCGATGATCGTCAGGCTGCCGCCTTCTTCCACGCCACGGGCCGAGCCAAAAAACCGCTTCGGTTTATGCAGCGCGTTCGCGTCTAACCCACCGGTCAGAACCCGGCCGCTGTGCGGCTCGACGGTGTTGTACGCACGAGCCAAGCGGGTGATACTGTCCAGCAGAATGACCACGTCCTTCTTGTGCTCGACCTGACGCTTGGCTTTTTCCAAGACGATCTCGGCGACCTGGATATGCCGGTCAGCCGGTTCATCGAATGTCGACGAAATCACTTCGCCGCGGACCGACCGTTGCATATCGGTGACCTCTTCCGGACGCTCATCGATGAGCAGGACGATGAGGACCACATCTGGGACATTCGTCGTGATGGCATTGGCCATCTTCTGCAGCAAGATCGTTTTGCCGCTGTACGGGGGCGCGACGATCAATCCACGTTGTCCTTTGCCGATCGGGGTCAATAGGTCCATGATCCTGGTCGAAATTTCTTTCGGGTTCGTCTCCAACCCAAACCGCTGATTTGGATAGATCGGTGTCAGGTTATCGAAGTTGACTTTGACCTTTGATTCTTCCGGGTTTTCCCCGTTGACCGCTTCGACTTTTAGCAACGCGAAATACCGCTCGCCTTCTTTCGGTGGCCGGACTTGCCCGTTGACCACATCTCCGGTCCGCAGATCAAACCGACGGATCTGCGAGGGCGAGACGTAGATATCATCCGGGCATGGGAGATAGTTGTAGTTCGGCGAGCGCAGGAATCCAAACCCGTCGCTGAGAATCTCGAGGACCCCAGAGGAAAAGATCAGCCCTTCTCGCTCGGTTTGGGCCGAGAGGATCCGGAAGATCAGATCCTGTTTCTTCAACCCCGAGATCCCGTTAACACCGAGTTCGCGCGCGACCCGGTTCAGTTCAGGGATCTTCAGATCTTTCAGTGCCGCGATGTCAAGCTTCGTCTGCGTCGCAGACGCTTGGGCCGTTCCAGACTGTTCCATAGACGCTCCACCTGTGTTCGCGTGGCCTCCACGCCATTGGCGTTATCAATCACCGCGTCAGCCAAGGCCACCTTGGCCGACACATCCCATTGCGCGCGACTTCGAGCCTGAATCTCTCGGTCTGACCAGCCGAATTTGCTGCGCAGCCGGCGCCGCTGTACGCGCGCCGGTGCGGTCACCACCACGACCAGGTCGACGGATCGATGGGTGCCGGTTTCGATGAGCAACGGCACATCCAAGACGACGGCGCGGACCCGACCGGATCGGCGCAACCGGCGGATCGCTTCACCCATCCGTCGCCGCACATACGGGTGCAGGAGGGCTTCAATGTCCCGACGCTGCTGCTCATCATTGAAAATGATCGCGGCCAGCCGGCTCCGGTTGATCGTCTGGTCGGCGTTGAGGATTGCTGGCCCGAACCGCTTGACCAGCTGTCGCCAGGCACGCTGGTTCGGCTCCAGGGCTTCGTGGATGAGCGCATCAGCATCCAGCACCTTGGCGCCGAGTTCCGCGAACATCCGGGCGACGGTGGTTTTGCCAGTTCCAACACTCCCGGTGATTCCAATCACCAACATGCGGATTTGACGTGTCGTTTGTTATCGAGGAAGTTCTTCGAGATCGAGCCAGTTCGGACCAGCCTTCATCGTGACCGCCAGGGGCACCGACAACGTCATCGCAGACTCCATAGCTTGTCGGATTGCCTGGGTCGTCGCGGCCAGTTCCTGCCGGGGCGATTCGCACACCAGCTCATCATGGACCTGGAGCACCAATTTGGCCGCCAGTCGCTCGGTTCGCAGCGCGGCCGTAAGCCGCACCATCGCTTGCTTAATCACATCCGCGGCGGTGCCTTGAATCGGGGCATTGACCGCCATGCGTTCGCCAAACTGTCGGATGACTGGATCCGGGCTGTTGACTTCAGCAATATACCGCCGTCGGCCCAGGACGGTTTCCACAAATCCATCCCGCTTGGCCTTGGCGATCTGCGAATCCAGATAGGCGCGCACCTTCGGGTATCGGGCGAAGTAGGCGTCAATGAAGGCCTGGGCCTCTTGGTACGACACCCCGAGTTCCTTTGACAGTCCGTGGGCCGTCATTCCGTAGAGCACGCCGTAATTCACGGCTTTCATAGCATACCGCTGTTCGCGCTGAACCTCGGCTTCTGGGATTCCATAGATCAGCGAGGCCGTGACCCGATGGATGTCCTGATCACGGTGAAACGCTTCGACGAGCCGCTCATCGCCGGAGAGGTGAGCCAACATCCGCAGTTCGATCTGCGAGTAATCCGCGGCGACCAGCACCCCTTCAAGCATACCTGGGATGAACGCCTTTCGAATAGACCGGCCCACCTCTGTGCGGATGGGGATATTCTGCAAGTTCGGTTCGCTCGACGACAACCGACCGGTTGCCGTGCCGGTTTGGTTGAACGAAGTATGCAGCCGCCCAGTGGTTGGGTCGACGAGTTTCGGTAAGGCCTCCAGGTACGTGGACACTAGCTTGGACAACTCCCGGTACTGCATCAGCTGCTGCGGCAACGGATGGTGAGCCGCGAGTTGACGCAACACATCGTTGTCGGTTGATGCGCCGGTCTTGGTGCGCTTGATGATCGGCAGGTGCAGACGATCGAACAATACACCAGCCAGTTGTTTCGGCGAATTCAGATTAAATGAGCAGCCAGCGAGCTGGGAGATCTCTTCGACCAGGCGACCTAATTGGCCTTGCATCGTCGCGCGTAAGCCGGCCAAGTGCTCCAGGTCGAGCGCCACCCCGGTGGCTTCCATCTGGGCGAGAACCTCAAGCACCGGCAGTTCGAGGTCGTCATATAGCGAGCGTAATCCTTGGGCCGTGAGCTGGTCCACCAACCGAGCGTGCAACGAGACGACGGCGGATGCCAGACGGCCATAGGGCTCGACCAAGGGGGGTGTCAGCTCGGCCAGCGAAGGCGCCTCCAGGCTTGGCGCAGGTCCGAGCCTCTGCTGTAAGTATTCATCGACCAGGTCGCCAAGCTGTTCATGGGATCGAGCCGGATTGAGCAGATACGCGGCCAGCATCGTATCGCCACGCAGTCCGGCCAATGGCGCGCCAACATGCCTGAGCCATCGCATCAGCTGTTTGCCGTTGTGACTTAGCTTGGTGATCGATGGATCGGCCAGCCATGCGGCGATCCGTCGGCCTGACGATGTCGCGAGCAACTCTGGCGTCAACGTGGCGACCCAGGCCTGGGTGGCATGGCGAGCCATCGCCACCCGAACCGAGTGGCTCGGCTCACCAACTGGCCAGGCCAGTACGGCCACAGGCGCAGACCGATCCTGCTCCAGCCAGTCAGCCCATCGATCGCCATCAGCCGATGTGGCAACGACGAGTGTGTCGTGATCGGTGGTCGACTGAGTCGGGATCTGCGAATCCAGCGCTTGGAGCAGTCGGGTAAATTCCAATTCGCGATACAGTGTTCGCACCGCCGTCCAATCCGGCTCCTGCACGACCAGATCCTCAAGCGTCAACTCCAACGGCACGTGCGAATCGATCGTGGTCAGCGCTTTGGAGAGCTGAAGCTGCTCCCGTCCCTGCTCTAGGCTGCGTCGCTGCGCGGCTTGATCTACTTCGTGAAGCCGTTGGTAGAGCGACTCGATGCTGCCGAATCGTTGCAGCAGCTGGACCGCGGTTTTTTCGCCGATTCCCTTCACCCCGGGAATATTGTCGGTTTGATCACCCATTAAGGCCAACAGGTCGGCCATTTGTTCAGGCCGGATTCCGTACCGGGCTTGAACCGCCTCGGCATCCAACAACGCCTCATCCTTATGCGGGTTGTAGACCTGGATGTGATCGCTGATCAACTGCAGCGCATCCTTATCCCCGGTGACCAGGAACACGTCGAGTTGCGGTCCGACGATCCGGCGCGCGATGGTGGCGAGCACGTCTTCAGCCTCAAATCCTTCACGCTCGAACACCGGGATCCGATACGCCTTGAGCAGGGCTTTGATGGTCGGAAGCTGGCCGATCAGTTCGTCCGGCATCGGCTTGCGGTGCGCCTTGTACGATTCAAACTGCTGATGTCGAAAGGTCGGTTTGCCCACATCAAACGCCACCGCGAGATACTCTGGGTGTTGCTTCTCGCGCAGCGACTGCAGC
>JAHFGT010000067.1 GCA_023247275.1 Candidatus Omnitrophota bacterium
CAACATGGAAGGCCGCACGATCTGCGTGTTCGCCGACGCGGCGGCCTGGCCGGTGCAAAGCTACATTGCCAAATTCCGCGACGAGTTTGAAGCCCATATCCACGACGGCACATGCGCGTCGATCCCACCGGCGGCGGGTGCCGCATTACATTAAAATAGTAAAATACTATATCATGAAAATATGATATACTTCCGTCGAGGAGGTGATAAGTGATGTTGGTCAAGCGGACGCGTGGGAACCAAGTGAGCATTCCAAAACGGGTGCTGGCAGAAGCCGGGGTGAGCGAGGAAGACCGGTATTTCGATGTGCAGTACCGCGGGGGCCTCATTTGTCTGAAGCCGGTGACCGTCGAGGAGAAGATCCCAGACCGGGCGTATGAAGAGCTCCTGCGGTGGGTCAGCAAGCCTGAGCGGGGGAGGAAGATCTTTCACACCGCGAAAGAGGCGGTCGCGTACGCCAAGCAGCTCGCCAAGAAGTCTCGGTAATGCGGTTTGAGTACGCGGTGCGGTATGAAAAGAGCCTGCGCCGCGTCCCGCTGCACGACCGACGCAGGGCGGCTGAGGCCATCGAGCAAATCGTAGCGTACTGCGAAACGCGCCGTGCGCCGGAAGGGCTTGGCCTCAAGAAGCTCTTCGCCCGCGAAAAGCTGGGTATCGTGTTTGAGGCGCGAATCAGCCTGGCGCGCCGCCTGCTCTTTACGGTCCAACAAGATGTTGTGACGTTCTTGATGGTGGGCGATCACGATGACGTCCGGCGGTTTATCAGGACATTTCAATGAGTCAGAATCCATAGGATCTCCATGAATATTGGGATGGTCGTGGTGGCGTTATGGCTGTTCAGCCTCATCTTTGGACAGGCGTATCTCTTGTTGTTCCGCAAAGATCTGTGGATTGAATGGGCGTGGAGAAAACACGCCCGAGTTTTTGGTCTGGATGTTGTTATTCGCGATGAAGAGAAGCTTAAAAAGATGTCTCGATTGCTTGGAGGGTTTTTCCTCATGTCCGGAATTGGGCTCCTCATTGTTCTGGCATCTGCTGGCGCATTCCATATCACATAGCCATGCCTGAGCCGTCCGCCAAAACCATTACATTGACGATTGATGGCAAGCCGGTGACGGTGCCGGACGGCACGACGATTCTCCAGGCATGCGAGAAAGTCGGGAGCCCAGTGCCGTTCTACTGCTACCATCCGGGCTTGTCGATTGCCGGCAACTGCCGCATCTGCCTGGTCGAGATCGCCGGAGCACCCAAACTGCAGATCGCCTGCTATACCCAAGCGGCCGATGGCATGGTCGTCAACACGACCAGCGACAAGACGCTCACCGGCCGGCGCGATGTACTCGAATTTTTGCTCATCAACCATCCGCTCGACTGCCCGGTGTGCGACCAGGCTGGCGAGTGTTGGCTGCAAGACTACTATATGCAGCATGGCCTGTACGATCCCAAGTTCAACGAGCAGAAAATCAAGAAGCCCAAAGCCGTACCGATCGGGCCGACCGTGATGCTCGACGCTGAGCGGTGCATCTTGTGCTCGCGGTGTGTGCGGTTTACCGATGAGATCAGCAAGACCGGAGAGTTTGGGATTTTCAATCGGGGCGATCATTCTGAGATCGGACTGCATCCTGGCAAAGCATTGACCAACAACTATTCCGGCAACGTGGTCGATATCTGCCCGGTCGGCGCGCTGACGGATCGCGACTTCCGGTTCAAATGCCGCGTCTGGTACTTAGGCGCGGCCAACTCGGTCTGCCCAGGCTGCTCGCGCGGGTGCAATATCCAGATCCATTACAATCGCGAGCGGCAATGGTTTGCGCATATCGCGGACGGGGCCAGGGTGATGCGGCTCAAGCCGCGGTATAACCCAGACGTGAACCAGTGGTGGATGTGCGATGTGGGCCGGTACGGCTACAAATTCGTCGACGACAACCGGCTGACCCATGTGCTGCTCGGGCAGAATGGCGCCAAGCGTCAAGCCCGATGGGAAGACGGGATCGAGCAGCTGGGCGCTGCGTTACAGCGGCTGCAACAGGCCAAGCAGCTTGACCAGGTGGGCGTCATGCTCTCATCCCATCTGACCAACGAAGACCTGTACGCCGCAAAGCGGGTGTTTGGGGCGCTCGGCGTGCGTCATCTCGTCTTCCAACGGCCGACGACTGGAACAGCCGACGAGTTGCTGTTGCAGGCGGATCGTTCGCCCAACGCCACAGGGGCTCAAGCGCTCGGATTGGTTGAGGGGGCGCAGTCGCTGATCGAGCAGGCCGCCGCCAAGAAATTCACAGCGTTTATCATCTTCACGCAAGACGTAGCGCCGCTGTTCGGCGAGGCGCGGCTGCGCGAGGTGGCGGCGAATGTGGAGCGACTGGTCTTCATCGGCGCCAACCACAATCCGACGGCTGAGCTGGCTCATCTGGTGTTACCCAGCGCGGTGTACGCGGAAAAGGACGGGACGTTCACCAATTTCCAGGGCCGGGTTCAGCGGCTGATGACGGCTGTCGATCCATGGGCTGAGGCCAAACCAGAATGGGCGATCCTCGGGGCCTTGGCGGCTCGCCTTGGCATCGACGTCAACTTTCCCGATGCGCCAACGATCTTCACGGAGATGGCAGCCAAGGAGCCCGCGTTCCAAGGGCTCACCTACGACAGGCTCGGAGAGCAGGGCATGCTCCTCAAAGTTTGATTCGTGTACAGGTGAACAGGTGTACGGGTGTACAGGTAGAAATGATTGAAAGTGACAGTCGGCTGTTTGATTTTGAAAAACTTGATGTCTATCAGCTCGCCTTGCAATTCCTCGATACCATTTTTTCAGTGTCTCGTAAGTTACCACGGGATGTGAAGTATTCCGTCGGTGATCAACTTATCAGAGCTGCACTATCGATTTCAAACAATCTAGCTGAAGGGACAGGGAAATCTTCAAGGAAAGAGCGGGCGCGTTACTATGGAACAGCGATCGATTCTGCACGAGAGTGCGTTTCCATGCTCATTGTGCTCAATCGACAGCAGTGCGTGACACCTGAACACTATACACAGCTGCGCGGAACAGCTCGTCGGATTACGGCCATGCTGCATAGTTTAATCAATTCGCTCGATCAGGCGACCCGTACACCCGTACACCCGTACACCCGTACACGTATCGATGTGGGTTGATCTTGCAATTAAAGTGGGTGTGTGTGGTCTGGTGCTTGGCGGGGTGCTCAACTTCGCCGGCATGCAGACCTGGCTTGAGCGCAAGCAGAGCGCCTTGATGCAGGACCGGATCGGCGCCAACCGGGCGTACTTCACGATCCGCTGGCTCGGGCCGCTGGGCGCGCCGATCAATTGGCTCTTGCGCAAGGTGGGCAGCTTGGGGATTCTCAACGCGCTGGCCGATGTCCTCAAACTGTTCACGAAGGAAGATTTCATCCCAGTCACCGCTGACCGGTTTCTGCATACGCTCGCCCCGTTTCTCTCGGTGTTGTTCGCGCTTATGGCGTTTATCGCGATCCCGATCGGCCCCACCGTCGAGCTCTGGGGTCGGCAGATCCCGCTCCAGGTCGCGAACATCAACGCCGGGTTGTTGTTCATTCTGGCGCTGGCATCGATCGGAATCTATGGCGTCATCCTCGGCGGGATGGCCTCGGGCAATAACCTGGCGACGCTGGGTGGGTTGCGCGCGGCGTCGCAGATGCTCGGGTATGAGATCGCGCTGGGCGTGTCGTTGATTGGAATCGTGGTATGGGCCGGCAGTCTGGATCTGCAACAGATCGTGGCGAAGCAGGGCGGGGTGACCCTCTGGGGCTGGTTGCCGGCGTGGGGTGTCTTCTTCCAGCCCATCGGCTGCCTGGTGTTCATGACCGCGGCGCTGGCAGAGACCAAGCGGGTGCCGTTTGATCTCCCCGAGGGCGAGCCAGAGATTATCGGCTACTTCACCGAATACAGCGGCATGAAGTTCGGATTGTTCTTCCTGACCGATTTTGTCGAGGTCGTGTTGGTCGCCGCGCTGACCACGACGCTGTTTTTCGGCGGCTGGCAGGTGCCCTGGCTGGCCCCTGATGGATTCTATTTCCCATGGCACGCGATCGTGCCGGTATCTCATCTGACCTATGTGGCGCTGGGTGTTGTGTCGTTTACCATCAAAGTCATGGCGTTCATCTGGTTTTTCATGTTGATCCGCTGGACGCTGCCGCGGTTTCGGTATGATCAGCTCATGCATCTAGGGTGGAAAATCTTATTTCCGCTGTCGCTCGTCAATATTGTTCTGACCGGGATCCTGATCGTTGCCCATGCCTAAGCCACGCGAGACACTCAGCAATCAACTGCTGCATGCCATCCGCGATGCGCACACGCGCCGCGAACTCACCTGGTGGGAGCGCACCTATTTGCCGGCGGTGGCCCAAGGGTTGCTGCTGACCTCGCGCCATTTTTGGCGGAATCTGTTTCTCCATCTGGCACATCGAGTCGGCTTGTACAAAGATCACGCGGCGTCGGTGACGATTCAGTATCCGGATGAGTTGCGTCAGACCGCCCCCCGGCTGCGCACGCGCCATCGGCTGACCCAGCGCGAGGACGGGACGCCGCGGTGCGTGGCGTGCATGATGTGCGAGACCATCTGCCCGGCGCACTGTATCTATATCACGCCTGGCGAGCATCCGGATCCCAATGTGGAGAAGTTCGCTAAGAGCTTCGACATCGATCTGGGCAAGTGTGTCTACTGCGGCTATTGCGTTGAGGCCTGTCCAGAGGACGCGATCCGGATGGACACCCAGCGGCATGACATCGCGGCCTATTCGCGAGACGGTATGTGGTTGGACATCGTTGAGCTGTTGCATCCGGGATCGCGCCAGCCGGCCGAGCCGGCAAAGCGGTATGCGAAGTTCACGCTGGAGGCGTTCCGACAGATGGCCACACATCTGCCCCCATCTCCGCCCACTAGCCGCACGCCGGAACTACCGATCCTGCCGACCACGCCAACCGCAGGCTGACCGACTCAGAGTTACGGCGATCAGATGGACACACCTCGAACGATCGCCGCGCCGTCTCGTGGATACCAGCTCATCGGATGGCTCATCGCTGCGGTGTGGCTTGGAACCCTGGCTCCGCTGTTGGGCCGCTCACTGTGGCTGTGCGAGCTCGCCAGCCATTTCCGACTGCAGTGCGCCTTGGGTGGAATCGTCTGCTTGGTCGCGGCTGCCGTCATCCGCCGCTCATCGCTGATCCTGCCGGCGATGTTGGCCGCAGGGCTCAATGCCGCTTACCTCTTGCCGTCGTACGTCGGCACCGTCGCCGCCCAGCCGAATAGCCTGGTCCTGCGCGCGGTGCAGTTCAACGTCTCCCGAATCAATCCCACCCCGGATCGCGCGTTCGAGTATCTCCAGTCCGTCAAGCCGGACATCGTCGTGCTCGAGGAGTGTGATCAGCGGTGGATTGAACGGCTGCAGCAGGCGCGCACAGACTATCCATCGGTGATTGGACAGCCGCGCGAGGATGCGTTTGGAATCGCGCTGGCCAGCCGGATTCCGTTGGACGAGGCATCGATCCGACGGCTTGGTCCGTATCGGTTGCCGGCGGTGATCGCTCGAGTCCATGTCGGCGAGCGACCGCTGACGGTGATCGGTGTTCATGCGATGTCGCCGCTGAGCCCACGAGACTCGGCGGTGAGGAATACCATGCTCAGAGAGCTGGCGGCGCTGGTCCGTGCCGAGACAAGACCGGTGCTGCTGCTGGGCGATCTCAATACATCGCCATGGTCCTGGGCGTTTGGCGAATTGATTCGCGCTAGCGGACTGCAGGATACGCGTCGTGGGTTTGGGGTGCAGGCGAGCTGGCCGGCCGGGCTTGGTCCGTTGGGCATTCCGATCGACCATTGCCTGGTCTCGCCTGGACTGGTCGTGCATCACCGGCTGGTGGGTCCCAGCCATGGCTCAGATCACCATCCGATTCTGGTCGAACTGGCGGTCGAGTAGTCACAACAAGGAGGCGCCAAGATGGCGACACAGGCCCAGCAGCACTCCACGGGGACAACGGTGCAATGGACGATGGAGGCCGATTATTTGCAGGCGTGCAATTGCGATTACGGGTGCCCGTGCGAATTTGAGGCCCCGCCGACGCGTGGCGCGTGCGAAGGCACGGGCGTCTGGCGGATTGCCACCGGTCGCTACGGGAACGTTCGGCTGGACGGGCTGTCGTTCGGATTCGTCGCGCGCTGGCCTGGCGCGCTGCACCTGGGCAACGGGGTCGCACAGTTGCTGTTCGATGAGCGAGCCACCCCTGAGCAGCGCGACGCGTTGCTGCAGATCGCCAGCGGCAAGGCTGGCGGCATGCCGTTTGAGGTGATTGCCATGACCCTGTCCAAGGTGCTCGAGCCGCAGTACGTGCCGATTGAGTTCAAGCTCGACGGGCGCAACAGCCAGGCCAAGATCGGCCGCGTCGCGTCCATGACGATGCAGCCGATCAAAAACCCGGTGACCGGCCAACCCGAGGGGTTGCGCGTTGACCATGACACCGGGTTTATCTTCAAAGTCGCTGAATGCGTGTCGGCGAACTGGCAAGCGTCGGCTGGGGAGTTGAACTTTGCGTGGCCGTCACACGCCGGGTTTGTTTCGCGAGTGAAATACGCCAACTAGTCAAGAACCGATTCGTGTACAGGTGAACCGGTGTACGAGTACACGGGTCGTGTATCCGCATCTTAACGACCCGTACACCGGTTCACGAATCGACACGTGGGAATTTCGAGATGCTAGAAGTAATCGTCAAGCAGGATCGCCGGCTGATCCAGGTCGGGATCGCGGCGGTGACCGCGTTGGCCTGGTGGTACACGTGGGAGTTGAGCCGACACTGCGCGATGCCGATGGCCAGCTCTGTGACAACGCCCCTGTGCGGCGCCTGGACATGGCGCGATGGGGTGGCGATGTTCATCATGTGGGCGGTCATGATGGTCGCCATGATGCTCCCATCGGCTGCGCCGATGATCCTGATTTTTGCCGCGGTCAATCGGAATCGTCGCCAACAGGCCAGGCCGTTTGTGCCGACGGCGATGTTTGTGGTCGGATACCTGGCAGCGTGGACCGGGTTTAGTCTGCTCGCGACCCTGGCGCAATGGGGCCTGCATCGCGCCGCGCTGTTATCGTCCAGCATGACGCTGGGTCACCCCTGGATCGGCGGATTCATCCTGATCGCGGCCGGGATGTTTCAATTGACCCCACTCAAGCGAGCCTGCTTGACCCGGTGTCGCTCGCCGCTGGGTGTCCTGACCGCCGAATGGCGGGAAGGCTGGCGCGGCGCCTGGGCGATGGGGTGGCGCCATGGACTGTTCTGCGTCGGATGTTGCTGGCTATTGATGGTGTTGTTGTTCGTCGCCGGTGTCATGAACGTGATCTGGATCGCCGGCCTGAGCCTGTTTGTCCTCGTCGAGAAACTCCAGCCGGCCGACTCGTCACTCGGCCGATGGACCGGGATCGGGTTGGTGGCGTGGGGAGTGCTGCTGGTGAGCAAACGGTGAACGCGGCGTCTGTTGGCTGCCGGCTCAGTAGAATCACCGCGGCGGTCGTCATCGTCTGCGGGATGTTCAGCAGAGCCGCCTCAGCCGAGATCATCCACCTCAAGAATGGGAATCGGATTGAGGGCAAGATCAGCAAGCAAGATCCTCACGCCGTGTGGGTTCAGCTCGACCGCGGGGAAGTGGTCTTCTCGCGGGAGGAGATTCAGTCGATCGAGCCTGATCCGATCCCCGCGAACCAATCCTCGTCGGTGACGCCCGGGACAGCACCCGCGAACGGTGATCAGCTCGCCTTCCCCCAGCCGGACACCGCTGAATCGCATCTGCGCCGGGCCTTAGCCT
>JAHFGT010000021.1 GCA_023247275.1 Candidatus Omnitrophota bacterium
CACTATCAGCCCAATCGGGAGGCGGTCGATGTGATTCGAACCCGGATCCTGCCTGAGGTGATCGCCCGGCATCCGCACGCGGTCTTCCAGATGATCGGCGGATATCCTGCGTCGCTGGCCAGCGATCCAGGTCTGCAGTTCACCGGGTTTGTCGACGACGTGGCACCCTATCTGCGACAGGCCAGCCTGGTCATCGTGCCGGTCCTGCGCGGCGGGGGCATGCGGATGAAAACGATGGAAGCTTTAGCCTGCGGCAAACCGGTGATCGCCACACCGGTCGGCGCCGAGGGGCTGCCGGTGCAGCGGTTGCGCGGGCTCACCGTCGTCCCGATCGAGCGGTTCGCGCACGCCATCAACGAACGGCTTGCTCAGGGTGGGCCGGCCGCTCCTGATGATGTTACCTGGTTGCAGGCGCACTATTCGACCGAGGCGGTGTTGCAGCCGCTCATGGATCGGATCGAGGCGTTAAGCCGCAAGCCCCGCGTGGTGTATCTGCGCGGCGCCTACCTGGGCCGGTTTGAGACGGATTATCTCAAGCCGCTCCTCGACCGGTTCCATCTGACCGCCATCACTGGCCGGTACAATCGGTATCCATTGGCCGGCTCGCCTATTCCGATTCAGCGGGTGCGCAGCCTCGAGGATTTCTATCGCTGGCTGCCGAAGCGGCTCATTCCGATTCCGCGCGGGATCATCTCCAAATGGCTCGGAATCGATGGGGTGATGTTCGGGCTGCGTCGCGCGTTAGCCGGTACCGCCATCGTGCATACGGCGGAGTCGTTATTCTTTTTCTCGTATCAGGCGGCCCGGCTCAAGCGATCGCTGGGGTTTCGTCTGGTGATCTCGCAGCACGAGGTGATCCCGTTCCAGCGGAACCACTCGCCCATCGTCCGGCATCTCCGCCGTGTCCTGCGGCAGGAAGCGGATCTGTTTATGGCCCGCACGCAACGAGCGAAAGACGCCTTGATGCTGGAAGGGGTACCGGCGGACAAGATTCGCGTCATTGGCCATGGAGTCGACACCGAAACGTTTGCTCCTCGCCAGAAAGATGCGAGCTGGCAACAGCGCTACGGCCTTGAGCCAGGGCAACCCGTGCTGCTGACGATGACCCGGCTCGTCTGGGAAAAGGGGGTGCACGCGCTGATTGACGCGATCAAGCTGATCGTGGCTGAGCCAGCGGTGCAGGCGCTGCGCCTGCGCTGTCTCGTTGTGGGCGATGGTCCGCAACGCCGCGCGCTGCAGCAACGCGTGGCGTCGCTGGGCCTGGAGCACACGATCACCTTCATTCGCAGCGTGGCGTACGACCAGGTCCCCACTATGATGAATCTCGCGGATCTGTTTGTCCTGCCCAGCATTTCAACCCGAACGGTATCCGAGCAGTTTGGCCATGTGCTGGCTGAAAGTATGGCGTGCGGGGTGCCGGTCGTGGCGACGCGGTGTGGGGCGATTGCCGAGGTGGTGGGCGAGGCTGGCGTGCTTGTCCAGCCGAACGATTCACATGATTTGGCCGAAGCCCTCAAGGGGTTACTGCTTGATCCGGCCAGACGACAAGCGTTGGGGCGGCTTGGCTTGGCGCGCGCCCGCACGCTGTTTTCATCGGATCGAATCGCCGCGCAGCTTCGGCAGATGTATGAAGAGTTGCTGCCGCTTCATAATCCGGCCATCGTTCAGGCACCGTCCGTTCGTATGCCGGCGAGCGTTGAAGCCTGGCAGGCGCAACCAGTGGGCGAGCGATGAGGATTGCGATCGTGACGCCATTTCCGCCCAACAGCGTCGGGGGTGTGGAGCGGTTTGTGTTTGTACTGCAGCAAGCGCTCGAGTCCAAAGGGCATACCGTGACCGTGTTCGACCGGACCAGCTTGCCGAATCAGGGCCGCAGCGTGTGGCAGCGCCTGCGCTTGGGAGATCCAAAGCTGGCGTACGACCTCGGCCGCCGATTCCAGGCAGACGCTCAGTCGTTCGATATCGTCCTGTGCAATGGCATGTATGGATGGCAGGTACGATTCGATCCTGCGGTCGTGGTGTTCCATGGCACGAGTGCGGTAGCGGCCACAGCCAGCCGCGGGTGGTTTCGATGGCATACCTATGTGAAATTTCGATACCTGTACGGCTTCTTTCATTGCCTGAGCGCGCAGGGGAAGATCCGCGTGGCCGTGTCACAGGAATGCGCGGATCAGTGGGCACGGTATCACGGGTTGCAGGTCGATGGCGTGATCGAAAACGCGGTGGACACCTCGAAGTTTTGTCCGGGATCTGACCGCCAAGCCCTGCGGCAGCTGTTCGGATTGCCGCCGCATCGATTCTTAGCCCTCTTTGTCGGTCGGCCTGATCGCCGCAAAGGGTTTGATATCGTCCGGCAGGTCGCGCGCTCGTTGCGGCGCTCCCATGTCATGGAGCGATCCCAAGCGATGGGATGATTCCGCTGGCTGGCGTCCCCTATGAAAAAATGCCACAACTGTACAACGCCTGTAATGCCTTCTTCTTTCCGAGTCGACATGAAGCGTCGAGTCTGGCCCTGTTAGAGGCGATGGCTTGCGGGCTGCCGATAGTCGCCAGCCGAGTGGGCGCGGCGATGACGATCGTGGAGCGGGATCCGCAGTTGGGCCGTCAGTTCATCCCATCGTGGGAACCGCTTCTCTATGCCGACCGGCTGCAGGCGCTGGCCCAGTCGGCCACCCTGCGACACGACATCGGGGTTCGAGGCCGCCGATACGTGCTGCAGTATCACCGGCTCAAACAGTTTGGCGATTCGTATGTCGCGCTCCTTGAGCGGGCCGTGTGGGCGCATCGACCACACGGCGTGGCTCCCGAGGCAGACGAGCGCGCACACCTCTCAGCGTCAGGAGTTCCCAACTAGTGCCGTTCCAACTTGATGAACCTCACGATCCGTTTGGGCAACGACCAACCGCTCCTGCTAGACCGCACAGTTGATACGTGGCGTAAAAAGTTGGAACGGCACTAGCATGCTCCGACAGTTCGCTCGACTGTCCGTCTTGCAATTGATCGACCTCGTGCTCGACAAGGTCGTCAAAGCGGTCTACTTCTTTTGCCTGGCGCACAACGTCGCCAGTAGCGACATTGGGATGCTGGGGGCGGCTGATGGCTATGTCGCCCTGTTCGCATTCGGCCAGCTCGGATTTCCTCGCAGCTGGCTCCGGAGCGGTGAACAAACGCTGGACCAATTCCAGCGCGACTTCTCAGCCGGCGTGGTGTTTTGGGTGGTGGAGTCGGTGGCGCTCTGGATGCTGGCCGGCGTGGTGGCGCTGGCGATGGTGGCCGCAGGCCAGCCTGGGGTGGGCTCGGCCATGTGGCTGCTCCTGTGTGCGCTCACCCTGCTCGCGTTGCGTGATTTGTACCGGCTGGCGTTTCTCGTCCGTGGTCGGCAGGGAACCGCGACGATTCTCGGTGCGGTGATCAGCTTCGGACAGCTCACCGCCCTGGGCGTGTTTCTGTGGCGGCCGTCGGTGCCGCTCTACCTTGGGCTGGCGGTGGCGGCCAATGGACTCAGCGCGCTGATCTGGGCAATGGCGTGCCATATCCAGCTCCATCTGCGGGTGCGGGTTGTCGGGACGCGCCAACTCATCTGGGACAGTCTGCGTGATTTCGTGTTTTGGGATCACATCAACCGCGCGGTATTCAATCTGATCATGTCGATGGGCCCGACCATCCTCAGCTATCTGGTGCCGCTGGCGCTGGTCGGGACGTTTACCATCGCGCTGAAACTTGGGGCGATCGGCACGTTGGCGCCGGGAATGATGGCCGCGGTGATGGCGCTGACCTTTGGACGGCTCAAGACACATCAGCAGCGCGCTCGCGCGCTGGGTCATTTCACCCTGGTCATGGCCGGGTTGGCGGTCGCGCAACTGGGATTGTGCGCCGTGGTCGGGCCAATCCTGTTGCCAAAGTTTTTGCCGCAGCAGCCGATCGATGAGGTGTTGCCGATGGCGCTGTGGATCCTCGTGGCGATTTCGCTATTCATGTTGGCGTGGCCCAGTTGGACGCTGATCCGTGTGATTGGGAATCAGCGCCGGCTGACCCTCCACGTGTTTCTGCCAGGAGCCGTGCTGGCCGTCGGAGCCATGATCATCGGCGCGGCACGAGGGGGTGATGCCGGGGTGGCGGTGGGCTTGTGCGTCGCCTTGGGGATCATGGCCTGCTTGATCCTCCGGTATCTATGGCGGCATTGGGACACCTGGCGCGCGGATCCGGATCGTGTGATGCTCGAGCGCAGGAGTCGGGACCTGACCGCGGGTGTCGCCAAGAAGATGCAGACGGTGTGGACGCGATTTCAGCGACACCAATACCCGGGGTTTGTCTATACCGGGATGATCAATCGGCAGGTCCCGGTGTTCTTGTACCATCGTGTGGAATGGCTGTCGTTCTCCCGCGTGCTGGAGTTCTTGCGCAGGAACGGCTATGAGACGATCATCGCGTCTGAGCTGTGGCGGTCCTCGCCGGTGACGAACGGCCGCCGGATCATGCTGGCGTTCGATGATGGAGAAGAGTCGGTCTCCCAGATTGCCGCCCCGCTGTTGGAACGGTATGGCTATCGGGCCACGGCGTTTATTGTGCCGGCAGGCATCAGCGAGACGCCGATCCAGGGTAGCGATGGCCGCACGTTTCTGTCCTGGGCGCAGGTGTCCGCGTTGCAGGCCAGCGGCGTGATCGAGATCCAGTCGCATTCGCTGACGCACGTGCGCATGTTTGTCGCGCCGCGGATCGTCGGGTTTCTGAATCCGGAACTGCCGCGGCGATTGACCAGGAACATCATCGTCCGCCACGCCGGTGCTGAGCGGCGGTTGGATGAGCTGCCGTGGGGAAGTCCGATCTATGATCTGGCGCCCCGGCTCGGGGATCGCCCGCGATATTTCGATGATGAGCGGTTGCGCGCGGCGTGCGTGCGGTACGTGGAGCGGCATGGTGGTGCGGACTGCTTTCGGTCTCGCGGATGGTCCAGCGCATTGCGGCGCCTTGTGATGAATCACCTGCGCAGCCAGCGCCCCAATGGTCAGTATGAGACGGTTGAGGAACAACAGCGCGCGATTGAGCAGGAGATCGCCGGGTCCAAGACCTTGATTGAATCCCGGCTGGGCGGCCATACGGTCGAAGCATTCGGCCCGCCGTGGAATCTGTGCGGCCGGGTGGCGGTGCAGGCCGTTGCGCGGGCCGGGTATCGGGCCATCTTTGGCGGATTCCCGGACGAGGTCGCCGGCGTGGGGACGGTCGACTGGCCGGCGTCGCTTCAATTTATCCCGCGCTGGCCTGGGGATTTCTTGTGGCGGCTGCCAGGCCATGGCAAGCAGGGGCTGTTCCGTCTGGGGTACTCGAAGGTAATCCGCAGCCTGTTCCAGGTGCAAGATGACGCAGCGTTTTGACGTCCCGACCAACGGAGTGGCCGCAGACCAGGCCGAGGTTGTGCCAGCGGTGTCGATGGTGGTCCCGCTCTTTAATGAAGTCGACAGCGTCCCGCAGCTAGTGCGAGAGCTGACACGCGCCGCGGACAGGATCAGCGCGCCATGTGAGTTAATCTTTGTCGACGATGGCAGCCAGGATGGGACCTGGCCGGCGCTAACCGCGTGCTGCAGCGCCGATCCGCGGATTTGTCTGATCCGGTTCAAGCGCAATTTTGGGCAGACCGCGGCGATGGCGTGCGGGATCGCGCGAGCCCGCGGCCAGGTCATCGTGACTCTGGATGGGGATTTGCAGAATGATCCAGCCGATATCCCGCGACTGTTAGCGCGGATCGACGAGGGGTGTGACATCGTCTGCGGGTGGCGTCACCGTCGACAGGACAAGCTGTGGACCCGTCGCGTCCCTTCGATCGTCGCCAACCGTCTGATCGGGTGGATCACCGGTGTCCATCTGCACGATTACGGCTGTTCGCTCAAGGCCTCTCGGGCCGACATGATCAAGCGCACGCCGCTGTACGCAGAGTTCCATCGGTTTATCCCCGCGCTGGGCACCTTGACGGGGGCTCGGGTCACCGAGCTGCGCGTCGCCCATCGGCCTCGTCGCTATGGGAAGACCAAGTACACGCTGTCCCGAACGTGGCGGGTCGCGCTGGACATGCTCCGCGTGGCGCTGCTGATTCGATTCTCCAACAAACCGTTGCGGCTGTTCGGCGCCATGGCGCTGGGATCTGCATGGATGGGGATCGCGCTCTTCGCCGTCTCGTGGAAATGGTATGTCGGCCCGTACATTCACGTCTCGCAGGTCTTGCCAGGCAGCATCGTGCTGCTGCTGTGGCTCACCGGGCATCTGCTGATCGTCGGCTGGCTCGCCGAGCTGTGTTTGGCGACCGCGCATGTGCGACCTGAACGGCTGATCGTCGGAGAAATGAGCTGATGGCGGGCGGGTCGCCGATGTCGCCGTTATCCGGCCGCCTCGCCCGGTATGTGGCCGGAGTGCGCAACGGGTTGTCACGAGATGATCTCGGCGGCGCGCTGGTCATCGCTCTAGGGGCAGCAGCCGTCGGGATGGCTGGCGGGTGGATCGGACCGGCGGCCGGGCGCTGGCTGGCGCTCGTGACGGCGTTGGTGGCTGGGCTGACGATGCAATTGGCCGTCTTGCGGGGAATGCGAGAGCAGGCGCGCCGTAGCGAGGCGATCCTGGCACTGACGATGGCGCTCAAACCGGAAGTTCCGCTGCCGGTCTTTTCTGGATGGGCAGTACACCCGACGCTGGCGCGGTTGTTGGTCACGACGGTCTTTGAGCAACGGCCTGGGATGATCGTCGAGTGCGGGTCAGGGATCTCGACGCTCGTCTTCGCCTACGCGGTCCGCACGCTCGGTCACGGATCGGTGGTGTCGCTGGAGCATGATCCGGTGTACGCCGAGCAAACGCGAAGCTGGCTGCGCGTGCACGGCGTGTCGGCTTGGGCGCAGGTTCTGACCGTGCCGCTGGTGCCCCACCGGCTCAATGGACACCAGTGGCGCTGGTACGATCTGACAACGGTGCAATTCCCCGCGCCGATCGATCTGCTGTTCGTCGATGGGCCGCCTGGCGGGCTTCAACGGTTGTCCCGGTATCCGGCCGGGCCGCTGCTGGCCCAGCGGCTCGCCAATGAGGCGATCATGATCCTCGACGACGTGCATCGCTTCGACGAGCGCGCGATCGTCAGCCGCTGGGCGGTCGAGTTGGGATGGCGGGTGATCGGTTCGTCGTCAGACCACAGCGCGGCGGTGTTGATGCGCACCGCTGGCCTGGTCAGCGGTCAAGGTTTGGGCCAGGTGACATCATGAGGACACGCTCAAGCCTGGACGTGCTCGTGCCAACCCTGGCCGGCCCGACGCCGGCGTTGTCGGTCGTGATGTTGTTGGGATCTCGGTATGAGGACCTGGCCGGGATCTGCGACTCACTGCGGCGAATTCTCACGCCGTCAGTCGGCGACTACGAAGTGCTGATTGTGGATGAGGCAACCGGCTCGCACACCCAGGCTCGGGTGCGCGCGTTGGCCGAGCAGTTTTCCGAAATTCGCGTCTTGCGGCTTCATCGGCATGTGGGGGAGTCCGCCGCACTGGCGATTGCGGCCCAAGCTGCCCGGGCCGATCTGTTGCTGACGCTGGATCCGTATCTCCACGTGGCGCTCGAGTATGTGCCAACGTTGCTGGCGCCGCTGGCTAATGGGGCGGATCTGGTGTGTGCCTGGCGATGGCCACGATCCGAATCTCGGGTCAACCGGATGGCCTCGGCGGCATTTAATGGGTTGGCCGGATGGTTGACGAAGACCCGGGTGCATGATCTGAACTGTCGGATGCGCGCGATGCGCCGCGAGGTCTTATGCGAGCTGCCGATCTACGGTGACCTGCATCGATTTCTGCCGATCTTCGCGGCGCAGCGAGGCTACCGGTGTTGCGAAGTGCAGGTGCCGCAGCAGCCAGGCAAGCACGAGATCGGCGCTCGTTCGCCGGCGTCGTACGTGCGGCGATTGCTGGATTTGTTGACGCTCGCGTTCCTGGCCCGATTCATGAAACGGCCGCTGCACCTGTTTGGGCTGGTGGGGCTGGCCAGCCTGTTGTCCGGGCTGGCCATCGGCAGCTACCTGATCTACACGAAGGTGGCGTTGGGCATGGCGGTCGGACACCGGCCGCTGTTGCTGTTGGCGGTGCTACTGGTCGTCATTGGGGTGCAGATCGCGTCGCTCGGGCTGCTGGGCGAGCTGATGATCTTCACCCATGCGCGGCAACTGAGCGACTATGTCGTGGAAGAGGAGCGGGGCGGATGAACGCGACGGCACCCGCATCGCGGACTCGATCGGTCATCAGCCTGCTCATTTTTGGATTCTTGGGTCTGCAGGTGATCGCGGTGGTCAACCCGTTTCTCTCTCTGTACCACGAATCGTCGGAGTTTCTGTGGCCGTTTGTCGACTATCCGATGTACAGCCGAGCGTACGACAAGGACGACCCGGTCACGCGGTACGTGCTGTACGGGTGCGTCTTGGATGGCTCGCCGGTGGAACTGACGCCGAAAGAGCTGGGCTTGGGATTCTGGAAATTTTTTCGCGGGCCGGTGCATGGGGTATTAAGCGAGCACCCCAACGTCGAGGTGCTGCGTCGGTACGCGCGGATCTACGAGCAACGGCATGGGGTCCAACTCGTCGGGTTCCGGTTGGAGAATCATCCCATAGTCCTGAGCGAGCACGGTCCGGCGGTGGGCACGCCCTCGGTCTTGCGGGAGATTCGTTGGACCGAGCCATCATCGTCAGAGGCCCAGTGATGCGATGGCGCGATCGGTGGGATGCGTATTGGTTTGCCCCAGCCCCGCTCGTCGATCTGGCGGTGTGCCGGCTAGTGGTGGTCGCGACCCGGCTGTGGTGGTTGCAGACCGTTGGCCCATGGCGATGGGTCGATGCACTCTCCACATTTCCCAACTGGTTGTTCAATCCGCCGCCGCTGCTGCATCTCTTGATGTGGCCGGTCGGGTGGCATGCGCGGCCATCCGCCGTGGCGGTACAGGTGATCATGTGGGTCGTGCTGATCACCGGGGCCATGGCACTGATTGGTTGGCGAACCCGCGTGACCATGCCGCTATTCGCGCTGGGCAACCTCTTCTTTGGCGCGTACAAGTATTCGTTCAACGACCTGCATCATGATGATGCGCTGTTCACCATCGCCTTGGTGGTGTTGGCCTTGTCGCCGTGCGGCGAGGCGTTGTCATGGGATTCGATCCGCCGTCGCGCCATGGCCGCCGGGCGCCAGGCACGCTGGACGCCGCAAGCCGACTTGATGACGCGGCATGCTCTGGCCGGCTGGCCGCTGCGACTCATCCAGTGGATGTTCGTCCTGGTCTACGCGTCAGCCGGAATCAGCAAATGGGCGCACGGCGGGCTGCATTGGCTGAACGGGTACACGTTGCAGTACTACCTGTTGCAAGATGGCCTGCGATGGGACAGCTCGCTGGGTGTCTGGCTCAGCCAATACCATCTGTTGGCGCTAGTCCTGTCCTGGGTGACGGTCCTCTTTGAATCCACCTTCGTGCTGGCCGTCATCTGGCCACGACTGGCATGGATCTATCTGCCGGTTGGCGCGTTGTTGCACGTCGGGATTACCTACTCGATGCGCGCCGATTTCACGTCGTATATCGTGTTGTACGCCGCGTTCGTGCCATGGCACCGCATGGTCGCTTGGCTTGCTGCGCATCGCCCGCGCCCGGCCGTCGAGCGCCGACCTGAGCTGCTGTTCGACGGCCTGTGCTCGCTGTGTCGGCGCACGATCGCGGTGCTGCAGTCGTGCGATTGGTTCGGTCGGCTGGTGTACAGTCCGCTGGAGTCGCGCTGGCCGCAGGTCACCACCCGATATCCGCAGTTGACGTTCGACGCGTGCCAACGCGAGATGCACCTGTTGTTGCCCGATGGAACGGTTCGCGTCGGATTCTTGGCGTTTCGTCGACTGTTGCAGGAGATCCCAGCGCTGTGGCCGGTGTTGGCGTTGTTCTATCTTCCTGGGGCGTCGATGATCGGGCCGCGGATCTACCGCGCGGTCGCGGCCCGTCGTCCACGGCTGTTGGCCTGCACCCCACAGACGTGTCCGACGAAGCCGGGCCCCACGCCGAAGGCAGGGTCGGCGACAGGAGTGCCAGTAGCCGCAGATGGACGGCTGACCGAGCCAGGGACGACATCAAAGGGGTCATCGGCGATAGCGGTGCCGGCCGGGACGCACCGATGAGCGTTGAGTCGTCCTCACCTGGCTCACTCTATGGCCGGTTGGCTTTCATGGGGATTCTCGCGATAGCCCTCGGCTTGCGGGTGTGGGGATTAGGGCAGCCCAGTCTGGATATCGACGAATATCTGCATGTGTTTGCGGCCCAGTCGTTGAATGAGGCCGGCCAGCCACGGCTGCCGTCAGGCAACCTGTACACCCGAAGCTTGCCGTACACCTGGCTGGTGGCCCAATCGTTTCGCTGGTTCGGCACCAGCGATGCCAGCGCGCGATGGCCGAGCGTGGTGATCGACCTGGTCGGGTTGTGCCTGATCTATGGGTTCACACGTCGATGGATTGGTGAGGCGGCTGCGCTGCTGACGGCCGGCATTCTGGCCACCGCTCCGTGGTGGATCCTGGCCGCGAAAAACTGCCGGATGTACACGTTGTTTCATGCCGGCATGATCGCTGCCGCGTGGGCCACCTGGGAATCGCTCGAAGGGCCGCGTCATCGCCGATGGCTGTGGGCTGCTGTGGCGACCGGGGTCTGGGCGCTTACGATCATCGTCCATTCGTTGGCCCAGACGTTTGTGATCTCGGTGGGGTTGTTTATCCTCGGGCAAGCGTTTCTGACTGGCGACTTGCGGTACCGGGTGCTGAGTGGACTTGGGGTCATCGCCGTGGCCGCGATGCTTGGGCTCGGGTTGATCGACCCGGTGAAGCTGTGGGCTGACATCAACACAGTCCCGAACTGGGCCGCGTGGGCCCGGTACGACTGGGGATTTTATCTGCGTCGGTGGTGGGCGGTGTATCCGACGATCCTGATCGCGTATCCGATCTCGTTGTGGTGGCTGTGGCGGCGCGATCAGGCGCTGGCCTGGTATCTGATCTGTATCGGCACGGTGCTGTTTCTGCTCCATTCGTTTGTGTTCGATTGGAAGACGCCGCGGTACGTGCTGTATCTGTTGCCCTGGCTGATCATGCCGGTCGCCGCCATGGTGGGTCACTGGCTGACCCTGTTGCGTGTCAGCCGGCGACTGTCAGCGACCGTCGCTGCGACTGCGCTGTTGCTGTTGGTCCTGAATCCATGGATCTGGGAGGTTGGGACAGCCTCGCAGCAGTTTCCTGCCCCGCCATGGCGGAGTTGTTACACCTGGCTGGCGCGTCGGCTGGGAAGCCAGGATGTGGTGCTGACCTCGATGCCGCTGGCGACGCTGCACTATCTCGGCCGACCAGCGAGCTATGTGATGAACAACGTGCACGTCGACAATGCCGGATTTCCAGCGGTCCGCCGGCCAACGGATGGGCTGTATGTCGACGGCTATGCCGGCCGACCCATGGTCACCTCGCTTGACGAGTTGAAAACAGTCATCCGGCAGAATCCGCGCGGGTGGATCCTGATTGATCAGATCCGACTGAACTCTGCGCATGCGGTGCCGCCGGCGGTGCGCGACTACATCCAAGCCCGGCTGGAGCCGGTGCCGGCGATCGATGGCGACGAGGGGCAGAATCAGGTGATCGTCTATCGCTGGGATGAGCGGGTGCGTCAGGCAGCGTTGGGCATGGCCAGGTCAGGGTGATGACAGAGCAAGGGGTGGCGGGGCCAGAGGGACGGGGGATCGGTATGTCCGTGACGTTTGAGCAGGTGTGGAAACAGTATCAGATCGGATCAAAGCACGACAGCCTGCGCGATGCGCTGCCAGCCCTGGTGGCCCGACTCACCGGCCGGGCGCCAGCCACGACGGTGCACGACGGCGAATTTTGGGCGCTGCGCGATGTGAGTTTTCACGTGCAGCGCGGTGAAACGCTGGGGATCATCGGCCCGAACGGGGCCGGCAAAAGCACGATCCTCAAACTGCTCTCGCGGATCTGCAAACAGACCAAGGGCCATATCCGGGTCGATGGGGTGTTAGCCGCGCTCATTGAGGTGGGCGCCGGATTTCATCCGGATTTGACCGGCCGGGAAAACATCTACCTCAACGGGACGATCATGGGGTTGCGGCACAAACAGATCGACCGGCTATTTGATTCCATCGTGCACTTTTCAGAGCTGGAGCGGTTCTTGGAGATGCCGGTCAAACGGTATTCGTCCGGCATGGCGGTGCGGCTCGGGTTCGCGATCGCCGCGCACACGCACCCGGAGATCTTGCTGGTCGACGAGGTGCTCGCAGTGGGCGATCTGTCATTCCAGCAGAAATGCTATCAACGCATCTTGGACCTGAAGGCCAACGGCACGACGATCCTGTTTATCTCACACAACCTTGAGGCGGTGCAGCGGCTGTGTGATCGGGTGCTGCTGCTGGAACAAGGGATGGTGCTGCGCGACGGCGCTCCGGCTGAGACGATTCTCTACTACCGTCAGGAGGTTCTGCGCAAACGGTTTCAGCCGGCGACAGCAAAGACTGGAGTAGAGGCGACCACCGAGCCGGCTGAGCTGGAGCTGGGTCAGGTCCAATTGCTGACCGCAGCTGGCGAGGAGCGGGACACGTTTGACACCGGCGATCCGGTCCAGGTCCGGATTCCGTTCGTGGCGCATCGGCCGATCCAGCAGCCATCGGTTACCGTGACGCTGGAGCGGCTTGATGGATTGATCTGTCATGAAGCTTCGACGGCCGCCTCAGGATTGGCGTGGACCGTCTGGGAAGGACCAGGCACGGTCACGCTGCAATACGCCGCATTGAATCTGTTGCCGAACACCTACCAGGTGATGATTGGAATCCATGAGGGGCGCAACCCGATCCCGTTCGTTCGCTTTTGTCACCAACGGTACTTTCATGTGACATCGCTCCACACGACCCGTGGCACGGTCCACTTGGATCATGAGTGGACGGATGATGTGGGACAGGCCGAACCCTCATCCGTCACGAGCTGATCCGATGCCAGGCCTCGTAGGGTATGTCCATCGTGAGGCCGTCGAACTAAGACAGATCGACGCGATGGTTAAGCCGATGCGACATTGCCCAGACTATCGGGTCCACGCGTGGGCGCAGGGCCAGTATGCTGGCGCGACCGTGGATCTGCAGGCTGGCCGACAAGCTGGAATCGCCGAGTTGGGCCGGTACCAGTTAGCCTATGTTGGGACCTGGTATGACCCCTGGACAGATTCGAGGCAGGCCCCTGCCGTCCAGCTGTTGGTCCGCTGGTGCGCCGGCGGCGCGGCAGCTCTGTCGGGATTGAATGGGGAGTACCTGATCAGCGTGTGGGATCAGGAGGATCGACGATTGACGATCGTCAACGATCGCCTCGGTCTGAAGCGGCTGCACCTCTGGCACGATGAGAACGCGCTGGCCTGGTCCTCGGAGCTCAAGAGCTTGGCGGTGCTGCCGCAGATCAGCCGCGCGATTGATGAGCAAGCGCTGGCAGAGTTGTTGACGTTCGGCCACCTGCAAGATGACCGCACGCTGCTGCAGGCGGTCCGCTTGCTCCCGCCGGCCAGCGTGCTGGTCTGGCACCAGGGGCGCGTGTCAGTCGCCTCGTATTGGCAGCCCGCGTTTCAGGCTGACCCGGCCTTGCAGAATGAGCAGCGTGCGGTGGATGAATACGCCGCGCGGGTGCAGACCGCGGTTGAGCGTCGGCTGCAGGGCCACCGGCGCGCCGGGCTGCTCATCAGCGGCGGGCTGGACTCGCGCACGCTCGCGGGGATGGCGCAGCGGATTCGTCCAGGCGAGTCGTTGGACACGTGGGTGACCGGCCATGCCCATGCGCATGACGTGCGGTTTGCGCGCCAGATCGCCGAGGCGATCGGTAGCGCGCATCACGCCATCGAGATCCCGCACACGTTCCTTGAGGAGTATGGGCCAGCGTACGCGTGGCTCTTAGACGGGATGGTCACGACCCATGGGGCGCATCGTGCCTGCGTGCTTGAGGAGGCGGCGCGCGCGACGGATGTGCTGCTGATCGGATTTCTCGGCGATGTGCTCAGCGGCGGCAAACCGCTCGATCCGCTGGTCCAGAGGGGGTCGTCTCAGACGTTAGTCGATGACAGCTACGCGTTCTACGCCGTGGGATTCGACGATCGCATGCTCGCGCGCACGTTGCGTCCAGCCATCTACCGCCGCGTGCGCGGTGTCGCCAAGGCGATGTTTGCCCGCAGCGTTGACGACGCGCGCGCGCAGGAGCCGGCTGACCGGGTCGTCTTGGCTGAGCTCATGCAGCGGCAACGGCGGTGGAATCCGATGTCGCAAGTCGATTTGCTCAGCAGCCGCTGCCATGTGGCAAGCCCTTTCACCGACCGCGAGTTTGTGGAGTTCATGTTGCGGCTGCCGGTCAGCCAGCGAATCGGTAAGCAGGCCTATCTGCAGATGATCCGGCAGGAGTTCCCGCGATTGGCCCGCATTCCTCGATCCGGGAGCGGGTTGCCGCTGGTGCATTCGCGCCTTCGCGCAGCGTTGCACTGGCGATGGGTCTTCTTTCAACGCGGGCCGCTGTCGCGATGGACCGGCGGCCGGGTCGGGGGACATGCCTACGGAAGCTACGTGCACTGCGCCGAATGGTTCCGCTCGGCGAATCGCCAGTTCATCGAATCGACCCTTATCGATCAACCCGTGCTCGAAGAACAGTTCGATCCTGCAGCGGTCAATCGGCTGGTCGCGGATTTTCTCGACGGGCCGAATGCTGAGAGGCTGAGTGAAGGGATCGCGGCGCTCATGAGCTTCGTGTTGTTCCGTCAGCGGCTCGAAGCGCTGCCGGTGTATCAGCCAGCAGCAGAATCCCTGGTCAGGGTCTAATGTCCACCGCCTGGGCGCGGGTCTTCGCATGAGCCGCATGAGTCTGATCGTGTGCACCTTTAATCGGGCCGACAGCTTGCGCCAGACGCTGCAATCGCTGATCACCCAGACCGTGCCGGCAGGATCGCTGGAGATCATCGTCGTGGACAATCACAGCACCGATCACACCTCGTCGGTCGTCGAGCAGATGAGCGCACAATCGCCATGGCCGGTCCGGCAGGTCCGCGAACCGCGGCAAGGGGTCGGGTATGCGCGCAATTGCGGCCTGGAGCACGCCCAGGGCGACTACGTGGCGTTTATTGATGACGACGCCATGGCCAGGCCAGGTTGGGTGGCTGCGCTGTTGGACAGCTTCGCGGCGACACCGGCCGATCTGGTCGGCGGCAAAATCGACCCGCTGTGGTTGACGGCTCGACCCGGCTGGCTCACGGACGACCTGTTAGGGCCGGTTGTGGCGCTCGATTTTGGCCCATTCCGCAAGCGATGCACCAGTCCGCGGGAGGTGTTTCTGACGACCAACTGCGCGCTGCGCCAAGCGTCTGTCTCGCGGTATGGCGGGTTTGATTCCACGTTGGGCCGACGAGGAGCCCGGTGGGTGGGCGGAGAAGATGTGGAGCTGTGTCAGCGATGGCTTGCTCGCGGCGCGTGCCTGGTATATGAACCGGCGGCCGTCGTGCAGCATAAGGTCAATCCAGAGCGGGTGAGCCCGGCGTTCTTGCGACGCTGGTTTGAGGACATCGGGCACACACAGGCGCATCAGTCGCCTTGGAAGTGGCACCATCGCCTCAGCCTGCTCCCAGCATGGGAATGGGGTCGTCTGGCCGGCGCAGCGACCCGGTATGCGCGAGCGCGCTGGATCGGTTCTCATGAAGTCACTCGGCTGCCGGCTGAGCTGTGGTGGCGGTTTCACCGAGGATTTGCGCAAGAACGATGGGATCACTGGCGCAGCCAGTGGACCGGCGATGGGGCTCGCGGATGCCATTTCGCCAGCGAAGCGCAGGAGATCGCATGAACAACACCCCGAACCTCTGTGTCACGATCGTGGTGGTGCCGCGCGAAAGTTTCAACATGTTCCCAGACGTCATCGAGCGGATCTATGCGGTCACCTCGCCGATCTTCAAGTTACTCGTGATGGAAGGGCACGCTCCGTCGACGATTCGACGCCAGCTGCGGCAGATCGCGCAGCGGCGGTCGTCATGCCGGATCGTGTGGTCAGACCGATGGCTGTATCCCCACGAGGCGGTCAACCAGGCGATCCCGTTGATCGACACAGAGTACGTGGTGTTTATCGACAACGATGTCGAAGTGCTCGACGGATGGTTGGAAGCGCTCGTCGCCTGCGCCGATGAGGAACAGGTTGGGTGTGTGCATCCGATCTATTTGACGACCCGGATCACCGATCCGAGTCACAAGATCCATGTGGCCGAAGGCAAACTGATCCGCCGCCAGCACGACGGCCGCCTGTTCCTAGACAGCGTCATGCCATACTCCGGGGTGCGGTTGGAGGACTACCCAGACCGTCGTCGAAAACCGAGCGATTTTTTTGAATGGCATTGCGTGCTGTTCCGCAAGCAGCTGTTGGAGACGGTTGGGCTGCTCGATGACCTGACCATTGCCGAACACATCGATTACGTGCTGCGGATGGAGCAGGCCAAGCAGCGGATTCTGCTCGAGCCCCAAGCGGTCGTGGCCTACGATTATGAACGGATCTGGACGCTGCGGGGGGTCGACCGTCGGTATTTGTTGTATCGCTGGAGCGTGGCGAAGGCCGACGAGTCGCTCCAGCGGTTTGCGGCCAAATGGAACCTGGCTCCTGAATCGACCGCCCGGCGGCTGTATTGGGTCAAGGAACATAGCGCCAAGGTTCGGAGTACCTATGTGCTGCCGCGGGTCATCAACACGGTGCGACGGCTGGCTGGCCTGGACAATCTGCCGCTCCTACGGGAACCCAAACCGGATGCGACGCTCGCCGCATGATCCCGCCATCGCCGCCGTTGGTCAGCGTTATTATTCCGACGTTTAACCGAGCGTCGATGCTCGAGGAAGCGCTCGTCAGCGTCCAACGGCAGACCGTGCAGCATGTTGAACTCATCGTCGTCGATGATGGCTCAAGCGACCAGACCGCCGCCGTCGTGAAACGGTGCGCGCCTGGCGCGATCTATCTGCGACAGGAACATCGCGGCGTCGCCGCGGCGCGCAACGCCGGAATCCAGCAAGCCCGCGCCGCGTACGTGGCGTTTCTCGATTCGGACGATTTGTGGCTCCCACACAAGCTGGAGCGCCAGCTCGAGTATCTCTTGGCCCATCCTGAAGTGGGGCTGTTGTACGCGCGCATGTGGTCGTACCACGTCGATGATCGGATGAAACGTCGGCTTGAGCCTCGCACCGTCCTGCGGTCGTTTGAGCAGTTGCTCAACGGGCCGAATACCGTCACGACCTCGACCGTCATCGTCCGGCGGACCTGTTTGGATACCGTCGGGTTGTTTAATCCGACGCTACCAGCTGTCGAAGATCATGAGTTGTGGTTGCGGGTCGCGCGGAGATTTGCGATCGGGTTTCTCGACGAGCCGGTGGCTGAGTATCGTCGGCACAGCAAGAGCACTACCAGTGACTTGGCGCGGCTCCACGAAGGCTATCGACGGTACTATGAAATAATCTTGGAGCTGTATCGCGATGACTTGGGCAATGCGCGGGCGACCGAGCGATCGCTGGCCAAGCTCGAATACCTGTGCGGGACCGCGGCCTTACGACGCGGCAAAACCCGCTCTGCCTTAGCGCTGATTTCTCGCGGGCTCAGTCGGGATCTGTTGCTCGGCGGTGGATTTGCCACGCCGCAGACCCCATGGAACACACGGCTGTGGCTGCCGATCAAGCCCTATCTAGCCTTGTTGGTCTCGCTCGGCCGCGTGACCGCAGCGTCGATGACCCGGCAGCGTGTGGCACCACCACCGACGGTGCCGACCTCGGCAGAGCCCTCATGAATCCTGAAGCGTTGTCGTTAGAACCGGGTGCCTCTATCCGCGTAAGCCGCGGTGCGAGCGCCAGGCCGCCAGCTCCAAGCAACGACGACGGTGTAGGCAAAGCCCTATGCCAAGGAGGCAAGACGCCGGAGTTGGCGCCATGCCGCCGCAACCCAGAGAGTGTTGCGAAGGGGCTGGGCCGACGCAGCGCGGCCCAGCGCGGCCGCGGGGATAGATGAAACCGGTTCGAGTCGCGCCAGACTGGACCGTTATCGTGGCCACCTACAACCGGGCTGAGAGCCTGTGCCAGACGCTGAAGACGTTGGCGTTTCAAGCAACCGATGGACAGTTCACCTACGAGGTGTTGGTGAGTGACAACGGGTCGACGGATCATACACGAGCCGCTGTCAAGGCGTTGCAACCCGATTTTCCGGCGCCGCTGCGCTACTGCTACGAAGGTCGACGGGGCAAGTCGTGGGCGCTCAATACCGGAATCGCTCACGCGCGCGGTCGCTTCCTGGCGTTTACCGATGATGATGTCCTGGCCACACCTACCTGGCTGGCCAGGCTCTGGCAATGTTTCCGCGAAGAGGCTGCGGATGCCATCGGCGGCAAGGTGGTCCCGCGCTGGACAGCCCCGCGGCCGGCATGGCTGACCGATGAGATGGTCCGCCGGCTGGATTCCTTAGGCTGTCTCGACTACGGCGATCGCCGATTGTTGAAGTATTACCGCTGGGTCGGCGGCAACGTCGCCATCCGACGGGACGTAGTCGAACGCGTCGGTGGCTACGATGTCCGGTTGGCCCGTACCCAAGATACCGAATACTATCAACGATGCCGTCGGGCCGGCCTGACCATCGTCTACGAACCGACCGCCGTCGTGCAGCATCAAATCGGCCCGGAACGGATGACCCCAGCCTATTTTCGACAGTGGCGTGCCCGCACCGGCTACTACCATGCCTATCTGCATCAGTGGAGGAAGTACCATCTGCTGACCATTATGCCGATGAGTTGGTACCAGGTCATGGGTCGTTGGCTCGCGCGCTGGGTCATGTCGGTCGTGCGGTTTCGACCGTGGCAAGACCGGTTCGTCCCAGAGATCATGTTGCGCGATTACGGACAGCAGTTTCTTCATCGGGTCCAGATGTGGCCGGCCTGGTGCGCGGCGGTGGTGTGCGGTCGTTCCCGCCAGTGGAGTGGGCTGCCGGCCCAACAGTCGAGATGAGCGCTGCATCGCTCCCACTGGTGAGTGTCATCATCGCCACATATAACCGGGCGATGAGTTTGCAGGATGTGTTGCGCGATCTGTCGGCGCAGCAGACCAACGGAGCGTTTCGGTTCGAGGTGATCGTCGTCGACAACCATTCCAGCGATTCGACCCGGGCCACTATCGAGATGGCGCGGGGCAGCTACCCGGTACCGCTGATCTATGCGTTCGAAGGTCACCAAGGCAAGTCGTATGCGCTCAACCGAGGTTTGGATCTCAGCTCGGGCGAGTTCGTCGCGTTCACCGACGATGATGTGATCCTGGGCCCTGGCTGGTTGCTCGCGATGTACGAGACGTTTCATCGCTATGAATCCGACGGGGTGGGCGGACCGGTTCGGCCGTCTTGGATCGGCCAGCGGCCGGCCTGGCTGGGTCAAAAGCTGGAACGCCAGCTTGGCTTGGTCGATCGTGGGTCGGCGCTGTTTCACGTCCGCTCAGCGCGCACGATCTTTATCGGCAACAACAGCGCGTACCGCCGGGCGCTCTTTGTCCGGTATGGCGGGTTCAATGCTGAGCATGGTGGCTCAGAAGATTCAGAATGGTTTCTGCGGATCCTGCGCGCCGGACATAAGGTTGTGTACCAGCCGGCGGCCAACGTGCTGCATAAGTTGGAGTCGACTCGGGTCACGCCGAAGTTTTTCAGTCGACGGTTCGCCCAGATGGGTCGCGGGTATGCGCTCTTGTTGCAGCAACAAGGCGGCAAGCGTAGCCTCTGCCGCGTCCCGCTATGGATGGTGCGGTTCTATCTGGACCTACATTGGCGCGCGTTCCTGGCTTGGCGGCGAGGCGATCACGAAGAAGCGATGTGGCACTGGCTGCGCCGGCATCTGTACTTCAGCACGATGGCGCACTGTTTCCTGGACTGGCTGATGCGCCGGCCGCTGTCGCCGCCACCGGCCACCATTCGCCCACTGCGCCAGCAGATGCAACCCACATGATCCCATCACACCCCCCTGCGCCGGCTGCCAATGGCAGCCCTGCAACTGAAGGCATGAACGAGGCAACCGCAGGGGGTGGGATGAAGATCGCCATCGTCGCCCCAGAGGTGTTTCCTGTGCCGCCCATCCGAGGCGGGGCGGTCGAAACGTGCATCGAAGAAGTGGCGGCTGAGCTGACCGGTCATGACGTGCAGGTGTTGGGGATCGCCGATCCAGCGCTGCCCGTGTCTGAGGTTCGGGCAGGCCGCACGTATCATCGGTATCGATTCACCCGCATCGATCGTCTGCTGCTGCGGCCCTGGCGATTGCCGCTGCGTCAGATCAGCTCAGTGCACTACTATCAGCCGTATCGCCAATGGCTGGTGCGAACGCTCAAGCGTCTGCAACCCGATGTGGTCTGGGTGCACAGCCGGTTGCCGTTTGTCCCATGGATCCGCCGAGCGCTGCCAGGCGCTCGGCTCATCTTTTCGGTGCACAATGACAGCCATCTTGAGGCTGGGAGCTGGGCTGAGCAGGCGTTGACGTCCTGTGATGTCATCACGGGTTGTAGCCGATTTCAGACCGCCACCATTGCTGCGCGCTATCCTCGCGTGGCGGCTAGCTGCCGAGTGTTGTTCAACGGGGTGAATCCAGCGCAGTTTGCTCCCTGGTGGCAACACCTGGATCGCCGCGAACAGATGCGTCGCCAATGGAGTCTGGGAGATGGTCCCATCGTGTTGTACGTTGGCCGGTTGGTCGAGGCGAAAGGGGTGCATCTGCTCATTGAGGCGTTCCAGCAGGCCGTCGGACAGTCAGCGACTCCAGCTTCTCTGGTGATTGTGGGCAGCCACACGTTTTCCGATCCGCGACAGACCCTGTACATCAAGCGACTTCATCGGCTCGCTCAGGGGTGGGAGCAGCGCATTCGATTCATCGGGCATGTGTCTCGGGAACAGATCCAGAGCTATTTCTCGATGAGCGATGTGTTGGTGTGTCCGTCGGTGTGGAACGAGCCGTTCGGGATGGTGGTGGTAGAAGCGATGGCGAGCGGCGTGCCGGTCATCGCCTTCGACCAGGGCGGCCCGGCAGAGATCATCACCCATGGCGTTGACGGATGGCTCGTGCCACCAGCCGAATCGACGCAGGGCCTTGCCGCCGCGTTAGCGCATCTGTTGGATGATCGCGCCACCGCGCAGGCGATGGGTCGGGCCGCTCGGGCCGCCGTTGAGTCGCGATGGACCTGGAGCCATGTCACGCAGCAGCTGCTGCAGTACGCGCGGGTCGACGAACAGGCGACGACGGTCATGCCTCGCCCGGTCATCGCCGTCGCGGAAAGCGGCACCGGCTATGGCGGCACCGCGAAGTACCTTAATGACCTCGTACAGGTCCTGGATCGTCGCCGCTATGATGTGCGCGTCGTGGCCGCCGCGGCCGGGCCGCTCATTGTGACACTGCGCGAGCGCGTTCTAGTGACGGTGCAACCCGGCTGGCGATTTCCCTGGCGGTGGACGGCGCGCGCGGCACGCACCCGCCTCCTTGGTCCGGTCGTGTACGCGATGGGAACCGTCGCACAGCTTGCTCTTGCGGTGCCGGCGATCACGCGATGGCTGCGTCGCGAACAGGTACGCGTGGTGCATCTGAATAACGAGATCTTGTCGCATGTCCCCATGCTGTTGGCCGCCCGGCTGGCCGGCTGCCGGGTGCTGGCGCATCTCCACGGCTGGCGGTCCTTGACGCGAATGGAGCGATGGGCCGCGCAATTCGTCGATGAGTTTGTGTGCATCAGTCACGCCGGGGCGGATTTCTACCGTCGAGAGTTACCCCGCCGTGTCATCCGCGCGGTGCCCAACGGGGTGCTGCTCAACGGTCCATGCAATCCGCTGGACGCGAAGCGATCCGATCTGCGGAATCGGCTTGGTGTGATGCCGGACAGCCCGATCGCCGCGATGGTCGGCCGGTTAGTCCCCTGGAAAGGACACCAGGTGTTCTTGCAAGCGCTGGCCCAGGCGCGGCGGCGCCGGCCGGATCTGCGCGGGGTGATCGCCGGCCATGATCCAACGCCGGACCAAGCCTATGCCGCGTCGCTGCAAGCGAGCGCCCAGCAACTAGGAATCGCCGAGCAGGTGACCTGGCTGGATTGGCAAGATCCCTGGGCGGTGTATGCGGCCGCGGATCTGGTCGTGCACGCCTCGATCGAGCCAGAGCCGTTCGGGCTGGTGGTCCTTGAAGCCATGGCGGCCGGCAAGCCGGTCATTGCGACGCGCAGCGGCGGGATCGTGGATCTGATTGAGCATGACCGCACCGGGGTGTTAGTCGATCCGGCCGATGCGACGTCGTTAGCTGCCGCGATCGTGCAGCTCGTGGACCAGCCGGCCTGGGCCGCGGCGCTCGGCCGTCATGGCCAGGAACATGTCCGCGCAGCATTTTCGATGGAGCGCAACGTCGCCCAGATCAGCGAGTGCTATGATCGGTTGCTCGCGCGCCAGAGGGTGCCGCGATGATTCGAAGCGTATCGTCCAGGCGCGTGTCCGCGGTGTCGGTGGCGACCGGCATGGATCGACGAATCTGGTTGATGATCGGCGCCATCGGCTTGTTTGCCGTCCTGGTCGCGAAAGAGATCGCGATCCCCTCCGCGATTCTTGGGCTGTTGGCTGGAATCGGGCTGTTGGGCCTGTTCATGCTGGGGGTCCAGTCGCCGGAGATTCCGCTCTATATGCTCGTCGCGTATCTGCCCTTCAGCCGAAAGCTCGTCGGGGACTTCGGCACCATGGCGCTGGCGTTCAATCTCACCAATATCCTGACGGTCTGGGTGCTGCTCGCGTATGCGCTCAAGCGGTTGTCGCAGCACCAGCCGCTGTTCCAGGGCACGCCGCTCAATCGCGTGATCTGGCTGTTCTGCCTCTTAGGGGCCGCATCGCTGATCCGGGCCGGGTGGGAATATGGGTCCTGGTATTTCTGGCAGCTGTTGATCCCACTCAAGCGCTGGGTCAGCCCGATCTTCTTTTATTTTCTGACCCTGTGGGTCGTGCGCGATCGCCGCACGTTCAAAGGGGTGGCCGTGCTGATCATGGTGGTCACGACCGCGGTGGCGCTGATGGCCATCCGCGAATATAGCCACGTGGCCGATTCCAGTTTTGAGAAATCACGGGTCGGCGGAATCGCGGAGCACTCGAATACCTTGGGGGCGTTCTTTGTGTATTACATGTTCCTCTTCCTGGGATTTTTTCTCACGATGCCGTCCCAAATCAAATCGTGGCTGCTGTTGATTCCGTTCGCGCTATGCTTTCGCGGAATCATGGTCACGTTCTCGCGCGGGGCGTATCTGGGGTTTGCGGCGGCCGGGGCGACGGCGTGCTGGTTCAAAAGCCGGTGGTTGTTTCTCGTCATGGTCGCACTGGCGCTGTTTGCCGTGGCGAACCCGATCCTGCTGCCCTCAGGGATCCGGTATCGCATGGGCCATACGATGAAGACCGGCCATTCGATCGAGGATGAAGATCTGGAACAGAATCTGGAGAAAAGCGCAGCGACCCGGCTGGATATCTGGAAAGGTGCGGTACAAATCATCAAGGAACATCCGCTCTGGGGTGTGGGCTATGGGGCGTTTCCCGCGTATATTCCGCACTATGTCGAGCGGCGGATCGGTGAGATGGATGCGCATAACAGCTATTTGCTGATCGCTGCCGAAATGGGAATCCCGACGCTGGTGGTGTTCTTCATGGTCCTGGTGATGATGGTGTACTACACCCATTGGCTGTATCGCCATACGGATGACCCGACGCTGAAATCCGTTGCGCTGGGATTCCTCGCCGGCTTAGGCGGGCTGTGCGTGACCAACATGTTCGGCTCCCGGATGGATGCGCAGGAAGTGTCCGGCTATTTCTGGATCCTGGGCGGGCTGGTGATGCGTGGGGTGTTGATGGTGCGGGAAGAGTTGCGCCAGGGGCGCGTGGCGGTGGTCAAGGCGCGGCACCTACGACGTGCCAGCACACCCGGCACCTCAACGGCATGAGCAGGAGCCTGGCGATCATCGTCAGTCAATTTCCCGAATTGCACGAGACGTTTGTCCTGCGAGAGCTCAGCGCATTGGCCCGGGCCAGGATCCCGATCCGGATCTACTCGTTGAAGCGGTGCCGCGATCGCATTGTGCACGACGCGGCCCGGCCGCTGTTGGGCTATACCACCTATGCGCCCTGGTTCGCGCCGTCGACATGGCTCATGGCGTTGCGCGAACTGGCGCGCGCTCCACGATGTGGACTGGCCATGCTGGGTTGGACGCTGCGCCATCATGGCTGGCCGCCGCTCGACATGGCCAAGGCGATCGTCGTCTGGGGTCAATCACTCGCGCTGGTGTCGCGCATGCGCGCGGACCGGGTGCAGCATATCCACGCGCATTGGGCTACGTTCCCGACGACCGCGGCGGTCATCGCGGCCCGGTGTCTTGGTGTGCGGTTTAGTTTTACGGCGCATGCCTGGGACATCTTTGTGCGCAACCGGTCACTCGAGGCGAAAGCTGCGGCCGCCAACCAGATCATCACCTGTACAGAGTACAACCGGCAACAACTGGCTGTTCGATGTCCACAGGCGCGGCAGCGGATCGCGCTGAACTATCACGGCGTGGATCTCACACAGTTCAAGGGCGACACCGTCAGCACGCTATACCGTCACGGTCAAACCCCGGTGTTCTTGTCAGTGGGCCGGCTCGTTCAAACCAAAGGATATGACACGCTGTTGCAGGCCTACCACCGCCTGGTGGCGCGTGGCGTGAGATTCCGTGCGCGGATCGTCGGAGAAGGGCCATTACAGGCTCGATTGCGACGGATGATCCATCATTTAGGCCTTGCGTCCTACGTCGAGATGTCACCGGCACTTGGACAAGAGCCGCTGCGCGCTGTCTACCAACAGGCATTTGCGTTGGTGTTGCCAAGCACCGTCGCATCCAATCAGGATCGAGACGGGTTACCCAACGTGATTCTTGAAGCGATGGCGAGCGGGCTGCCGGTTGTCTCGACGACCGTGTCCGGAATCCCAGAGGCGGTGGAGTCTGGGCGCACCGGGGTGTTGGTTTCGCCCAACCGACCGGATCAATTGGCCGACGTCCTCGAGCAGTTGGCCCGCGATCCGGCTACAGCCCAGGCCTATGGTCAGGCGGCGCGCGAGACGGTCGCTCGTCGGTTCAACGACGAGCGCCATCTCAATCAGCTCGTGAATCAGATGAAGGGATTGCTACACGCCGAAGATTCCCCCGCCCCTCGACCTGTGCCCAGCGCCTCTGTCCATGGTCCGGCCAAGGTGATGCTGGTGATTTGGTCGCTGGAGATCGGTGGGGCAGAGCGGGTGGTGACAGCGCTGGCGGCTGGTCTAGACCCGGCCCGGTTTACTCCGATGGTGGTCTGCCTCAATCAGCCCGGTGCGCTGGCGCGTGAACTGGAGAATCAGCATATTCCCGTCATGGCCCTGCACAAACGCCCTGGGGTCGATCTGCGACTGTTGTGGCAGCTCACGCGGCTCATGCGCTCGGAACGCCCGGCGATCGTGCATGCGCATTTGTGGGGTGCAGCCTTGTGGGCCCGGCTGGCCGCGTGGCTGGCGCAGGTTCCTGTGGTGATCGTGCATGAGCACGGGCTACAACCGTGGCGGCGTCGGCGACATTTTCTGTTGGATCGATGGTTGTCTTGCCGCACCGCCCGCGTGCTCTTCGTCGGTCAGGATGTGATGGACCGCTATGTTCGGCGCACCAAGATCGCCGTTGCCAAATGCCAATTGATCACCAATGGCGCGGCCATGCTCCCGTCTGCCCCAGAGGCTCGACAACAACTCCGCGCGCACTATGGGTGGTCTGATGGGCACCACGTCATGATCAGCATCGGCAGACTCTCGCTGGAGAAGGGCCAGGCTGATCTAATGGACGCGTTTGCGTTGGTGACGCGTGAATGTCCGTCAGCCCGCCTGGTGCTGGTCGGCGAGGGCTCGCAGCATCGAGCGCTCGAGCAGCAATGCGAGCGGCTCGGATTAACCCATCGAGTCATCTTCGCCGGTGCGCAATCAGATATCGCCGGGTGGCTGGCAGCGGCCGATCTGTATGTCCAGCCGTCGCTGCGCGAAGCGCTCTCCCTCGCCGTGATTGAAGCGGCGGCGGCCGGGTTGCCAATCGTGGCGACACGGGTCGGAGACATTGAGCGTATCGTCGGCCCAGAGGCCGATGACGGCCTGGTCGCTCCGGGCGATCCGCAGCGATTGGCCCAGGTCATCGTGAGCCGGTTAGCAGACTTGCCATCGTATCAGGCTCAGGCTGCCACGAGGCAGCAGCGCATTCGCCAGACCTACTCGGTCGAACAGATGGTGCACGCTGTTGAGGCGGTCTACACGCAGGAGTTGGACCGCAACCATCCATCGCGGCTGCGGCGGCCGACGGTCCAGCGCCAGTCAGCCAAGATGGCGGGTCGTGCGCGGCTTGCACTAATGGCGCTGCTGGCGGTGGCGTTGGTCGGCGCGTTGTGCCTCGATTCTCGCGACCCATGGATCTGGGCCTATCTGGCAGAGCAGCTGCGTCCGCAAGAAGCGGTCGCGACCACAGGGCCCACGCATATCATGTTCCTGTTGACCGACCATTTCGAGCCGCATGATCAGCAGACGATGGATCGATGGATGCAGGCGTATCCAGCCCTGGCCCAGCGGCATCATGACGCCGATGGGCGCATGCCGCAGCATACCTGGTTCTGGTTTTTCAGCCAGTCTGATGGCGCCGAGTCGCTGCGGTTTCTGCAACAACTGAGCCGGCTCAGCTACGACGGCTACGGTGAGGTCGAACTGCATCTGCACCATGATCGCGATACCCAGTCCAGTTTCCTCGAGCACATCACGCGGATGATTCGGCTCTCAAACGTGACGGGCGCGTTGGTGACCGCTGAATCCACGCCGCGCACGACGTTTGGGTTCATCCATGGGTTATGGGCATTGGACAATTCTCGCCATGGCGCGGCCTGCGGAATCAACAACGAGCTGATCTTGCTGCGCCAGCTGGGCTGTTATGCTGATTTCACGCACCCATCCTGGGGGCCGATGCATCCGCGAATCGTCAATCGGCTGTACTATGCCACCGATGACCCCACTCGCCCGAAGTCGTATGACCACGGCACGCTGATGCGCGTCGCCGCCGCCGCCACCGGCGATCTTTTGATCTTCGAAGGGCCCAGCGTCGTGCGGTGGCGTGGCTGGCGGCCGGTCTATGATCATGGTGATCTCACGGTCCACGATCCACCGACCCCGCAGCGGGTGGACGCCTGGGTCCGAGCTGGCGTCCATGTGCGCGGCCGGCCGGAATGGATTTTCATCAAGGCCTTCACGCATGGCGCGGTGGCCCGTGACGACGAGGCGGTCTTCGGGTCAATCGCGGAGCATCTCTACGCGGACTTCGAGCATCGGTACAACGACGGCACACGCTACGTGCTGCATTATGTGACCGCCCGGGAAGCGTACAATATCGCGAAAGCCGCAGAAGCTGGTCTTGGCGGGAATCCGAACCAGTACCGGGATTTTCGCATTCCCCCCTACGCCAACCGGTTTCTCACCGGGTCGGCGCCCTATGAGCTGTTGCGGTTTGCGCCGGAGCAGTTCACGGTGCGCTGGCTCGCCGCGCCAGGCCAACGCATTGAGGCGCAGGTGCGCGCGCCGCGCGTCAACGTCCTGGGTGATGCGCGTGAGGTGCAGACGACCCCAGCCGGCGACGGAACGCTCGTCACGTTCACGACGCAGGATGAAGGGGTCGTGACCTTCCAATCGACCACGACCGCCTTCGCGAGGACTCTCCCATGAGCCGGATCCCGCGCCAACTCCAGACGCCGATTTCGGTGCTCTTGGTGATCGATGATTTGGGCCGGGGTGGGGCCCAGCGTCAACTCACTGAGCTGGTGAAGGCGATGCCGCGCGATCGGTTCGTGCTGCATGTCGTCAGCCTGTCGACCACCAAATGCGACTATGTTGAGATGATTCAGCGCACCGGCACGCCGTTGACGCTGATCGCGCAATCCGGCACATGGTCCTGGCCGACGTTTTTCTCGCTCCTGCGGCTGGTGCGGCGGATTCGTCCGCAGCTGGTCCATACCTGGCTGTTCACGGCGGGTCTGTATGGCCGTGTGGCGGCTTGGATGGCTCGCGTGCCAGTCATTGTTAGCGCGGTCCGCAGCGTCGAGCCAGACAAGCCAGCGCACTATGTGACCATCGATCGGCTGTTGCGACGGATTACCCAGGGATTCACCGTCAATGCGCGGGTGATCGGCGACGTCGTCGCCGCGCGAGAGCGGGTGAGTCGGGCAAAGATCCATACGATCTCTAACGGAATCGATCTGTCGGTGTTTGACCCAACCCGCGTCGCCACTGGCCTTCGGCAGCACCTGCAACTGCCTGTGCACACGCCGGTGGTTGGGATCGTGGGCCGGCTGTCCCCGGTCAAGGATCATGACACGTTCCTGCGCGCGGCCGCACTCATCGCGCAGCAACACCCCCAGGTGCGGTTTCTCATCGTCGGAAGCGGCCCATTGCGCGAGCCGCTGGAGCAGCTGGCCCGCGCCCTGGGCGTGGCGTCGCGCGCGGTCTTTCTGGACCATCACCCGGACATTCCCGCAGTGTTTGCCGCGTGCTCCATTGCAGTAGTCACGTCTGCATACGAAGGCTGTTGCAATGCCATCCTCGAGGCGATGGCGATGGGCAAGCCGGTCATCGCCACCGCCGTCGGCGGCAATCCAGAGCTGGTCATAGATGGGCAGACGGGGCTCTTGATCCCAACAAAAGACCCGGCCGCCTTAGCCCAGGCGGTGCTTGGGCTGCTCGACGATCCGGATCGGTGTGCGCGAATGGGACAGGCCGGTCGTCGGCTGGTCGAAGAGCAGTTTACGCTTGAGCGCCTGGTGGCCGAAATGGGGCAACTCTATACTCGCTTACTGCCGGGACCGAATCACCAGGGCAGAGCCGCGCAACCCGTCCACAGTCCCCAGTCCACAGTCGACAGCCCCGCGGTGGACTGCGCTCACGTGCGATGAGAGTCGTCGCCCTCACGTTTCATGACGTGGTCGACGAGCAAACCAATGGGTTGGCGCACAGCGACGCGTTCTATCGGATGACCGTCGGCGAACTCGAGTCGCTGTTGGCCCAATTGCGCAAGCGCAGTTTTCAGACGATTAGCTCGCGCGAGTTTCGCGGCTGGCAGCAGGGTACTGGCACGCTGCCAGAGCGGGCCGTGGCGCTGACATTCGATGACGGACATGCCAGCCATTTCGAGTTCGTCGCTCCCTTGTTGGTGCGTTATCGGTTCACCGGGACCTTTTTCGTGACGACCAAGCACATTGGCCAACCCGGATACATGACCTGGGAACAGTTGCGCACACTCGTCTTCCTTGGGATGGAGATCGGTTCGCATGGCGCAACCCATCGACCGCTCACGACCCTGACACCGAGCGAGCAGGTACAAGAGTTAGTCGAATCGCGCCAGGCCCTGATGCAGCAGCTCGGCGCTCCGGTCCAAGCCGTGGCCGCCCCAGGGGGGTTTTGGAACCGGACCGTCGCGGCCGCGGCCGCGCAGGCTGGATATGAGGCGCTGTGGGTCTCGACCATCGGCACCAACGGCAAAGAGACCAGCCCATTCGCGCTGCGTCGGGTGGTGGTGCGGCAACCGGTTTCCATCGAACGGATCGTCGGCATGGTGGACGGATGGACGCTAGCCTTCTGGTGGGCGGCCCGCCAGCAAGGCGTGATCCGATTGTTGAAGCGGATCCTCGGCGTCTACTGGTACGAACAGCTCAAGCGCCGCCTTGTGCCCAATGCGTAAGAGCACGGCACACGCATAGATGACCGTCATCTTTTTTGTGTCGCTGAGCACCCTCATTTACATCTATGTCGGCTATCCGCTGCTGGTCTGGGCGCTGGCGAAGCTGTTCGGTCACGATCCGGCGCGGGGCACCATTCTGCCGACGGTATCCCTGGTGATTCCAGCCTATAACGAACAAGCGTACATCGAACACAAGCTGCGCAACAGTTTGGGATTGGACTACCCGCGTGATCGGCTGGAGATCATCGTGGCCAGTGATGGGTCGACGGATGGGACCAACGCGATTGTTGAACGGTTCCAGTCCACCAGGGTGCGGTTATTGGCCATGGACCATGTGGGCAAGTCGCCGATGTTGGCGCATGTCGTCCCCCAACTGCACAGCGAAGTCGTCGTCTTTTCGGATGCCTCCAGCGAGCTGGCGCCGGACGCGCTGCGGGAGCTGGTCGGTCACTTCGCCGATCCACGAGTCGCCTGCGTCTCCGGGGTGTATCGGCTGAAAAGGGTTGCGGATCTTCGGGCGCAGGGCGAGGGCTTGTATTGGCGGTACGAGACGTTTCTGAAAACTCAAGAGAGCCGACTGCATTCCATCCTGGGCGCGCACGGAGCCTTCTACGGTATCCGCACATCGCTGTTCCGCGGGTTGGACGATACGTCGATCAATGATGATTATCTGGTGCCGATGCACGCGGTGGCCCAAGGCTACCGCGCCGTCTACGAACCGCGCGCCGTGGCGTGGGAACACGACCTGGCGACCCTGCACGGTGAGTTCACCCGCCGGCGCCGAATCGCGGCCGGTAACTGTCAGCAAATCGTTCGCCTGCGGCAGCTGCTCCATCCCCGATACGGGTGGATCGCGTTGTGCTTTTTCTCGCACAAGGTGCTGCGGACCGTCGCGCCCATCTTGCTGCTGCTGCTGCTGGCGGCCAGCTTCTGGCTTGCGCAACCCTGGGCGATGATCCTGGTGGCGATCCAGGGCGTGTTGTATCTCAGCGCCTATGCCGGCTACGTGTGTCAGCGTCGAGGCCGTGTTGTCACA
>JAHFGT010000001.1 GCA_023247275.1 Candidatus Omnitrophota bacterium
CCAACAAGGTAATGACCGGGAGCAACGCGTTGCGCAGCCCGTGATGGAACAGGATGCGTCGCTCTGACAATCCGTTGGCTCGGGCGGTACGAATATAGTCCTGTTGCAGCACCTGCAGCATATTGGAACGTACGTAGCGAGAGATTCCGGCCAACCCGACAAACGCGGCGATGCCGACCGGCAGAACGAGGTGCCACGCCGAATCAGCCCACTGTTGCAGCCAGCCGAACGATTCGTATTCGAGCGAATGCAGCCCAGAGACAGGAAACCATCGAAGTTTCACCCCGAACCAGGCCATGCACAACAGCGCCAGCCAGAATGATGGCATGGAATAGCCGGTGAACACCGCGACCGTCGTGAGCCGATCGAACAGGTGGCCTGGCCGCAACGCCGCGATGACCCCGAGCGGAATGGCGATGGCTAAGACGACCATCAACGACCAGAGATTGATCGTCAGCGTAATAGGCAACCGCTCGACCAGTTTCTCGCTAATCAGCCGATCATCGATAAACGATCGCCCGAAATCGCCGCGGGTGATCCGACCCAGCCACTGCCCATACTGCCGGTGGAGCGGTTGATCGAGTCCGTACAGCTTGGTCATCCGCTCGCGAGCCTCAAGCGACATCTTCGGATTAAAGTCCGCCGGCGTGATCCCACCTGGAGCCAGGTGCATGAGACCGAAAGAGACCCCGGTAATCAGGAGCAACACCGGGAGCGACCAGAGCAGCCGACGAATCAGATACTGGAGCATCTGTCAGGGGGCCAGCCGCCGATAGCGTTGGTCAGCGCGTGGCACGTACCAGTCGATGAAATTGTAGCCGATCCCGATCGGCGTGGCGCGAACGTTCCTAAATCGTGCCGCAACGATTGGCAGTGAATCCGGCACATACAGGAACGTGTACGGTTGATCCTCGTGGAGCAGTCGATGGATCTCCTGGTAGATCTGTCGGCGTTGGTCGCGATCAAAGACCTGTCGTCCTTGCTCCAGCAGCCGGTCCACCGTCGGGTTCGCATATCCGATGAAGTTATACTCTCCTTCTTTCGTCTTGGAGGAGTGGAAGATATTGTACAGGTCTGGGTCCAGCGACAGGTTCCATCCAAGCAACACCGCATCAAACCGCCGCTGATCGATAAACTCGTGCAAGAACGTCGCCCATTCGATGACCCGGATCTTCACATCGATCCCGATCGGCTTGAGTTGCTGCTGCACGATCTCGGCAACTTGTCGCCGCACTTCGTTCCCTTGATTCGTCATCAAGGTGAAACGCAGCGGCGTCCCGTCCTTATCAAGCCATCCATCGCCGTCATGATCGGTCCAGCCAGCGTCTGCCAATAACACGTTGGCGGCTGCGAGATCAGGTGCGGTCGGTCGAATGGCTGGATTATACGCCCAGGACTTTTCCGGGTACGGGCCGGTGGCCACCGCGCCAAGCCCGTACAGCACCCCATCAACGATGGCTTGTTTGTCCACGGCCAGATCAATCGCTCGACGAACGCGGACATCGGCAAACCGCGGGTCGTCAAGGTTGTATCCGATATACGTGAACCCGAACGAGGGATACCGGTACTTCTGATAGGCGCGCCGGACGTGCGGCCCATCCGTTTGCCGGCGATACTGCAAGGGGGTCAAGGCCATCCAATCCAGATGGCCCGTCAACAATTCAAGGAACATGGTGGCCGTATCCGGAATGACTCGGTACAGGTACCGGTTGATATACGGGCGATGCTCAACATAGTCCGGGTTGGCCTCAAGCTCGATGAGTTCCTCGGTCTTCCAGCGAACAAACCGGTACGGCCCGGTGCCGATGGGGCGTCGTAAGAAGGGTGTCGTATTGACATCCTCGTGTTCGAGCAGATGTTTGGGGATGATTCCCATCATCCAACTCTCCAGCGCAGGAGCGAACGGTTCGCGGTACGTCACCCGCACGGTTCGAGGATCGACCGCTTCAACCGATTGGATTCGTTCGTAGTCGCTGGAGAACGGGGTCTTTACGGTCGGATCAATTAATTTGCGATACGTGAACACGACGTCGTCAGCGGTCATGGCCACCCCGTCGTGCCAACGAATATCAGGGCGCAGCCTCACGGTGATCGTCAATCCATCTGGGCTGACGGTCCATGACTGCGCTAGATCGCCAGTGACTTCGAGCTGTTCGTTGTATTTGAGCAACCCATTGAACACCAGGCCGACGATGTCGCCTGAAGCGCTATCACTGGCGAGGATCGGGAGTAGTCGACTGGCATCGGCGATCGAGCCGGTGACAAGCATATCACCGGGTTGCGGCTGGGCATCTGCTGAAGATTCGGCTGAAGCAGCCGTGGAGACCAGCAGGCAGAAGGACAACAGCACGAACTGGGCGGTGGCAGTACGACGTCTTGGCAGGTGAGTTTCTCCTGCGCGACAACCCATCCCCTTGTTAGGGGGAATGCGACGAGTCAGATGTCGGACCAGCTGCAGCGGCTGGAGGCGCGATCGGTTGGACGCCTTGAGTTGGCGATGGAGCCGGTGCGGTCAGGGTCGCGGCACCCGGCGTCATGGGCTGTGGAGCCGCGGTGGGTTGTGGCACGTTTGGCGAGGTGCCTGTGGGGGCTGCTGGTGAGTGGCTTGGAGCGGGCGCGGTTTCCCCTTCTGGAAGCGGGAGCGTTGTCGTGGTTGGTTTCGACGGCAATCGATCGATGACGGATCGGCCGCGCGCCGTGGACAACGCCGCCAGCGAGAGACAGGTGACCACAAACAACCCAGCGCACACCGCGGTAATTCGGGACATCACGATGTTGGCACCGCCGCCAAACAGCGACTGTGCCGCTGGACCGCCTAACGCCTCGCCCATGCCCCCGCGGCCACCTTGCAGCAGCACGACCGCAATCAGGAAGAGCGAGATCATGATATGCACGATCAACACAACGGTATACATGGTGCTCCTTCTTTGCGCTTACGAGCGCTAGCGACCAGCTGCGGTTCGAGCCGCAGCACGGCGAGACTGACCTGCTTGCACGATAGCGGTAAACGCGTCAGCCTTTAAGCTGGCGCCGCCCACCAACGCACCATCCACATCCGGCTGCTGCAGTAAGCTGGCTGCGTTCGCCGCGGTGACACTGCCACCATACTGGATTCGGATAGCTTGCGCAACCAAGGCTCCCCACCGACCACCGACCCATTGCCGAATCTTCGCATGCGCTTCTTGCGCCTGGTCCGGTGTCGCGTTGCGCCCGGTACCAATGGCCCAAACCGGCTCATACGCCAGGACGACCTGCTGGACCGTATCTGCTGAAACGTCCTGCAGACCACCCGCAAGCTGGCGCTCCAAGACCTCAAACGTTTGATTGGCTTCTCGCTGCGCCAGCGTCTCGCCGATGCAGACGATGGCGATTAACCCGTGCTGCACCGCGGCGCCGAGCTTGCGTCGAACGGTTTCGTCTGTCTCCCCGAACAGTGTCCGGCGCTCTGAGTGGCCGATGATGACATACCGGCACCCGATGTCGACCAACATGGTCGGCGAAATTTCACCGGTCAACGCCCCCTGAGGTTCCCAATGCACATCTTGCGCTCCTACACCGATGCGTGATCCGGCTAACGCCCGTACCACGGTGGTTAACGCGGTACATGGCGGGCACACGACCACATCCACCCCATCAACATCGCAGTCGGTTCGGAGCGGTCCGACCAGCGCGCCGGCTTCAGCCAGCGTCAGGTGCATTTTCCAATTGCCGGCGATGATCGGTGTACGCATCACTCACCGAGCGTTTGCGCGAGCCGGTTTGCCGCTGGTCTTCTCTTTGAGCACCGCGATGCCTGGCAAGGTCTTGCCTTCGAGAAACTCCAGCGACGCGCCGCCGCCGGTTGAGATATGGCTCATCCGATCAGCTAATCCCAGCTGTTGCACGCAAGCGGCTGAATCCCCGCCGCCGATAATAGTCGTGGCCTTTAAGCTCGCCAGCGTTTGCGCAATCCGCCGACTGCCTTCTCTGAACCGCTCCTGCTCAAACACCCCAACCGGCCCATTCCACACCACCGTCTTGGCACCCTTCAACTCTGCGGTAAATAGCTCGACGGTATCCGGACCGATATCAGCACCCATCCATCCATCTGGGATTTCTCCCGCCTTCGCAATCTTGACCGGCGTGTCAGGATCCAACGAGGTGGTGATCAGATGATCCACCGGCAACAGGAGCTTGACCTTTCGGCTAGCCGCTTTGGCGATCAGCTCCTTGGCCAAATCCAGCTTATCGGCTTCGACACGCGATGTGCCAACCGCCTTGCCTTGCGCCTTCAAGAAGGTGTACGACATCCCGCCGCCGATCAGCAATTTATCGACTTGCTCAAGCAGCTTCGTAATGACACCAATCTTATCGGACACCTTCGCTCCACCCAAAATCGCCACATATGGCTTGGCTGGGTTGGCCAATGTAGACCCCAGATACTTCATTTCCTTCTCCATCAGGAATCCGGCCACGGCTGGCAGGAGGCGTGCCACCCCTTCGGTCGAGGCATGCGCCCGGTGAGCGGTGCCGAATGCGTCGTTGACATAGATCTCACCGAGCCGAGCCAACTTGGCGGCAAACGCCGGGTCGTTCTTTTCCTCTTCCGCATAGAACCGCAGATTCTCCAGCAACGCGACCTGGCCTGACTGCAGCGTTCCCAGCGTCGTTTCGACGGACGGTCCAACGCAGTCCTCAATAAACTTCACCGGCCGCTTCAACAGTTCGCCCAGCCGGCTGGCCACCGGCCGCAACGACATCGATGGCACGCGCTTGCCATCTGGTCGGCCGAGATGACTCATGAGGATGACGATCGCGCCACGGTTCACGGCATAGTGAATCGTCGGCACGCTCTCTCGAATCCGCGTGTCATCGGTAATCGCCCCGTTGGTCTTATCTAGCGGCACGTTGAAATCGACCCGGATCAACACGCGTTTGCCCCGGATCGGCACATCTTTGATGGTTTGCTTCATGATCGCTACACGCTGGCGGTCGCCCGAGCTGGTGAGGCCGGCTGTTCAGGACCCAGCCCTTGCTTGGTCATATAGTCGACCAGATCCATCACCCGGTTGGAGTAGCCCCACTCATTATCATACCAGCCGAACGCCTTCACCAGATGCTGATCGATTACCGCGGTCATCGTTGAGTCGAAAATACAGGAGTGCTCGTTGCCATTGAAGTCTTTCGAGACCAGCGGTACGGAACAGTACTCCAAAATCCCTTTGAGCGCACCACCGGCCGCGGATTGAAACAGCGTGTTGACCGCATCAACCGTAGTGGCCTGTTCCACCTGACACGACAGATCGACGATTGACACGTTCGGGGTTGGCACTCGGATCGACAATCCATCGATGCGACCCTTGAGCTCAGGAAACACCACGCCAACGGTCTTCGCCGCCCCGGTCGTGCTCGGAATCATCGACAGCGCCGCGGCCCGAGCGCGCCGCAGATCTTTGTGCGCCAAATCCAGTAGCCGCTGATCATTGGTATACGAGTGAATCGTGGTCATAAAGCCGCGCACGATTCGAAACTGCTCGTGGATCAGCTTGGCCATCGGCACGACACAGTTGGTCGTGCATGACGCGTTGGACACCACATGGTGCTTGGCCGGGTTGTACGACTTTTCGTTGACGCCCATGACAATCGTCATGTCTTCGCCCTTGGCCGGTGCGGTGATGACCACCTTCTTCACGCCCTTGCTGAGGTGGCCAACCGCCTTCTCCTTATCGGTGAACACGCCGCTGGATTCGATGACCAGGTCCACGCCAAGGTCGTTCCAGGGAATGTCAGCTGGGCTTTTGCTGGTGAACATCTTGAGCGGCTTGCCATCAACGATCACCGCGTCTTGACCAGCTTTCACATCGGCCTTGAAGATCCCGAGGATCGAATCGTACTTCAGCAGATGAGCCAACGTTTCGGTGGGGGTGGGCAGATCATTGACCGCCACAAACTCGAGTCCTGGACGTCTGTAGCCGGCGCGGAACACGTTGCGGCCGATCCGGCCAAATCCATTAATCCCAATACGAACCGTCATCACAGCCTCCTTGTGTACAGGCACAGCGGGAAGGGTGCGTGGGGCTACCAACAAACTGAAGAGTCATTATACGATCTATGAACACAACAGACAAGCCACCAGCTTGCATGTGCTAGGGGGTGGCATGGCGAGGCAGAGCCGGACGTCTGCGAATTACAGATCAGCACCAATTCTTTGGTGCTTGGCATTTGGTGCTTGGTGTGTTCTCTTCTGGGCTCCTGTCTCTGGTCCGTCTCTAGCTGGGAAGGACCGCGGCCCGGAGCAGCTTGGCGGCGAACTCCGGGGCGGTGGGATTGATATAGAATCCGGTGCCCCATTCGAACCCGGCGGTGCGGGTCAGCTTTGGGATCAGCTCCAGATGCCAATGGTACTCTTCCCGCTCGCGCGGCTCAATGGGCGCGGTGTGGAGGATGTAATTATACGGCGGCTCAGCCAGCGCCACGCGCAACCGGCCCAGCACCTCTTTGAGCAACCGGGCAAAATCCTGCACCTGTTCAGCCGAAATGTGGGCGAAATCGGCTCGATGTTCGCGCGGCAACACCCAAATCTCAAACGGAAAGTTGGACATAAACGGGCAGAACGCGATGAACGACTTGTTGTCGCACACCACCCGCTCATCCTCTTCGAGCTCCTGACGCAGCATGTCGCAATACGGGCACCGGTCGCGAAACTCAAAGTACCGTTGGGCGCCGCGCAGCTCTTCCTGAACCCGCTTCGGCACGATGGGCAACGCGATCAACTGCGAGTGGCTATGCTCCAGCGATGCCCCGGCCGACAGGCCCACGTTTTTGAAGAGGAGGGTATATTTTAGCCGCTTGTCGCCTCGCAGATCCAGCGATCGGACTTGATACGCGGTCAGCACGTTGACGATGTCTGGCAACGAGAGATCGCCGAGCTGCTGCTGGTGATCCGGTGTCTCAATGATCACCTCATGCGCGCCAACCCCGTTGCAGAAATCAAAGACCCCAAGCCCGCGACGGCCCAGGTCGCCTTCAATCTTCAACGCGGGAAATTTATTGGGCACCACTCGTAGCTGCCACCCTGGCCCGTTGGCTTGGCTGTCGGCCGGCCGCAACGCGTAAATCTCTGGGGGGGTCATGGCTTCACTGCCATAGCAGAATGGACACCGACTGCTGCCGGCGGTCCGCCGCTCAATCGAAAATCCATCCGGTCCGAGTGGCTGCTCGGTCTCGACGATATTCCATCGTCCAAGCACCGGATCACATCGCAGCTCAGACATCTGACCGCCCCGCCGGCGCTGCAGCCTGTTCTTCCTGTTCACCCGGCACGAGCGCCTCCCGCAGATATCGGGCTGATTCCTCCGGCGGCGTCGGATTGATGTAGAACCCGCTGCCCCATTCGAACCCGGCCACGCGGGTCAGACGCGGGATCAGCTCCACATGCCAATGGTAATCCTCTTCGATCGTCTGCCAATGGCCTCGACGCTGGTGACGAAATGGCGCCGTATGCAGCAGACAGTTGTACGGCGGGTCGTCCAACACCCCCTTGAGTCGGCTGAGCAAGCCCTTGAACGCCGCGGCTAAATCCATGAGCTCATCCGGGGCGATTTTCGCGAAATCGCATCGATGCCGCTTGGGCACGATCCAAACCTCGAACGGAAATCGCGACGCGAACGGACACAGCGCAACGGTGTGCGGCGTCTCCAGGACGACACGGGTCCGTGCGTCCAGCTCTTGACTGACCAGATCGCACACCAAGCACCGCTCTTTGTCCTCATAATACCGTCGAGCGCCGAGCAGCTCTTCTTTGACCCGCAGCGGCGTTACTGGGGTCGCGATCAACTGCGAACGACTATGTGGCACGCGGCCGGCCCCGGCCACCGACCCGTAGTTCTTGAACCAGAGCACATAGCGGAACCGCGGATCGCGTTCCAGATCGGTCATCCGGATTGTCGCTGTCTGCAACGCCGCCTGGACTTGCGTCAGGGGCAAATCAGCGGCGTTGTGCACATGCTGAGGAGTTTCCACGATCACCTCATGGGCGCCGATTCCATCCATGACGTCATACATGCCTTTGGCCCGCCGGTTCAATTGGCCTTCAATTCGGAGAAGTGGCTTGATGCTCGGCACGACCCGGACGCGCCAGCCAGGCTGATCAGCCGCGGTCCCTTGGGTGCGCAGGGCAAAGATCTCCTTCGGCGTTTCAGATTCTTTCCCCTCGCAGAACGGACAGGCTGATGGAGCCACGGAATCGTCATGAGCGGCCAGGAAGTCGATTGGCCGTTTCGCGCGTTCGGTTGCGATAATCACCCACCGGCCGATCAACGGATCTTTACGGAGTTCAGGCATCAACGCGATCTCCCACCTTCATTGGATGGCCACTCAGAAATTCGCGAACGCTCATCCGCCGCCGACCGGCGAGCTGGACCTCTTCCAGCACCACAATCCCCTGTCCAGCGGCCACGGATAATCCGTCGGCACCAATGTCCACAATCGTCCCTGGCGAACCGGACACCGTGGTCGACTTCACGCGCGCTCGCCAAATCCGCACGGGCGTCTTCTGCCACTGGGTCCACGCTCCAGGCCATGGAACCAAGGCACGAACTTGCCGCTCGATCATCTCTGCTGGCCCGCGCCAATTGATCCGGCCATCGGCTTTCGTCAACTTCGGTGCGAGCGTGGCCTGGGAATGATCTTGTGGGGTGGCGCGTGCGGTCTGATTGGCCAGGCTATCCAGCGCAGCGACCAGCTCTTCCGCTCCCAGCTCAGCCAAGCGATCGGTCAAGATCGGGCCGGTGTCATCAGGCCGCACCGGCATGAGGCGCTGGCGCAACACTTCGCCATCATCGAGCCGCTCGCTGAGCCGAAAAATTGATACGCCGGTCATCGGATCGCCGTTGAGCAACGCCCAGGTAATCGGAGCCGCCCCTCGATACTTCGGCAGCAACGAGGGATGCACACCGACCATTCCATACGGTAGCGCGTCAAGCAGCTCCCGCCCAATGAGCCGTCCATACGCGATGACCACACCCACATCGACCTGCGCCGGGGAGAACAGTCCTGCGGTCGGCCGTTGCGGCTGCGCAATGGGAACCTGCAACCGCAGGGCCGCCTGTTTGACCGGTGGGGGCTCGGTCACCAGTCCTCGTCCGCACGGCCGATCCGGCTGCGTCACGCACAGTACCACGATATGGTCACTGTGGATCAGCCGTTCAAGGCTCGGCACCGCAAATGGCGCGGTGCCAAACAATACGACCCGCATGCCCGCGCTCCAATCAGACGAGCGCCATCGAGACGCGCGCTCGCTGAGATGGTCGATGAGTGCTCGTCACGGCAAGGACGTGCAGGCTGTTGCTCCAGCAGCGTGGGGCTGGCGGTGAAGCCGTCGACGACGAAACCAGGGCAGCCGATCGATGAATAAATGCCCTGCCAGGTGGTCCAATTCGTGCTGCAGAATAATGGCCAACAACCCGGCGGCCTCGATCGTGACCACGGCCCCGGACAAATCTTGCCCGCGCACCCGCACCGATCCGGCGCGTCGCACCCGCTCCCACACATCCGGCAGACTGAGGCACCCTTCCACCACGCTGGCCCGCCCTCCCACTGTCTCAAGAACCGGGTTGAGCATGACGACTTCGTTCCGGCGTTGCTCAGATGGATTCGCGACGAAGAGCTGAATCGCTTGCCCAACTTGCGGAGCCGCTAACCCAATTCCCTTGTTCGCATACATGGTGTCAATCATATCGCGCGCCAGCCGACGCACCTGGTCGGTGATGCGGGGGATGGGGTGGGCTGGCTGATGCAACACTGGGTCTGGCTCGACGCACAATGGACGAATACTCATGCGAGTTATTCTAACCGGCGTCGGACAAAATGCAACTTTAGGAGACGGCTCGGCGGTTCATTTGCTCAATGGCGAACTCCTCAAACGATTGAGCTATTGAGCCGCTGAGCCAATGAGCTATAATTTGTTTCATGCCCACGGCCCCGGCGGTCCCGACCGACCTGCAACCGTATTTCGAGAAAGGGATCCAAGCCTACACGCAGGGCAGCTATGACTATGCCGTGGACCTGCTCACCTTTGTGATCCAACACGCGCCAGATGCCACCGAGGCTCGTCGGTATCTTCGCCTTGCCATCCAAAAGCGGTTTGGCCAAGCGCCGCCTTCTCTGTTGACCCAACTCGGAGCCACGCTGGTTTCTTGGCCGGTGCGCCTGTGGGCCATTCTGGCGCAACTGCAAGGCAACTATCGCCAGGCCACCAACCTGTATCAATGGTTGCTGAGCCTGTGTCCGCGATCGCGCTCGTTGCTGATGCGGATGGCCTGGACGCTGACACGGAGCGGGCTTGAAGATGCCGCGCTTCACACCTATGAAGAGCTGCTGTCGATCGATCCGAATCATCTTGGCGCCCTGCGCAAACTGGCCCGTCTGGCGATGAAGCGCGGCAATGATGCGCTCGCTCGTCAATGTTTTGAACGGGTGCTCCATCTTCATCCAGCCGATATCGAGGCGCAGCAAAGCCTGCGCAACCTTGATGCCCTCGGCACACTGAAAAAGGGATTCGCCACCTAAGCGCCTGGCTCAATGGTTCGAGGAGTCAGCCATTGCGCCAATGACCTGTTGCTTAGAGCGGATCCACATTTACCTTCACCGGCAGCCCAGCGAACTTGCGGCCAGGCTGCAAGACCTGCCGTAACACAACCACCATTGGCTCTACCGCTCGCCCCTTCAGCATCAGGCACATCCGGTAGGCGCGGCGCAGTCGAGGAATCCGGTGAGGAGCTGGACCGAGCAAGCTGATCCGGGCGGATTTGCCGTGCTGGCGGAGCCGCTCCGCAAGCTGCCCAGCCGCCTGCCCAACGCGCTCACTCGAACCGCCAATAACCGTCAGCTCGATCAGATGGAGAAACGGCGGCAGGCCCAGGCGCCGGCGCATCGTAATTTCTTCACGATAGAACTGCAGATAGTCCTGCTGGCGCGCGGCCTGGATCGCGTAATGATCCGGACAGTAGGTTTGCACCAAGACCCGCCCAGGCTGGTCGCCACGACCGGCCCGACCAGCCATCTGTGTCAAGAGGTCAAACGTGCGCTCCCCGGCCCGGAAATCAGGCAAGTTCAATTCCGTATCCGCCGATACCACGCCGACCAGCGTCACTTGCGGAAAATCAAACCCCTTCGCGATCATCTGCGTGCCGACCAACAACCTCACCTGCTGATTTTTAACCGCCTGGTACAGCCGGTGATGACTCTGGCGATCCTTGGTCGTATCCCGATCCATCCGAGCGATCGACTCGGTGGGAAAGAGTCGGTGCAGTTCGGATTCAATGCGTTCGGTCCCGCTGCCCCGAAACTTGAGATACCCCTTATGGCACACGTCGCAGACGGTAGGAGGCTGCTCCTGCCGGTTGCAGTAGTGACAAATGAGCTGGCCAGCGCCGGCATGGTAAATCAATGGCACCGAACACTGGGCGCATCGCTTGACCGCCCCGCACAGTTGGCATTGGGCTGACCGAGCAAACCCGCGCCGGTTCAGCAGCAGCATCGCCTGCTCATTGCGCGCCACGGTTTGTTCCAGCGCGCGTTGCAGCATGACCGACACCGCCCCAGCCCGCCGACGGCCATGCACATCGTCGCGCAAATCGATCAGCTCCACGCGCGGCAGCGGCCGACCCTGCACCCGCTCCGGCAGGACGACCATCCGCCCGCCCGGCTGCGTCGCCTGATAATAGCTTTCGATTGAGGGGGTCGCGCTGCCGAGCACCAACACCGCTTGCGCGAGTCGAGCCCGAGCCCGCGCCACCTCTCGCGCATGCACATGTGGCACAGCTTCCTGTTTGTAGCTGGTCTCCTGCTCCTCGTCGACCACAATGACCCCAAGCCGCTGAACCGGCGCAAACACCGCAGAGCGGGCGCCCACCACAACCTGACAATCTCCACACGCCAACCGGGTCCAATTTGATCGGCGCTGCGTCGCAGTCAATCGGCTGTGCCACACGACCACGCGCTCCCCGAACCGCTGGTGAAGCCGCTCCACGGTTTGCGGGGTCAATGCGATTTCAGGAATCAGATACAGGGCGCCTCGACCAGCGGCCAGCGCCGCCTCGATCACTCGCAGATACACCTCAGTCTTGCCTGACCCTGTGACCCCATGGATCAACACTTCTCCAAACGTGTCGGCAGCACAGACGTTCATGATCGTGCCCAGCGCCTGCTCCTGCGCTGGGGTTAACACCGGCCGCGGGGCCGCCGTCACAACTGACGCCATCTTCCCATCCCTGCGCCCTGGGGTGGTCGCAGCAGCATCCGGCCCAACTCGAATCGCGCTCGGCACCATGGCAGCCAAGGCTTCTCCGAGGCTGCAGCAATAATAGTCCGTGATCCACCGCGCGAGCGCCCACCGTTCGCCGGTGATGACCGCAGACGCATCAATCATTTGGCGGATGGGTTTGAGTTTCGCAATGGGACTGTCCGACAGTCGGGTGATGACCATCCCCACCTGGTCCCGCGATCCAAACGGTGCGATGACCCGCACGCCCGGCTCAATCTGATCAGCCAGGCTGGCCGGGATCAGATAATGAAACGACCGGTCCAGCGGCACATTGAACACCACTTCTGCAATCATCGGATGAAGGGTCCTGAGAATGAGGTTGCGCTATCCATCTCTTTGTAGTGCAGCTTGGGTCGGCGGGTGCTGCATGACAGCACATGGCAGCCCAAAGGGCATAGCGAGCACACGGGTGAACGTCACACTGCGCGGATACTCCGGTAGGCCGATGACAAGATGGCGTTGCTCAACTCCAAAGCGGTAGGTGCCAAAGAGACGGTCCCAGAAGGAGAAGATCGTTGCATAGTTCGCATTCGTCTCTTCAGACGCCTGGGAGTGGTGGATGCGGTGCATGTCCGGGGTGACAATAATCCACCGCAGCCATGTTTCCAGCGGCTCAGGGATACGCAGGTTGGCATGCTCGAGCTGGTTCAGCAGCCCGAAGACGATCTCAAAAATGACGATACTCGCCACCTGGGCTCCCAAGAACGCGATGACCCACAGCCGGAAGATGGCCGAGAGCACCATCTCTGTGAGATGGAACCGGCCCGCAGTTGTCACATCGAGGTCGCGGTCACTGTGGTGCACCCGGTGCATGCGCCACATTAGCGGCAGCCCGTGGTACGCCCGGTGCCACCAGTACGTCGCTCCGTCCAGCACGATGACTGTCGCGAGCACGTTCCACCAGTCCCTGATGCCGAGCCAGTGCAGCAATCCGATCCGGTGCAGCTCATAGACGTGATACAAGGCGACGATCATCCCGCCTAAGAGCGCGCTCAGCAGCAGCGCATTCGATCCCGCAATGAAGAAGTTAATGGCGTAGCGCCGGCGGCGGGACTCCACTGGCCGGCGGAACGGCCAGACCAGCTCCAGCAACAGCAGGAGGAGGAGTCCGCCGACACCGATGAACCCGCGTTCAATGGTCAACAGAGGCACCATGAGGACCACCTTCTGGTTCCCTGATGTCTCCTTGATCGAGGAGCTGCTTCACTCTTTTAAGGTCTTTCCAGGCGTCCTTTTTTGCGGCAGGGTTGCGCAGTAAGTAGGCTGGATGAAACGTCGGGACCAGCGGAATCCCATTGAAGTCGCGCACCTCTCCACGGATCTTCATGATCGAAAGGTGTGCGCCCAGCAACGCCTTGGTCGCCACCGCGCCTAAGGTACAGACCACGGCAGGCTGAATGATCTCCAATTGCCGCTGCAAAAATGGCGCGCACGCTTCCATCTCCTCTGGCAAGGGGGTCCGGTTGCCCGGTGGCCGATCTTTCAGCACATTGCAGATATACACCTGGTCCCGACGCAACCCCATGGCCACGATCATCCGATTGAGGAGTTGTCCGGCAGCACCAACGAACGGTTTTCCCTGCAGATCTTCGTCACGGCCTGGCGCCTCACCGATGAAGACCAGCCGAGCTGCCAGGGTCCCATCGCCGACCACCGCATGCGTTCGGGTGCGATACAACGAGCAGGCTCGGCAGCGTTGGACCTCCTGCGTCAGCGCGGCTAGCTGCTGCTCTTTCCACGCCACATCGCGCTCGTTCGCCTCTGGATCGATCGCTCGCTCAGGCGCCACCGGAACGCCGGTCACACCGCCTAGTCGCAACCCGTCAACATGCGCGCGCAACGCGCGAGCCATTCGTTGAAGCTCATGCGATCGGTTCACCTGCGTCATCAGGATCGCCTGGGGGTGCAAGCCAGTAACGGATCCATGACGTCGGCGACAATCCGCGCCGCTGCGCCGGCACCGCCCAGTTGCTTCGCGGCGTGTCGCATGGCGGTCCTCTGCTCAGGATCTTGCAGCAGTCGCACGACCGCAGCGCTGACCTGTCGTGGCGTTGGGGCGATGATTCCCGCGCCATGGCGCACCACATAGGCGGCGTTGAGCCGCTCTTGGCCAGGAATGACATGGGAGAGAATGAGCGGCAGCTCACGAGCCAGCGCTTCACTGACCGTCAATCCCCCAGCTTTCGTGACAATCAGATCACTGACCCCCATCAGCTCTGCCATCCGATCGATGAATCCGAACACCCGCATTGGCATTCGGCTGGACGCAGCCGCCTGGGTCCATCTGGCCTGGGCCATGGCGTCTTGACCACACACAACGATCAATTGCAGCCGGCCAGGCCACCGAGGTTCGAGATCGACCAGCGCCTGCACGACACGGTTGAAGTTGCCAACCGTCGTCCCACCACTCGTCACCAACACCGTCAATCGATCCATGGAGAGTTGCAGCTGCGCCAAGACCGTCGTTCGGTCCACTGGTCGGCCGAAGGCCGGATCGATCGGAATGCCGGCCAGGTGGATTCGAGAGGGCACGACCCCACGACGCTGTAACAGCGCGACGCTCTCTGGTGTGGCCGCCACGACCGCATCCGCATGGGAAGAGATCCAAAACCAGTGCGGGTGTAAGTCCGTCACGACCACCACGACCGGGGCTTGCAACCATCCCTGAGCCCGTCCAGCACTGCACACATCCGCGGGAAGAAAATGGGTCACCAGCACCACATCTGGACGCGTGGTCTTGAGTCGATCAACCAGCCGACGGGCGATCCAGAAATTCCACCGTTGTCGCACCGGCTGCACGAAGCGGTAGATGGCGTCCTGATCCAAGAGCGCGTAACTGAGACGCCAGACCCAGGAGAGATGTCGGACCAGCAACAAGTATGTCGAGGAATAGACCGCAGAGAATCCACCGGGCGAATCGCTCAGCACATCAAGACACTCGACGACAGCCTCTGGGTGACGCAGGCGGGCAGCCTGGGCCAACGCTTCAGCCGCTCGACGATGACCGGCCCCGGCGGTGACGTAGAGGATAGTGATGCGGATCGCGGCTCTAACTTGGGTCTTTCAGTTGCCGGAAGAGGTCATAGTACCCGGAGAGCTTGGCGCGAAACAGCCATGGATTCCGGTCCCGGTCAGTCACCTTAATGCGGCGCAAGGCAAATCGATCGATGCCTCGCACCGGCGACAGCCGGTTGGTGGTAAATGCAGCCCCATACCCTGCCGCGCGGATCGCCGCTTGAACGTGCGAACTGAACCCGCCAACCGGATAACTGATAAACCTGATCGGCTGGCCCACCTGCTGCTCGATGATCCGCTTCGACTCCACGACTTCTTCTTGCAGCCGCTCACGTGGCACCGTTGGCAAATAGCTGTGATGCATCGTATGGCAGCCAATCACCATCCCGTCTTGGCCCATCTCGCACACCTGGCTCCACGTCGCGAACCCTTGCAGGCCAACCTCACTGGGGGTAATAAACACCGTCGCTGGGAACCCGAACCGCTTCAGCCGCGGCCAGGCAATCGTGTAGGTCTCTTCATACCCATCGTCGAAGGTAATCGCCACGCTGCGCCGGGGCCATGGAGCGCCTTGGTCGATGCACGTGGCCAGCTCCTCGGCGCTGAGCACACGATACTGCTCTCGTGCCAGAAACGCGAGTTGCCGTTCAAACGATTCTTCTGACACGGTGGGCACATGGTCGCCCTTCGACGACCCGACCCGGTGGTACCCTAGAATGGGCAGATAATAGCGCCAACGACTCATGCGGCGGTCTTCGCCTTCGATCCGATCACCAACACATACCGGCCACACGTCGCCGGCTCACCGAGTTGCAGCTCAAGATCCAACCACTGGGCTCGCTGCGCCTCGGTCAATGTCTGCGGGCTAATGCCAGTCAACCAGGACAACCGATCGATCGGGTATAGGTTGATCGCTGGGACATCAACCGACGCGTACAACTCGCGGAGTTGTTGTTCATCTTGCCAGTTGTAGTACTTGCTGTCTCGAAACGACCCTTCGCTATCGTGGAGGACGCGTGCCGCCGTGGGTAAATCATACAACCGAACCGCTTCCAGCAGATAGTAAAATGTTGTCCGGTGAGACACGCACAGCAACCCTCCAGGCCGGACCGCACCGGCTAATGCGGCTAGCATCGGCCGGTACTGCGCCGACAAATACAACACTTCGGCGCAGACAACAATATCATAGCGGGATTCAGGCCTCTTACGCAGCACCTCCACCAGGTCGCCTCGGATGAGTTTGAGGTCCACCCCAGCGTGCTGGGCATGCTCTCTGGCTCGACGGATCGCAAACCCGGATGTATCAATCCCGGTCACGTGAAACCCGCGCTGAGCAAACCGTACCGCCAGCCGACCGGCCTGACATCCAGCCTCGAGCAGCGTGGCCGGTGACGTGAGCCCGGCGTTGGCCGCGTGGCGCAACACCCGTTCGAGATACAGCTGAGCAAACCATGCCTCATTCGCATCTGCATACATATCATAGTAATCTGGGTCATAGTCTGCCACGGTTCGGAGAATCTTCCGCACGGTCTTATGCATCACGCCGCTGTTCCCACCGCTTGACGTGTGTCACAAACGTCCCATAGGCTACCAACACGCTCCTGAACCATCCTGGCCAGCCGGCCTGGTATCCCTGTTCCCTGACATAGGTCTGCCAGAAGGTGATGGCCGGGCGCACCCAGAGTCGGCGCGCCAGATTCTGCTGGGGCGTGTCCGCGCCGGTCGCGGCCTCAATGGTGGAACCCTGATTCATCCGGACCAGATAGCCATCCACCGTCAAGCGCTCATGGGCGAACAGCCCGTGTGGCATCCTGGTCAGTTCCCAGCACTTGGCCGTGTTGATCACATGCGTCCAGCTGTTCTGCAGCGCCATCACGCGCCCGTAGACGCCGTCGCGAAATCCCTGTTTCTTGACGTACAGCTTCCAAAATAGCTTGCCCGGACGTAGGACCCCACGGTACCACAGGTCCCACCGGCTGAACCGCTCGCCGGATTCAGCCCACTGTTGCGCGGCCAAACTGGTATACCGGTTCACCTTGCCGACAAACTCCTCGAATCGGTCGCAGAACCAGTGTTCGATGTCTGCGTGCAGCACTCCCAGCGGTTCTGGCACATTGGGCCGTTCATGCACCCGCCCCACATACCGGGCCTTCGAGCGCCGCAGCACATGCGGAATGTAATGGGTCCATGCGCCATAGGCCAGCCGGTGGCCTAAAAACACGCTTTGCCGACGGAACTTGTACGCATCGTAGCGTCCATCATCCGTGCGAAGCAGTTGTTCGACCGCTTGCCGCATCTGCGGGGTGACCACATCGTCCGCATCGAGCTGCAGCACCCACTCGCCGGTCGCGGCATCCAGGCCGGCATTGCGTTCGTCCGCAAAACTTCCACTGAACCGCCGCTGAATCACGCGAGCGCCGTGCTGGCGAGCGATCTCTACGGTGCGGTCCTCGCTCAGCCCATCCACAACGACGATGTCGTCCACCCACGATAGATGGGAGAGGCATCGGGCGATCCGGCGCTCCTCGTTCTTCGTGAGGATCACCACGGACAGACGACTGCGCGCGGCGGGTTGCTGCTGTTGCCCATTGGATTCACCCGACGCAGATGGCGATGCCTGTTGCCTCACCTGCGCGTCCCGGGAATCGCGCGGATACCACCCTCGCCAGGCTCCGGCCCGAATCGTAACCAGTTCTTGCAGTGACCGGACGGCATCTCGAATCACGTGCACCTTCGACGACTCATCGTTGGACCACACCACCGGCACTTCCTTGATTCGATAGCCGAGGCGGTGCGCGATGAACAAGATTTCTGCGTCAAACCCCCACCCCTCGATGCGTTGCCGGTCGAAGATCTCGCGCGCCGTCGGGGCGTGGAAGCACTTGAATCCACACGTGATGTCCGTCACCCCAACGGTGAGCAGCTGGTTCGTCAGCCAGGTAAACACTTTTCCCATGAACTCGCGGAGCGGCGGCTGATGAACGCGCACCTGCGCGCCGGCCATTTTCCGCGATCCAATGACCAGGTCATACCCCTGCTCCAGCCACGGCGCGCATTTGGCCCACTCCTCAATGCGGGTGGAATGATCAGCGTCCATAAAGAGGATCCGCTGGCCCTGCGCGGCCAAGACCCCGCGCTTGACCGCCGCTCCTTTGCCGGCGTGCGGTCCGCCCACCACGCGAATCGGAAATCGATCGGCCAGCTCGCGCACAATCATCAGCGTGGAATCGGTACTGCCATCATCCGCCACGACCATTTCATGCGTCAGTCGTCGCGCGGTGAGATAGGCGCTTACCGATTTCACGGTTGACGCGATCGCGGCTGACTCATTAAAGGCCGGGATCACCACCGACAGGTACGGCTGAGGACAACCTTCAACGGTCATGGAGTCATCCGTGCAGACACGGCGGCAGGCCGCTGGTGATAGAGGATCACCCGTGGAGCATTTAGCACCGTGGCGAAATGGTGTGAGCCAGGATCTTCGCGATTTTGCCAGTAGACATCCGGGGCATCCAGCTCAATACGATCATAGGTCGCTTCGATACGCCGGAAATAGTCGCCGAAAAAAAATGCGGCTGGCGTCCACCCGCGGCGAAGCACAATCCATTCTGGATAGGTCTCCTCGGCAAAGGTTGAGGGACGTTCGACCGTCAGCGCGGTATAGAACAACACGGTCCGATCATCGTACGGAATCTTCACCCGATCGCCAGGATTCGCATGGGCGCGCAGATACGCGACGATCCCTTCCATCGGGCCGGTATACGCATGCGTCAGCTCATAGCCCAGGTCGACCAGCGGAACGTGCCAATGCGTCGACTGCAATCCGGTAGTGAACAGCGCCAGGACGGTGAGCATCCCACCGATGAGCCGAGAACGTTGAATGAGATCCACCAGCCACAGCGCCTCCACGAACACCAGCAAGGGGAGCGTGGGAATCAAGTAGCGCATATGTCGTTGGTCTGGGATGAGCAGAAACACCAGTTGGGCGCTGATCATGAGGATGACAAACCATCGAGCCGGTGGCCGGATCTGCTGCCACAGTCTGGCCATGAGCACCTGCCGGCGCGCGCACCAGACGATCAGTCCACTGACCCCCATCGCCGCGATGGGGAGCAAGAACTTGTTGGTGATCCGGATGTAGTATTCCAGATGGTCGAACAGGCGTCGTGGGTCGACATGGCCCAAAAACGCGGGTCGATAGGTAAAGATCGCCCAGGGCAACGTGAACAGGCCGACGACGATCGCCCCGATCCAGCCCCACCGGCGCGTCTGCCATCGACCCCACCAACCCTGATGCAGGACAACAGCCACCACAGCAGGAATCCATAGTCCAAAATTAGTATGGAACAGCAAGACCAGCAACACACTGAGCCAGACCGCCAAGCTTCTGCGCGGGTGTTCGAGCAACGCCAGGTAGGTCTGGCAGATTCCCAAGAGCAGCACGGTCGTCAGCGCATAGTATCGGCATTGGCGCATGTGCAACAGAAAGGGGACCGAGCAGATGAGCAACGCGACACTGAGCCGTTGGACCCGCCGGTCAGGCAGCAGCCGACCAGCCAGACGCCAGGTGAGGTACAGGCTTAGCAGCCCGCACGCCGCAAAGGGCAACCGTGCGGTCCAGGTCGATTGACCAGCCACTGCGAACACCGCGGCCAGGAGATAAAAGGGTAACCACGGACTGTAGACCCAGGATTCGCCTGGCCCATATCCATGCGAGGTGATTTCGATATAACTTCGACCGTCATACGCCCGAGGATACCCCTGCGTCACCACCGCCCTGGCCAGCACCGCGGTCTCGGCTTCGTCTTGCCATAAGTAGCCATTGTCCAGATGGCCGAACAGCAACCAACACGCGATGGCCAATAGCCCGACGATGACCCAGTCGATCCGGACACGACGCGCCTGGGTCTCACCCATCCGCGCGAGAAGCAGATGATTCTCGATACTTGGCGTACGAGACGAATTGGTACAGGCCGCCGAACACCGCCGCGAACAACCCCCAAAATCCGTCCCGGTAACCCTGCTTACCGATAAAACTTCGCACGAACCGATCGATGGTCCGCCACAACGCCTTGCCCAGTGTCACGCGACGTCCGTCACGTACCCACTTCTTGGCCTCTAGCGTGGTCTGCCGGTCCAGCTTCTGCAAAAAGTCACTGACGCCGCTGTACGAGAAGTGGACCAGGTCAGCGGTCAGCGTGCCCCACGTACCAGTCAGATCAGCTCGAGGATGCACCTCAGCTTCTTCCCATCGAAACATCGATTTGCGGAACAACTTCAGTTGCGCGCTCGGATACCACCCGCCGTACCGCAGCCAGTGACGCCCAAGATAGTTGCGACGCGGGATGGCGTACCCGGCATGCGGACCATCCCCTTGCACCACCTGGGCGATCTGTCTCTGCAATTCCGGGGTCACCCGCTCGTCCGCATCAAGGCTCAACACCCAGTCATGCACCGCCTGGGCATACGCCCAATTGCGATGCCGACCTTCCATCTCCATCTTGCGTGTGAACACACGTGCGCCAAGCGACTGAGCCATGTGGACGGTCGCATCCTGGCTTTCATCGTCAACGATGACCACATCATCAGCCCACCGGACGCTGCGCAGGCAGTCTTCAATCCGACGCGCCTCGTTCTTCGTGATCACCACGACTGAGACCGGGTGTTTGTTCGAGCCAAGGGCTGCCGGATCGATCGCTGAGGGTTGTACGTTCATCGGCTGTTCAACCATGGACGATCTCTCCGCCAGCAGGATTGGCCACGCCGGTCATCGAGAGATGAGTGGGCGACTCGACCTGAGCACGATGCACCGATGCGAAGCCTGCAAAGATGCGTTCCCAACTAGGTGTGCCGGTCACGATCCGGTGAAACCGTTTTTTCTTCGTCAGCACCCAAGCCAGGATCTTCACGGCACGACCGAGAGAGGAGATCATCTTGGGCACGATATGGAGATGCCGCGGCAACCGATCCGTCGTCGGATCGATCCCAACGACCCAGACCTTATGCCCCCTGTTGGCCAGTTCGCGAATCTGCTCAGGCAACGGATCCGGCAACCTGGCCTGCTTCCGTCCGAGGATCCAAGCGATCCGCTGCGGCTTGGCCTGCGGCCACTTGTGGTAAAACCGATTCGCATTGTCAGCAAACCGCTGATCACGGCTCGGGTCCTGTTTCATCGTCGCGCTGCCATGGTGCCAGACATACGCCCGCTCGGCCACGGCGCAATGAAATCCGGCTTGTCGGACGCGCAGCGAATAGTCTGCATCCTCGAAATACATGAACTGAAACTCCTCATCGAGGCCGCCGACGGCCTTCAGCACAGGCTGGGGAATCAGCAGGCAAAACCCCACACCCCCCCAATGCTCGATCCAGGCATGGGGCTGGTGGCGACATTGCTCGGCAACTGAATCGATCGATTGCTCGGGTTGCGGCGACACGCCGAACTCGTTGCTCATCGGGTTAATCAGGCCAAGCGATCGATCCGATTCCCCGACACGGATCATCTCCTCCAACCACCCATCGGTCACCAGGATATCGTTGTTCAACAAGCAAACCCATGGCGCGGTCGCGTTCGCTAACCCGGTATTCATCCCTACCGCATAGCCGTCGTTACGAGGTCGCCGGATCACTTCAACCTGCACCCAGGAGGTTCCGGTCACCTCATGTAAAAATGCCTGCGAGGCCTGATCCGTGCTGCCATTATCCACGATGATCAGCCGGACCGGCAGCTGGGTCGATTTCAAGATTCGCTCAACGCACGGTCGGGTCAAGTCGACTCGGTTCCATGTCAACAGAATGAGGTCACAGACGCGCGGAGCGTCAGGTGGGACCGGTATCATCAACCCGGGTTCATCGCCAAGGGACGAGGTTGCCGCTGTCCGTACACCGTCTGGGCCTGGTTCAGATCGAGCAGTTGAGCGCGATGCACCCTGCGCAGTGCCGCCATCATCCGTGCCCACCCAGCGGTCGGTGCCAAGATGAAATTAAACGGTTTCTTGCGCCGTCTGAGGATCCAGGCGGCCGCGGCCCATGGGGCCATTCGATGCGGAATGTGAAACCAATGGATATCCGCATGCGGCACCAACCCGACCGATTGAAACAACGTCTCCCCGGTCATACCGGACGGGATAGGACAGTAGACATAGACCATGGTCCGTCGGCGAGCCCACTTCAGCAGACTGAGCAACCAATCCCGGAGCTCATCAGACCCAGGAACGATCGGCTCGAATCGTGGCCAGGCCAGCCGAAGTCGCTTGCCCCACCGCTCTTCGCACCACCGGCGGTTTCGCGCGAACAGCGCTTCGCGTTCTGGCATCTTGCTCACGGTCTGGTGTTCGGCATGGAACACATACGAGCCAGCCGCGACCACTGACTGGTACCCGGCCTGTTGAGCGCGCATACAGAAGTCTTCGTCTTCAAAGAAAATTCGCTCCACTTCTTCGTTCAAGCCGCCGATCCGGTCCATCACCTCGCGTTTAATCAGCATGCAAAATCCGATGCACATCCCGACCTCGGTATACCGGCCATGCAGCGACCGCCGACGCTCCGCGTACGTATCGAGCGAGATGCCGCGCCCTGGCCGATTGCCAAAGGTATTGCTCGTCGGGTTGACCACCCCAATGGTCGGATGGGTGGCGGCCACATAAATCATCTCTCTGAGCCACCCGGTCGTAAAGCGCAGATCATTATTGAGCAGGCAGACATACGGCGCGCGAGATGCCCGGATCCCTTGGTTCATCCCGCGCGGGAACCCTTCATTCTGCTCGAGCTGCACCAGGGTCACGTCCTTAATCGCACCAGCCGGCCGCACCTGGCGTAACACCTCGCGCACAGGGGGTTCGCTGCCATTGTCCACAATGACCAGCCGCGTGGGGAGCTTGGTGCACTGAAACAGGCTCTCCAGACAGGGCTGAGTCTGTTCAAGGTGGTTCCAACTCAGGAGAATCAGATCACACAGCGGTTGATTCCGATTTCCTGTATGGACAGGATGCGTTAGCCGCTGCAAGGTCTCCGGGCTGTTCATGGGGTTGGCGAGCTCACGTTCGGGCGAGCCACACGTGCGGGAGCGTGCTCTCCACTCACCAACCCGAATCGCTCAAGTTCTTGCGCAGCCGACTCCACACGATCCTGCGCCACTTGTTCTGTGCCCCACTCGACCAGCTTGCGCAGTCCATCTTTGAGCACCACCTTGGGCTGAAACCCGATCGACCGAATCGCGGAGATATCCGCGGCGCAATGACGGATGTCGCCGGCCCTGAACTTGTGCGTCGGGGTCACTTGGACGTCGACCTGGTACAGCTCAGCCAACAGCCGGGCAATGTCACGGATCGTCACCGGATGTCCGGTCCCCACATTGAATACCTGGTCATCGGCGCGCGGGTCGGCCATCACGAGCAGGTTGGCCTGCACAATATCGCTCACATGGATGAAATCGCGCGACTGTTGCCCATCTTCATACACTAACGGCGGGCGCCCGTTTTTGATTTGAGCCGAGAAGATGGCGCACACCCCGGTGTACGGATTCGACAGCGCTTGCCGCGGGCCGTACACATTAAAGTATCGTAACGCCACCGTCGGAATCCGGTAGCTGCGACCCACCGACAAGCACAGCTCTTCCTGATCGCGCTTCGACACCGCATAGACCGACGTCGGAGCCAACGGCTTGGATTCTGCGGTGGGGACCGGTGTGGCCGGCTGGTGGCACTGGGGGCAGTCCATCTCCCACCGGTGCTGCGCGAGCTGCGCATCGGATCGCAATGAGGGAAATACCGGCCCGCACTGCGCGCAACGATACGGTCCTTCCCCATAGATGCTCATCGAACTGGCGACGATCAGCTTTTTTGGCCGGAGCTGATCGTTGACGATCACATCAAGGAGCACCGCGGTCCCCAGCACGTTGGCCGCGACATACTTCTCGATCTGGTACATGGATTGCCCGACCCCGACCGCCGCCGCTTCGTGGAAGACCACGTCCATTTGGGCCAGCGCTCGACGCACGGCCTGGCGGTCCCGCACATCGGCGCGCAGGTACTCAGCGCGCGGATTGAGATACGTGGGGGGCGTTGTCCCATGCACCTGTGGCTCGAAACTGTCCAGCACGCGGACCTGATGGCCTTGCGCGATCAACGCATCCACCAGATGCGATCCAATAAATCCTGCGCCTCCGGTCACGAGAATCTTCATCCCACCACCTGCCGGCGGCGCGCCCGCAGCGCAACGACGGGGTCGCGCGCCGGGAACGTGCGCCATTCAGCACGATAGGCGGGTCTTGAGCGGCTCATCGAATCTCCGTGAAACGTTCCTGACCGCCATCGGCGGTCACCAGCAGGGGGGATCATGCGAGTGGTCGCGACTCCTTCTCTATGGTCGACACGATCTGTTGGGCACGCTGGCGGTAGGTGTGGTGCTGCAACACGCACGCCTGGCCGGCCGCAGCAATCCGCTCCCGTTCCTGGTCATGCTGCAGGTAGTACGCCAAGAGCTGAAACAGTTCCTGCGGGGTGTGATACACCACCAGCTCTTGCCGATCATGGAATCCCAGCAACTCATAATCTCCATCGCCCAGCGCGTTGGTCAGCAACAAGCGGCCAGCGGCCAGGATTTCATACACCCGCATACTGACATGATCTTTGAGCGGGCTGGTCCGCTCGATATAGTGGAATCCGATCTTGGCCTGGCTGTACATCGAGGCCATCTGCGTGTGCGGCGCCCTGCCGATGAAGCTGTTCGGATACCGCTCGCGCAGTTCCTGGAGATACAATTTCCTCGGCACGCCGCCATCATTGCCGACAAAGGCGACATCGTACCGCACCGGTTGACCGGTCCCGCGATGAACCTGAGGATCACAGGCGAGCGGCACCCAGACCGCTCGCCGGAGCTGCTGGGCCGCCTGGCGCTGCGCGCAAAACACCTTATCATACCATGTTGCCTGCCGCTGGATCGACCGCCATGCGTGCGCCAGGTGGGTATCCACCACATAGAACCCGGCCGGCCGCAGCCGGCGCGGCAGGTCGCACGCATAATCGCCATGGTCGATCCGCAAATGTAGCTGGTATCCGCCTGGGCACTGTTCGGCTGACACGGTACTGAAATGATCCACCTGATGACCCAGGTCGGTGAACGCCCGGTGAAAATAGTCCCCAATGGTGCCAGGCGATGGATTGTAAAATAACGCGAGCCTCATGGGCAGACCGTTGCAAAGAAGGCTTGGGGCTCGATAGGCTGATCACAATGCCACAGCCTCACCCCACCGTCCGAAGATTCCTCGACCGTATAGAGCCGTGATCCGACCCATGGGAACCAGCGGGCAACCCAGTCGGCTGTCTTCGGATTGTCGACCAAGACCGCGGTCATGGGTCTGCAACTGCCCCACACGAGCATCGCCCAGACGGTCACGCGATACCACAAACGCGGGATCCCGCAGATCTGCATCCCGGGATACGGGGTGAGCACCTGAATAACCTCTTGCGAGACCACCCCACGAATCACGTGGCGGACCGCGGTCCCCTGCTGACACACCGGGATCGTGAGCTGTCGAGCACCGGCCCACCCCTTCTCCACGAGCGACAGGATAGACATCGTCAATTGACCGCCGGCGCTGCAGCGCCTGGGCGCGGCCGGGATTCGAGCGCCTGCTCACAGGCGCTGAGCACATCGGCCGGCTCGATGTGGAGCAGACAGGCCCGCTCGTACGGGCATGGCGGTAACTTGAATTGATGGTAGCAGGGTCGACAGGGCAACCCGCTGAAGGACACGACACGATGCCGAGAATCAGACGGTGGGTACGGTCCATAGACCCGCGGATCCACCGGGCCAAAGATCGAAACCGTCTTCACGCCTTGGCTCACCGCCAGATGCAGCGGGCCGCCATCATTGCAGATGACCAGCCCTAATCGGCCCAGCAGACTGACAAATTGTCCGAGCGATGTTTGGCCGCTCAGGTCCATCACAGCGGATCGCATCGTGCTGGCGACGGTCCGGCACAGCGGTTGATCCACCGCCTCCCCGAACAGCAAGATCTTTGCGCGGTACCGCTGTACCAGCGCATCCGCGACGGTGGCAAATCCTTCAGCGCTCCAGCGACGAAACGGCGCATCCGTTCCCCAACTAACACCCCCGGCTGGCACAATACCCACCAGCAGCTCCTCTGGGGCAACATTATGGGCCCGCAGCCACTCATCGGCCCAGCGTTCATCCACATCTCGAACCGGCAACTCCAACAGGCCATCCACGAGCTCGATACCCATGAATCGCAACAACCGACGATAGTATTCGACCACGTGATCATCGTGATATCCATCGATCGCTAGTTGCTCGGTGAGAAATCGGCCTCGTCGGCGATAGTTGAACCCGATCCGACGCGGCACGCTCAGCAACTTGAGAATCAGTCCGTAGCGTTCACCGAGTGACAGATCGATGGCCAAGTCGATCCTAGCTCCACGGAGTCGGCGCAGCAGTCCGAGGAGTGCGGTGACCCCCTGAACTTTGGAGGTCCGCCACAGGTGGAGCAACTCGTCTTTCTCATAAATGAACAACTCGTCAAGATGCGGGTTATCCCGCAGAATCTGTTCGGTTCGTCGATTACACACATAGCCAATCCGGCTCTGCGGAAAGGCACGCCGCACCGCCCGAACCAGCGGGGTGCTAAACAGGACATCGCCAATACCAAACGGGTTCACAATGAGAATATTCATCCCACCTGCCGCACAGCTTGCCATTGCTGCTGAGTGGCTTCCACCACTTCATCAACGGTAATGGAGTCCATTGAAGGCTTCCAGATCACCACATGGCCAGGCCCCCACGGACCCCACCGCCCTGGTCCGGTCGCAGGATTCGTCGTTCCGAACAAGGCCACCGTCCGCGTACCCAATGCACTCGACAAATGCACCGGGCCGCTATCTCCCGAAATCAGCAGCGTTGCGCGCTGGAGCAAGGCGGCGAGCTGTGGGAGCGACGTGCGCCCCACCAGGTTCGCGATTGACGCGTCCGTCGGCACGATCTGTTCGATTCGCTCACGAGGTTGCGGACTGCCAATCACGACCAGTTTCGCCGGCACGCGTTCCAGTAGCTGGCGCAACAGCGCTCGGTAGCAGGAGGCCGGCCATTCCTTCGCCGGATGAGACGACCACGGATGCACAATGAGCAGCGGGTCGGTCAACCGACAACCAGACGGCTGCAGCAGGTCGCGTACGTCATCTTGCTCGTGCGAAAACTGGGGGGAGGACCACTGCGGCGTCGACGGTGACAGCCCAAGCGCCCGGACCAGATCCAAATTATACTCAACTTCGTGGCGGTCGCCAATCGCCTTGCGCTCCGGCACGCGATGCGTCAAGAGTCGGTCCCATTTTCGATCATACCCGACCCGGCACGGGATCCCAGCCAGCCAGATGGCCAGATGGAACTCTTTCTTGGGATTCGAAACAATCGCGACCTGAAACCGCAGCTGACGCAGCTGACGACTCAACCGAATGGCCGCAGTCCACCCGCCTGCCCGCGCTCCAGGATCGTACGTCACCACATGGTCGATCTGGGGCCACCGCTCCAGCAGCGGCTGCAGCTCGCGGCTGACCAGCATGGTCACCGATGCCTGCGGCCAGGCGGCGCGCAGCGCGGTTACCGCCGGGAGATTCAGGATGGTCTCCCCGAGTCGATCCGTGCGGACAAACAGGATTCGTTCGGCGCGGTCGAGCGGACCTGGTCTACCCTGTGGCATGCGAATCGTGGATGTCTGTTGTGCCAGCCGCGCGTCCGCTCCATCCGACGGCCAAACCGGCGAACGTCCAAAACATCGCCGCCTGTCGAAGCGCATAGAAATTCGTATCGATCGCCGCTTGGGCCAGAAATGCCACTAGCCCGCCAAGCAATCCGGCGAAGATCACAGACCCATCTGTTCGTGTCGCCTGAATCTGCTGGATGATCCGGACCGTGATCGCGACCAATAACGCCATAAACAGCACCAACCCAACCACGCCGGTCTCGGCGCCCACTTGCAAGTAACAGTTGTGGGCGTACCGTGGGGTGCGCTCACCTGCGACCCAATAGGTGAGATAATTGGACATAAACGTATTCACGCCATGTCCCAGGACCGGCCGATCGCGAATCATACCAATCGCCGCCTGCCACATGGCCCATCGGTCGATCTTTCCGAGCTCTGAGGGAGAGAGGATGTCCCCTAACCGTCCGACATGGAGCAGGAATCCCACCACCGCAACCCCCACGATCCCGATCAGCAACAAACTGGGAAATCGCAGCGGGCGGCTGAAGCAGCCCATCGCGAAGATTCCTATCCCCAACCCGAGCCAGGCCCCAGTCGCCTCGGTCCGTGCCAGGCACAACGCAAGAACGAGCAACAGTCCCCCAAGCGCTGGTCGGGCTCGGCGACGAATCTGGGCCAGCGCCAGGATGAGCGGGATCACCACCATGAAGTACGTGGCCAAATCGATGGGGTTTTCATACGGCCCGGTCATCCGCCGATACCGGAACAGCTCATGCCGGCGAAACAGCCCGACACCCCACCACTCTTGCGTGACGCACTCAATGATCACCAGCCCTGCCGAGCAGGCCAAGACCATGAGGAGGCGCCCAACAACCTGTGGTCGGTTCCACGCCAGATCAGCGACCATCGCAAACAGCCAGAGATATTCCAACCATTTGCCGACGAACCCTTCCACACTCTGGCGCGGATACTGGCTCACCAGAATAGACATCGCACAGACGGCCAGATAGGCGCATCCGGCTAACACCAAGCCCCGCAGCTCTGGCCGCCGCCAGACGATCTGGGCTCGGCCGGTCGCGTCGAGCCGGCCGATGATCCACCCGAGCAGCATCACGCCGAACATGAGTTCGACGGCCGCCTTGGAAAATGGCAGGAGCAAGATCAGGACGTACAGGCTGCCCTCTTGCAGAAGGGTCGCGAGCTTGGATCGGCCGTCGGGTGTGGTCAGTACGGTCAGCGACATGGCCGGCAGGTTACCGACACGGTGAAGGCGAGATCTGACCAGCGGGGTGGGTCACAGCGCGTCGATCACGCCGGCGGTCACGACTTTCCACGTCACGCCCCGCGGCTCGCACTGCTGCTGGATGCACTGCAGCAACTCGCCTGGCGGATCGCTCATCGCGATGAGCACTTCGCGGATGCCGTACGCCTCAAGGCTGTTGGCCAGCTTGCCGCGGCCTCCTAACACCTGGCACCCATGGATTCGGCTCCCATGGGTCCGAATATCATCATCGAGAATGGCGACGACTCGGCGGGTCGGGCGGGTTTCGTATTTGAGGTAGCGCGCGACGAGCTGGCCGGTATCGCCCGCGCCGATGAGGAGCACCGGGACACCGCGTTCGGCCGCCGCGCCGATCCACTCATCGAGCAACCGCTCGACGATCCGGGATCCGCCGATGGCCAAAAACGACAGCATCCAATCAATAATGAGCACCGCTCGAGAATAGCCTTGAAACCGCCAGAGATACAACAGCGCCAGTGCTGAGAGAATCGATCCGAACGAGACCGCGCGGAACATCATCACGATGTCCCATAAACCCAGATATCGCCAAATCCCCCGGTACAAGCCACAACTGGCAAAACAACTGATCTTGATCAGCAAGATGATCGGCAACGACTGCACAATGAGCCGTTGGAGATCGCCCGAGAGCACCCCCTCGAACCGCAACAGATGCGCGAACACATACACGCTGCCGATCAGACAAAAATCCACGAGAATTTCGACGAGTCGCCGCTTGTGCAGCAGCATCGTCTCGATAAACGTTCCTGTACTACCAGACGGTGAGAGTACCGGTTCGGCGGCTTGCGGCTCCAGCCGATACACATTGACCCGCGAGAGATACCGGCCAACGAGTACTAGTCCGGTCAGCACGGACAGCCACAGCGCCAACGCCGGAAGAGGTTTCAAGGTAATGGACACCAGGCTGAGCAGCCCAAAGCCAAGGCTCAGACCGTACAACACCGTGACGGTTTGCCGAGTACTGAGACCGAGAATCGCGAGCCGGTGCGACACATGGTCGGTCCCACCAGTAAACGGGTGTTGTCGATTCGCAAGCCGTTGCACCGTCACGAAACAGGTATCGAAGATGGGGACCGCCAGGATGAGTGTCGGGATGGCCAACACGCTGATGACATGCGTGGAGTGGTACCAACTTCCCAAGAGCGCGAGCGCGGCTAAGCTGAGCCCAATGAGGTGGCTGCCTGAATCGCCCATAAAAATCTTTGCGGGCGGGAAATTGTAGCGCAGAAACCCCAGGCAGATTCCCGTCACAATCGCCGCCAGCGTCGCGGTCGTCCACTGGTTGCTGACCACCGCGTGGACCAGGCAGAACCCTGCGCCGATCGCCCCAACGCCAGCCGCCAACCCGTCCATATTGTCCAAGAGATTGAGGGCATTCATCAGCAGGACAAACCACAAGACGGACAACGGAATGGCAATCCAGGGCCACTGGAACAGTTCGATTCGGATTCCGCTGATGACCATGGCGCAGCCGATGATGAGCTGCCCGAGCAGCTTCGTGTACGGCGGCATGCGGCGTAGATCGTCCATCAGACCGAGGAGAAACACCAGGCAGGCGCCAAGGAAAAACCCGACGAGCGGCTTCGTCACAGGAAGCCACAGGGCGGCCGAGCCGATGAAACCAAGAAACATCGCCACGCCGCCGAGCCGGGCGATAATCCGTTTTCCCCACCGATCTTCAACTGGCTTGGAGATCCAGCCAAATCGGACCGCGAACGACCGCACCAGCGGGGTCAGCACAAAGGTCACCCCCAGGGCGGTCGCACCGGCCGCGAGCACCCGGCCAAAATCGTCCAACAACTGGATGGGAGCACTCATCGCGTCGGTGGCGTCACGGGGTGCGCGATCTCGGCGGCGTCATCGCGTCAGCGTCTTGGGGCAGCGCGCGCAGGCTCTCAATCACGTTCCGGATAATGTCATCCAGGTTGGCCGTTGGCTGAAATCCAATCAAGGATCGGATCTTGCTGATATCCGGCACCCGACGCGGCATGTCTTCAAACCCTTCTTCATACGCTTGTTCGTACGGCACATAGGCGAGCCCTGAATCCGATCCGGTGATCGCGAGGACCCGCTTGGCCAACGCTTCGATCGTCACCTCTTCCTGACTGCCGAGGTTGAACACCTCGCCAACAGCCCCAGGGTGCTCCATCAATTGAATCATCGCCCCCACCACATCCCGGACATGCAGAAAGCATCGGGACTGTTTCCCGTTGCCATGCACCTCGAGCGGTTTTCGCGCCAAGGCTTGGCCCACAAATCGCGGAATGACCATGCCGTAGGCACCGCTCTGGCGTGGCCCGACCGTATTGAACAGGCGCACGATGATCGTCGGCACGCCTTTTTCTTTCCAGTACACATGAGCGAGGATCTCATCGACCGCTTTCGAGGTCGAATAGCTCCAACGGCTTTTCAAGGGCGACCCGAGCACCCGGTCATCTTCTTCCTTAAAAGGTCCGTGCACATTCTTGCCATAGATTTCTGATGTCGACGCCACGAGCACCTTCTTGCGATAGCGATGTGCCATCTCCAGCACGATTTCGCTGCCGCGGATGTTGGTCATCATCGATTCGAGCGGCCGTTTGATGATCAGCTCGACGCCAACCGCCGCGGCCAAATGAAACACCGCCTGGCACCGCTCCATCAACTTATCGACCAACGATTCGTTGAGGATCGTGCCGATCACGGGATGAAAATTCGGATGCCCGTCCAGATGCGCGACGTTTTCGTACCGCCCGGTCGACAAATTATCCAGGATCGTCACATCGTCGCCGCGCGCCACTAGCCGCTCGGCCAGATGCGACCCGATAAATCCAGCCCCTCCGGTAATCAAGACGTGCATGCGGTCAACTCCTCATAGATCGTGGCCATGTCGGTCACGAACCGGCGGGCCGTAAATCGCGTGCCCACATACGATCGACCCGCGTCTACCAGCCGCTGGCGCAGCGGCAGATCGGCGGCGACTCGCTCAAGCGCTGCCGCCATCCCATCGGCTCCTGCTGCTAATTGTACCAAGACACCGCGTTCGGCGATATCGTAACCTTGGCCGCGCTCAACCATCTCGCCGAGCAGATCGGCCACACCCCCCACAGCCGTTGACACCACCGGCCGGCCAGCCGCCATGGCCTCGATCAGTGACACGGGCGTGCCTTCGTTGCGTGATGTCAGACACACACAGTCCAGATCCGCATAGACATCGGCCAAGCAGAGTTGCCAGCTGACGAACCGCACCCGGTCGCTGATCCCCAGCGCGCGAGCGAACGATTCCAATGCGTGGCGGCGTTCCCCATCTCCGATGATGACACACCGTGCCCGCGGGTGCCGGCGCGCCAATCGACTGGCCGCCTCAAGGAACAGCTCGTGCTGTTTGATGGGCACCAACCGACCCACGATCCCGACCAAATACTCGTCGGCCGACAGCTGGTGTTGATTCCGAAAGTGGTATCGATACCCATTCACCGCTTGCAACTCGGCAAGCTCCAACCCCAACGGCACCACGCGCAGGCGGGTGTCATCGCCGATCCGCAGCCGCAACAGTTCCCGCTGCAACGAAGGATTAATGGCGATCAAGACATCGGTGGACCGGCCCAACCATCGCTCGATGCGCACAAACAGCCCGGATACGGCCTCACCAAAATAGCCAGACAAGACATGGCCATGGAACATGTGCACCTGTCGAACGCTGGGCCGGGATGGCGACAGCCAGCGCACCGCATTGTACCAACGGGCCGCCACGCGCCCAAGAGCGCCGGCCTTTGCGGTATGGGTGTGGATGACATCCGGCCGCTGCTGCCAGAGGAGCCGGCAGAGTCTGACCAGCGCAATCAGATCCCGCACCGGATGGACCGCGCGCCCGAGCTGTGGGATCACCAGATGTGGAACACGCGCTGGCAACAGTGACGCCAGGTCGCCTTCATCCGCTGACGGCAACCCGGTAATCACCAAAGTGGAGAAGTACGCCGGATCGAGTCCATCGACCAAGACCGCCATCTGTCGAGCGGTGCCGCCGATGTTTAGCCGGGCGATCACCTGGAGGACTTTAATCGGCCGTGGCATGGGGATGTGTCAAGGGCTTTGAGAGATAGCCCCGCTTCCAATAGGAGAGGATCCCAAGATACTCATGGAGAATGCCGTTGGCTTGTTGGAGCGTCACACGCTTGCGAATCCACCGCTCATCAGGGCCGCGCTGGTGGGAATAAAACCGGCTGATCGGGATCGGGACATAGATCGCGCGCTTATCCGGCGCCTGCGCATTCCACACGAGCTGGACACGACGCATATGATAGGGGCTGCTCACCACGAGTACCTGCGTCCACCCTTGCTGTCCGAGAATCCGATTCACAAACCGCACGTTGTCGAACGTGTTGGTCGCTTGGTCTTCCAGGATGATCCGCTCTGCCGGGACGCCGAGCGAGACCGCGAGCACTTTCATCACGTCGGGTTCCCGAAACGTATACATATAGCCGGAGGAAAAAATCAGGTGTTGGGCAAATCCCTGATGGTACAACTCCGCCGCCCATGCCACCCGCTCTTCGTACCCTTGAGCCGGTTTGCCGGATTCCCCGACGCCGCCTGCAAACACGACAATCGCATCGCTGGGCACCGGGGCTTGTGAAATCTGCAGCGGCGAGGCCGCCCACCACACCACCGGCGTATAAAAGATCAGCAGATACGCCGCTAACAACGCCAGGCCGATGCGCGCGATGCGACGCCGCGCGCGATGGTACAGCATCACCAGCCGCTCCTGCCATTCCACCGGCCCGGTCGCGGCTTGCTGCCGGATCCGGTCCGCCATGAGTCGACTCATTTCCTCAATGCGCCGGTCCCACCCGTTGTCATAGGCCGCGGCGATCCGACGCTGCACTAGATGATCATCCCGGCGGCTCAACGCCTGCTCGACGTGCTGTACGAACTGCGGATAATCCTTGGCGATCTGCACCAACGGGCCGTAGCGCTCATTAAACGCTGCGACTTCTGGCAAGAAGGTGGACACCACCGGCTTGCCCAAGGCATGGTACTCGTTCAATTTTGTCGGATAGACCGTTTTCGTGTATTCCGACTCCACGTACGGGATCATGGCAACCTCGAACGCTTGGATGTAGTGCGGCAGTTCTTCAAACGGCTTCTGGCCCAAAAAGAAAATATTGCTGGAGCCGTTGACCGGCGAGATATCGGCTTGCACCGGACCGATCAGCGCCAGCGACCACTCTTTTCGCTGGGTCGCGATGAACTGTAGCAGGTGAAAATCGACATGCCGGTGCACCCCCCCCACATACCCGATGATCGGTCGGGGGATCGTGTGCAGGTCGTCCGGCAGCCGAGGAGCGGCGTGCGCCTGTTCGAACGCCTCCAGGTTGACCCCGAAGGGAAACACGTGCACCTGCGGATTCCACTGACGGCACTTGGCCTCGAGCGCAGGCCCCTGAGCAAAGATGAGGTCACAATGTTGGATGACCGCCTGTTCGGTTCGCCGCACCTTGTGCGGATGGGGCACCAGCTCCTCGAATTCGGCGATGCAATAGTAGACGGCCAACTTGTGCTCGAGATGGGTCAAGATATCCACGGCGATTCCGGTCGGCAAGAAGGTCCAAATGATCGGGTCATGTGACCCGGTCGCACGGATCCATCGTCGGATCGCCGTCAGCAGCAACCATTGGTTGATCCAGCGAATGACGCGTGAATACGGACCGGGCAGGATGATCGGCGAATAGACCCAGAGACGATCTTGCACCTTGCGAAACCCTTTGAAACTTTTGAACCAGTTGACCAGCCGGCGTTGCAGCCGCGGCCAGTCGCGCGGCGTTGGCATGCGCACCCCAGTGTTCTCGATAAACAGGACATCGTTGCCATGCTTGGCAAACGTCGACATGATCTCCTGATGACCCTGCCACACCGAGTCCCAATCGATCGACGAGAGACAGAGGAGATGTTCGCCGGTGATCACGCGCGTCTCACACGGTCTGTGGATCCGGATGCCGGAGCCGACGCCAGTCCCACCCGCCGAGCAGTTTTTGCTCAAACACCCGCACACGGTCGTGCCCAAGAATCTCCGTGCGACATAACAGCAACGGATCCCGGCCCGGACGATTCAGATCGTGGTGGCTGCACACGCCGAGTTGATAGCCCGCACGAGCCGCGGCATCCCTGACGCGTTGATCCACCGACCCATGCGGGTATGAGACCGTCGTGACCGGCCGCTGGACCACCTGCTCTATCCACCGGCGGCTGTCGCGCAACTCCTGGTCAACATCCTGATCGTTTAACGTCGCCAACCGGCGATGCGTCATGCCATGAGAGCCGATCGAGCAGCCTGGTACGTCGGCCAACCGACGCAGCTCGGCCATCGTCAGGTAGGCTGGCTGCCCGGTGGTGACATACTGCGGGACGATGAACACGCTAAACGGCAGCGAGAGGGCGTGGAGGATGGGGGCGGCGATGGTCCAGGTATCGCGAAAGCCGTCATCAAACGTGATCGCGACCTCCATAGCGTTGGCGGGCGTGGACCAGCCTGGCTCGAGCGCAATGGTGTTCACCTGTGGATAGCGAACGAGAGCCGCCATCTGTTTCCGGAAGCGTTCCGGGGCGATGCTGATTCCATACGGGTCTGATGGTAGTCGGGTGCCGACCGCATGGTAGAGGAGAATTCGCAGGCCGGCTGCTGGCTGCCCGGCGCGTGCCAGCGAATAGATCTCAGCGATTCCTCTTGAAACCGCACGCTTCCAACTGATCGCAGTCAGCGCAGCCACCGTCTCATGGCCTGATTGGCCCCCCAGGACACCGCCTTGGTCAAGGCCCATTCCCATTCGCCCAGATATTGGATCCGCTCTCCGCCAAATCCTTGTTTGAAATGGTTCACACCGGCGGCTGACGGCTGGTCCGGGCTGATCCCTCCGAAATCGAGTCGGCTGGCTCCGCGCTGTTTCAACACATCAAACAAGGTCGAGATCATCGCGTAGGCCGCGCTCACTCGCCTGCCCTGCGTCCCGGTGGCCGCCGTCATGTAGAACACCTTGTCCCCGATCCGCAGCGTCAGGCAGGCGGTCACCGGCACGCGGGCCTGATACCCGATTAACACCAGACAATTGGACTGAAACTGGTCAGCGAGGGCTTGCAGGCTCCCCAACTCCACCGCTGGTAGCCTGGCCTGCTTGACGCGAGACATCTGCGCATACAGGTGCGCGAAATCGTCCAGCAACGCGGAGGAACGACCCATGGTCCATGTGAGTCCTGCGGCCTGCGACTGCTTCACATAGTACCGGTGCTTGCGGGTCATGGCTGAGCGCAATTCGTCGAGCGACCGGGTGAGGTCCAACTGAATCGTGTAGCCACTGGTCACTGGTACGCTGGGTCGCCCGCAGACACGGGTCAAGCCGGCCGCCGCCTCAGCACACACCCGGTGATGACTGGAAAATCTGGCGTAGACCAGCCGGTGATGGCGACGAAATGATTCCAACCACTCTGACACCAGCGCTCCGGACATCTGGCCGTGACAGTTTGGAAATCCGATCACCGGCCCACCAGGCGTCCAGACCAAGAAACGATTGAAGAGGAGCTGTTTCTTGAGGACCTGCAGACAGCCAAGCGGCTGGCGGTGCTCATCGATCGCCTGCCATCGCTCAGGTTCCCATCCAGATCGGCGCTTGTATTCGCCCCAGGCATACGATTGGAACGGGTTGGCGTCCGTGGCTTGGCCGAGCAGCTGGTCCCACGCCGCGGGTGTGGTGTCTTGCGCAGAACAGCGAACCCATTCTACCATAGGAATCTCACGCACCAGAGTGCGGTTACTCCTCGGCGAGCCGATGTATCGGTCGCGAGATCCGGCCACTGGAAACAGCGCAATCCCTGCTGGTGCAACGCGGCTCTCGCCTGCTGTAGCTGGCCTGCTGCCCGAAAGGGATAGCCATACGGAACGACCCAGGCCGGCAGCGTGGGAAATATCGGCTGAACACCGACCCTGGCCAACAGGTGTCCCACGAACTGATACAGCTGTTGACGTCGTGTGGTTTCTTGGATCGGATCGACCAGATGAATGTCGTCAGCCAACAGCGCAGAGGGCCGAGCGGATTCTGGCAGCGTCGTCTCATCGCGGGCGACAGGCCAGAGCGGACGCGTCGAGTCGAGTAGCCATTGGAATCGGCGCTCACCAAGCCATGGCACCGCGCCCCGCACGGCTTGCTTTATACGGTACCGGACTGGCACATGCCCATCAAACCGGGGCTGCGGCGGCAGGTCAAATGAAGAATCCGCCTGCACCGCTAACCCAGCACCATTTGGCAGGGGGATCGTCTTACGGAAGCTAAAAATTCCTAGCGGCGCGCGGGTCCCGAGCCATGCGCCTGCAGCGTCTTTGCTCAAGAACCCGTGCGCGTTGTCTTCAATGAGCACGGCTCTGGTGCGTCGAGCGTACGCCTCAAACAGAGCCAGGTCTTGTGGGAATCCAAAATAGTTGACGGCAATGATCGCGCGCGCCGGTGGCAGCGTTGCTGGATCATCGGCCAGCGCCAGCTTTTCGTTGACCCGATAGAACACCGGCCGCGCGCCAACCGCGTGCAGGCTTGACAACAGTTCCCGGCAGATCAGCTCAGGCATCAGTACCGCGTCGCCAGGACGAACCTGAATCAGCCGAAGGGCTTGCGTCAAGGCCCATCGGCCATAGTTAAAGTAGCGCAGCCGCACCCCAGGCCCGAGCAGCGCCTGAATCGACCACGGCTGCTCTGCTCTGGGCAGGACATAGACCGATCGGGATCGGGGACAGCCACCGATCTCCGATTGTTTGATGGAAGAGATCGGTGGCTGTCCCCGATTCCCGGTGATTCGGATCAAGACCTGACGGGCGCACCGGCTGGCAAGCCAGGGCCATCGATTCGCAACGAACGACTCGAGCTGGAGCGGATACGGATGTGGCGCCAGACGCAGGTCCGGATGAAACCACAACTCAGAATATCCCGCAACAATCTCACACCGGCCGCCACGAAACGATCGCCACCGCTGTGTCCACGCTCGAGCCGACAAACGGTTCAGCTCCATGATCCCGGTGGATCCTCGACGATGAAACCGTTTGCCGAAGAGCCGATACACGGCGCGCAGCCCGAGCGCCGGGTTCAGATTATGGAGTTCGATCAAACACCGCGATTGCAACACTCGATCGCATTCCTCCTGGAACTTGGCGAACACAGTCTCTGGCAGATGCTGCAGTGTCTGCACACTCCACAACCCGGTGATGGTCGCATCGCGAATCGGCAGCGCGGCCGCATCCGCGCAGACCAGCACCACACGAGGATGGGAGCCGAGCACCTGTTGCGCGAGCCGCAGATTGCCCAGCGATAGATCGACCCCGAGGATCCGTGCCCCGCTGGTCTGGGATAACCAATGCCATCCGTAGCCGATTCCCACATCCAAGATCCACTGGTCTGCCGCCCAGCGACGGTAGAATGCGCTGGCCTGTTGAGCCATGACCGGCAGACAGTGGTGTTGAGCGGCCCTGCGGAGCAATGCGTCACGCGTGGCATGCTGCTGCGTCATGGCTTGAGCCTCTCGAAATCGGATCTCTGACGCTTGCGCAGGACGATGACCAGGCAACAGCATCGGGATTCCATCGAGAATCGGATACCGCTGGTCGCATCCTGCGCAGCGAATCCGGTCGGCAGACTCGAGCGCCAATTGGGCGTGGCAGGCTGGACAGGCCAGCACCTCTGAGAGAGCCTGTTGCAGCGGTTCGCTCTCAAGCAGCGTGTGGGTGTCCATTACCGTCGCACCCGCGCCAGATTGAGCAGGCCTAAGACGCACGTCTTCCAGGCGAATGGATCTTGCTCTAGCGCCTGCCCAAAGCTGTGCCAGGCGCGGGCATGGTCGCCCTGTTGCATCAAGGCATGTGCCGCGCCGCGGATCGCCGCCGCGCGCTGCCGCCGCATGGCATACCGGTATCGGAGCGATCGATTCGTCCACTGTTGGTAGTGCGCGTCCAACACCGCCAGCACATGGTCGCGATGCTCCTCGATCCGGCTGGTCACGCCCAGCGGATGGACCCGGTAGACGCCGAGCGGTTCATGCAGGTAGGTGAATCGACCGCCGGCTTTGGCCAGGCGCAACCATAGATCATAGTCTTCGACGCCGTTGATTCGCAGCTCCTCGGAAAACCCGCCCACGTCGAGGACAAGCCGCCGCCGCACCACGGTCGCGGACGTTGACAGGCAGTTCCCGCGAAACAAGAGCTGATCGTATCGTCGATGCGGCCCGTACCGCAGCCGCGATCGATGGCCATTCTCTCGCACCAACCACTCGTCATGACACACAAGGTCGATCGCGGGATCGTTCTCCAACACCGCGCTGACCCGCTCTAACTTGCGGTCCACCCAATAGTCATCCGCATCCAAAAACGCCACGAACCGACCGCTCGCCGCCTGGATCCCGGTGTTGCGCGCCGCGCCGATGCCCTGATGTGGTTGAGTGCACAGCCGGATGACGACGTCCGGATGGTCGCGTCTCCAGGCGTCGGCGAGATCACGCGTTCGGTCGGTTGACCCGTCGTCGACCACTACGACTTCATCCGCTCGACAGGTCTGCTGCTGGACAGAATCCAGCGCCTGGGTGATGAACCGCTCAGCGTTACGGGCAGGAATGATGACGCTATACAAGGACATCGGCGACGGCAGCCGCAACGGTCCGGGTCCCGGCAGAGAATAACTGCTCGCGCATGTAGGCTCTCTCAGCGGGTGATGGCATACCCTGGTGTGGATGCTGGCACCAGCGCTCGAGCGCTGTCCGCAGTTCGCCGATCGATCCGAATCGCGGAATCGCCATCACAGCAGCCAACGCCGCGCTGTTAAAACCGGTCGGCAGCCATTGCCACACCGGTTTGCCGAGCACGAACGCCTCTTCAGCGACGGTCGAATACGTAAACAACACCAGGTCCGCCGCACGCACATCGTCATCGAGCGGCGCCTGGCTGATAGTGATGCGCTCGTTCCATTTGGTAATGGCCGGGTGGCGACTGATGGGCTGCAAGGGATGCGGTCGCAGGCGGATGCGAATCTGCGCCATGCCGTCTGTCGCTGCGCACACCGCATCGACTAACTCCAGTTCAGTCGCCAGGTCAAATCCAAGTGCGACGAGAATCTCGAGCGGCCGAGCGCCACCCGCTGCCAAGGATACCGGACCGCGCGTCAAGGCAATCGCTCGCAGATACTCATAGCGCGGGGTGCCGGTCGGGACGAGCTGCTGACGGGAATACCCGCAGGTGCGCAGCACCCGCTGGGCCCATGTGCCCATCGTGCACACCATCGCTGGATGCGGAACCGCCACGCCATCCGGCCGCCCCTGAAACTCGAGCGTCGGGTGCAGCAATAAGAACGTTTTTTCGTGGCTATAGCTTGCGTGTTGGACCGCCCACGAAGTCGTCCCGACCGCCGCGCGCTGCGCGCCCTCATAACAGGCCCGGGCGTGCGGAAAATGTTCCAGGAAGCTGAGCATCAGTGTCGGCCGATATCGCTGGCACGCACGCTGGGTGGCCAGCGCGACCACCCCCCCATGGGGCAGACTGGAATCCAATGTCCCTTGGATCAGCTTGTCAGAGAACAGCGGATAATAGTTCAGCCCGTCCCGCCAACAGGCCGCACGTAACGCCCCAGACTGGTGGAATTGCCGCACGATCCACCACGGACGCAGATCCATGAGCGCTGTGCATACCTCCTGCCACCGCAAGAGCGACTGGAGCATCACAACCTGGTCCGTGGCCTGGGACGTAGGCTGCGCTTGGTGCGGATCATACCAGGCCAACCATCCGCAGGAGATCTGCTGGCTACGAAGCTCGGTTGGCAACTGCCCAAAATATTTGTCAACGAGCTTCCCGGTCGTTTGATCCCACCGCACGCTCCAACTCCAAAACCCGCACAACGCCACTTGAAACGATCGACCTGGAAGGCTGCGGCGGCGCAAGCGCCTGCAGTCGCGCAAGAGCCGGGCTCCATACCGCAGGCGCGTGGCGATGGCTCGGATCATGTCCACCCATCCATGGGACCGACGCTGGCTTCGTTCCACCACATGAAATCGGGTTTTCAGTACCGCCACGATTCGAGCTGGGGCGCCATCGAGAATCAGGCGATCGCATCGCGCCTGGGCCGCGGTCGCGCAAATTGTCAGAATCGCGATGAGGTCGTTAAAGGTTGGGTCGACCTCGCAATCTTTGAACGTGACCGGATGAAACCACCATCGACTCGCGTGCCCTGGCACGGTGAGTCGCTGACGCAACGTCTGCCCGTCACGATCGGTAGCCAGACCCAGCCGTGCGACCAAGTGGACATACAATCGACGGGCCGTTGTCCGCACCCCCTGTGAAGCGACCCGTGCCCGGACCACGGTATGGGGAGATCGGACGGCTAACGCTTCCTCTTGAATCGGTGGGAGAAAACTGAGGATCGCGGCGGACGTAACAAACGCCTGTCGCGGCGGCTCGCGCCAACAGACCCAGACGGACCGCTGGCCAGCCGCCATCACGCACCCGAAGGGACGACGTCGGTCGTCGGATTGACCGCGAGGATCACCTTGAGATGGGTGCGGGCGCGCGCCAGTTGCCAGGCATGTTCAAATGCCTGCATCGGCAGTGTGTGTTGGAGCAACGCCGTGGTGTCGATCGTTGGCAGCAGGTTAATCGCTTCTTCGAAATCTACGCCAGCGCTTGCCACCGAGCCGATGAGGGTTTTGTCAGATCCTACGATGTCTTCAAAATTGTACGGCCGGCGGGCATACGGCAACCCGAGCAGCAAGATCGTGGATCCCGGCGCAGATTGGCGCAAGATCCTCTCAAGCGAATCAGGATCTCCGGTTGCCTCAATGATCACGCTAACATCGCGAAGCGAATCCAATCCCTGCGCACTCCTCATGTTGGTGGCCGTCAGGAGCCTGAGCCGATCAACGCGCTGATCCACAACGATCACGTGATGACCTCGACGCGCCAGCACCTGCGCGACCAGATGCCCGATCGGCCCGGCTCCGATCACCGCGCAGCTCTTCGGTCCACTAGGGCCCCAGGCAGATTCCAATCGCCGGAGCCCTTTCAAGACGACAGCGAGCGGTTCGCAGAGTGCGGCGGCTTTTAAACTCACCTGGTCTGGAAGCCGATGGACGCACCGAGCCGGCACGATCAGATAGTCGGCATAGCCGCCGTGATGGCCGATGACCCCTACCTCCTGGCGCTCAGGACACTGAACCGTGTCGCCGGCGCGACAGACAGCGCACTCTCCACAGCCTTGAAGGCACTCGACCACGACCCGATCCCCCTCAGCCCACTCAGTGACCCGAGATCCGCTCGCCGCGATCACCCCAGAGCATTCGTGTCCTGGCACGACCGGATAGCTGGCTTGTCCTGACCGGTAATAGCCTAACGTCCCGTCGAGGATGTCCAGGTCCGTCGCGCACACACCTTCGTACGCCACCCGGATCAACACCTCGCTGGGCTTGAGCAGAGGCAGTTCGAGCTGCTCAAGGCTGGCCTGCCCTGGCCCACGAATCACGACCGCTGGATACGACACGCGAAACAACAGCCGGGCCTGCGCCGACTCGTTCGATGCCTGATGCCCGTTCCATAACCCGGTCGCGGTCCCGACAAACTTCTGCCATCGAAACTGTGCGATCTCAGCGCCTCGGGTCTGGAGGCAACGGCCATGCCACGCATGGGCCAGATCGCCGATCAGATAACGCAGTTCGCGCCAGGCTTCCCCGGTGACATCCCAGGGCTGTTTCAGCCCGAGCGTCTTGGCCGCCTGCGCCTCTCGGTAATATCGTCGAAACACCTGCGGCCAGGTTTCGCGATGGAGATGGCAGACGCTGGCCGCTGGTTCATAGATGACCTGGTACCCTTGCTGCATCCAATGCTTGGCCCATTCGATATCCTCAAGACCTGGCAACCGCTCATCAAACGGATGCTGCTCCCACAGCTCTCGCCGCAGCGCCGCGTTGGCGTTATTCGCGAAAAACCGCGGAGACGTCAGGACCTGTCGACAGCCTCCAAACGTCCGCCGAAAGTCACGCGCCTCGCCCAGCTTGGAGTCCTGATGACCTTCCTGCCGCCCATACACCATGGCGGTCTGCTCCTCGCGAAGCGCAGCAATCAGATGTGTCAACCAGTCAGGGCCTGTCGGCAGCGCATGCGCAGAAACGATGACCAGATACCGACCCTGACTGTTGCGGATTCCGACATTGGCAGAGTAGCCGAAGGTGAAGTCCTGTTGCCGAATCCGTACGAGCCGGTCAGCGCGCTCCTGCGCGATGGCGCGCGTGCGGTCGATCGACCCTGAGTCCACGACAATGGTCTCAACATCCTGGTAGGTCTGCGCGGCGAGTCGGTCGAACAACGCCGGCAAGAGGGCTTCTTCGTTATAGGTGCGGATAATAATCGAGGTCTCAGCCATGGGCGGATGTCTGCGCAACCGGTCGGTGTAAGACGTCCAGCAGATTTCGGATCGTGCGTTCGTGCACCGCAGTCGCGGCTTGGGGGCTGCTGTTCGCGTTGTGCGGAGCCAGCCAACAGTTGGGCAGTCGACGGAGCGGGCTGTCCGCCGGCAACGGCTCAACGTCGAACACATCCAACGCCGCGCCGGCGATTCGTCTTTGCTCCAGGGCGCGCACCAACGCGGATTCCTCTATCACCGGCCCGCGCGAGGTATTCACGATCACAGCGGTCGGTTTCATGCGCGCGAACGCCGACTCGTCCATCAAATGAAACGAGGTGGGGTTCAGTGACGGGTTCAGACTGATACAATCGGCCTCGCGCAGGAGCTGGTCACGTGCCACCATCTGGATCCCGGTACTGGCGACAAATGGCTGTGGTAGCTCTACCGGATCATGTCCCAACACCCGCATGCCGAACGCGACCGCCCGACGCACCACCGCCTTGCCGCAATTGCCGACGCCGATCACCCCCAATGTGCGCTCCCGCAGCGAGACGAGTTCCGGCTTGATCCATTGGCCCTCATGCATCTGCGCATTCATCTCGGCCAGCCGACGGGCAAACAGCAGCAGATATCCCATGACCGTATCAGCCACTGGTTCACTAAACGCGTTCGGCGTATTGCACACTACGATCCCGCGTTGAGCCGCCGCCTCAAGGTCAATCGAATCGATTCCAGTGCCCCACTTTGAGATGACCTTCAGCCGTGGTGCAGCCTCCAGCACCTGGCGCGTCAGCCGATCATCCCCGCAGATGATCCCGTCGATATCACCCACCACCGGCAACAATTCAGCCTCGCTCAGCCGTTCCTGGACGCGCGCGACAATGACCTCGCATCCAGCGGCTTCCAACGCTGCGCGGTACCGGTCAATCACCGATATGGCATACGGAGCAGAGATCAGCACCCGGTCGCTCATTGCGCCGCGGCCGCCTGTCTGTAGCGAGCGATCAGCGGATCGTTCGCCAGCATCGCTTCAACGCTGGGCACATCATCCGGCACATCAACCGCCTGGCTGAACCGATCGGTCTCAACCAAGCGCACGCGATACCCATGCTCCAAGAGCCGCAGCATATCGATCGACTCAGCCTGCTCCAATGGCGTTGGTGGCAGCGTAGCGTAGCGCAGCAACAGGTCCCGCCGGAATGGAATGACGCACACCTGCTTGTAATAGCGCGGATGGCTTGGCAATTCACCGGGCGATGATCGGCGAGCCGGAATAACCGCCCGCGAAAAATACAGCGCGTCCCCGCGCGCTGACTGCACCACTTTAATCGTGTTCCAATCCTGTAACTCGCGCGCCGATCGGATCGGCGCGACCAGATTCACACACCCGACCGCCGGCTCGCGCGCCAACGGCTCGATGGCCGCATCGATCATTTCCGGGACGATCAATGGTTCATCACCTTGGACCATCACGATGAGGTCCGCCGTCAACCCCTGCGCGGCCTCAGCGACTCGATCGCTCGCACGCTCATGAGCGGACGAGGTCATCACCGCGTGCCCCCCAAACCGCTCAACCGCGGCGGCGATGGCGTCATCACACGTCGCCACCACCACATCGTCCAACGAGTCGCACAGCCGGGTGCGCCAATAGACATGTTCGATCATCGGCCGGCCGGCGATCAGCGTCAGTGGTTTGCCAGGGAATCGGGTTGACCCAAGCCTGGCCGGGATGATCGCCGCGATCTTCATCCGGTCTCCATCGGTCGGCGAGCCACCACCCGGACATGCGAGCTAAGCCGATGCTGACTCAGGAAACTTTGGAAGGCCTGCCGAGTGGCATCATTCGCCTGCACCAGCGACCTCACAAACCGGGGCATGGGAATCGTCGGATTCTCTTGTACCATGTTCGCCACGATATCGACGTCCAGTCGCCCAGGCGTCGACAGCTCAACCAACTCGAGGCCGGCTCGCTCCATCAGCCGCTGCAGACCGTGAATCGATAACAGATTGAGATGGTGCGGCGGATGGATGCTCTTCGACCGGTCCCATAACACCTGCAAGTCAAAGCCGCTGATGGTGAGCGTCGTCAGGACCAGTAGCCCACCCGGACGCAGCACCTGGCACGCCGCGGTCACAAACTGCAACGGATCGAACGGATGCTCCACCACCTCAAACGCGGTGGCAACATCGACCTGACATTCGTCCGGTGTGACCGCCTCCAGCGGTTTCTCAATGACGCGGAATCCGCGCTGGCGGCAGACGGCGGCCAATGTCGGTCCTGGCTCAATACCCAACACCGTGGAGAACCGATCCAGCCGTTGGATCTCTTCCAAGAACACCCCATAGCCGGATCCGATGTCGACGAAACTGGAGGCGCGCTCCGCGTGCCGGCCCACGAACTCCTGCACCAACTGGGCGCGCGGGGCAAACAGGTTGCGGCGACGCGATTCAGCGGTCTGCCGAAAAAAGTCGGTGCTCCAAAATTTCACGGACGCTCCCTCGCGGTAGAATACTGCGAGTTGATCTGCGCTCGGACGCGGCGACACATACAGCGAGTCGCACGCGGCACAGCTCACATACGAAAACCCCAGCTTCTCAAATGCTGGCGTCTGCTGCGCAGACCCGCAGCCTGGGCATGGGACCGCCGTAAACTGTCCGGACGCGTGTGCCAACGACTCCGCATCACGCCGCGCCAGCGTCAGATAGTCGTTAAACAAATCCAGGGGTCGGATATCGGCTTCTTTCATCGCCGAGTGGCCTCGCGCCGTTCCAACGTCAGCAGACTCATCGTACCCGTCAGAAGAACCCGAGCACTGCTGCGCTGGACCGTTCGGTAAGCTTCAGCGTGAAGAGTTGGAACGGCACTAGCGGGGTTCAGGTGCCCAGGAATCTGAATTGTCAATGCAGGCTTTGCAGACCGGGTTCTCTGCGTATCGTCCTTGCTGATGGAGGATGCGCAGCTGCTGCATTTTCTCGCCGTTCCAAATGGACTTGACGTCTGCCGTATGGGCGTTGCCCATCACCAGATGTTCCGCGGCTCGCATATTGCAGCACGGCAACACCGACCCATTGGCCCGGACGGTCACCCGCTGAAACGGGCTTGGGCATCGCGGCGTGATCGTTGGCGTCCGCGGAGCCCCGGTGGTGAAGTGGACCTGCTTTTCCTCCCGCATGGCGCCATCAAACGGGTTGTGCAAATTCTGAATCGAAAACAGATCGGCCTTGTCTTCCCAATAGTCCAAGAACGGTTCCAGCTCGTGCAGATTGTCGGCCATCCGCAAAAAGGTCAGTTTCAACAGCGGTAACCGGACGCCCAGCTCTTTGCGGATCTCCAAAAACCGGTGGATCGCTTTGAGCAGCTTGGCGTACTCCCCGCCGACACGCACCTTCGCGTACGTCTCGGCTGAGAACGCATCCACGGAAAATGACAGCTTGGTCAGCCCGGCCGTGATCAATTCCTGAGTCAACTCATCGGTGAGGAGTAAGCCATTGGTATTGAACATCACCTCGACCGCGCCAGCTTCGCGCGCGCAGCGGACGAATTGGGGCAGGTCTCGTCGAATCAGCGGCTCATTAATGTAGTTAAGATTCACCGCGCGCAACCCGTGCGTGACTCCATCCGTGACGATCTGTTTGAAAAATTCAAACTCCATCCAGGAGCTTTTGCCCTTCCCATAAGTGGCCTCAGCGCTCCAGGTACACATCGGGCATTTCAGATTGCAGGAGACGTTCAGCTCGAAATCGATCTGGACCGGATACGATCGTTCCAGCTCCAGCTTGGTCGTCTGCTCCCATTCTGTGCGATACTCAGCATACCCAGGGCCGATCTCTTCAATCAACACCCGGTGCGGATCTTCATGCGGACTGTACAACGATTTGCGCCAACCTTTATGCACGTACGCCATCGTCTCCCCTTGTCAATGCGATGATCGATCCGACGCGGGCCGGCTCCAGTCTCGACGCCGGCTCAGGCTGAACGATTGCAGGACCTCCCGCCTGTAACGCCCAGTACGCGCTGCGGCGCGACACGAGCTGTTCATGGGTCCCCTGTTCGGCGACTCGGCCATGCTCCAGGACCACGATGTGATGCGCCTTGAGGATCATCGACAGCCGGTGCGCCACAATAATCACGGTGCGGCCCTGGCTGATTCTCAGCATCGCCTGATGCACACGCCGCTCGGACTCTTGGTCAAGGGCGCTGGTCGCTTCATCAAACAGCAATACGTCAGGTCGGCGCAACACCGCTCGCGCAATGGCGATCCGTTGCCGCTGGCCACCGGACAGCTTTAGACCTCGATCGCCAACGATGGTGTCGTACCCCTGTGGCAAGGCGTGGATGAACTCATCCGCATCCGCCTGTTGCGCCGCCCAGCGAATGTCTGATTCGCTGGCCGATGGGTGCGCGAACGCAATATTGTCCGCGATCGACGCGTGAAAGATGAACGTGTCCTGGCTCACGAACCCGATCCGGCTTCGCCACGAAGCGATATCGAAAGTGTTGAGATCAACCCCATCCAGGGTCACTCGACCCGCGGTGGGATCGTACAGGCGAACCAGCAGATCCACGATCGTCGACTTTCCTGCCCCTGACGGGCCAACGATGACTGTGGTCTGTCCCACGGGAAACGTGAGGGTCACCTCAGACAGCACCTCCACCCCCTCGGCGCCCGGATAGGCAAACCGCACATGGTCCAACCGAACCGCCTCCTGAATGCCTGGGCATGGCAGACCGGCTGGTTGATCGTGCTGCGGCCTGGGCAACTCTAGCAGCTGCTGCACGGTGCGCACTGAAGCGACCTCAGCGCGCAGCTTGATCAGTTCTTTGTTGAGCCCACCGACCAGCGGCAACAACCGGGCCAAGATCACGACCACCATCACCACTACCGACAAGAGATTCTCTGCGGTGGACGACCCGTGATTCAGCACCATCACCGACACCATCATGACGACCGCGGCCGCCACCTCGCCCAACGGCTGCGCCAACACGGGCAGGATCTGGAGTCTGAAATTGGCCTGGCTCATCTGATCCGCCATGCGCTGAAACCCGGCCTGGAGCCGATCTTCTGCGGAGAAGACTTTGACCTGCCTGATCCCAAGGATGGCCTCGGCCGTGAGGGCGGTAAAGTCGCGAACCAGCCGCTGCCGGATCGATGCCAGTCGCCGAGACGTGAGCGCGAGCCGCTGCAATCCGATCGTCAACACCGCAAACGTGAGCGTCGCAGCACAGGTGGCCTGCCAGGAGATGCAGATGAGCAGGACGTAGAGCGCCGCGATAGTGGTCGTAATGGACAACAGCGACAGGACGGTGGAAACCGCTTGTCCGGCGATGCCGGTCTCACCAAACAGATCGTTGATCAGCCGGCCTTGCCGTCGATCCAGGAAAAACTGAAACGGCGAGTGCAGGTACCGGTCAAAGATTCTAGTCCGCAGATCCTTCACCGTCCCGAGCTCAATGCGCAAGCCGAGCAGTCGGCTGGCATACCCCAACAGGTTTTTCAGGATGATGGCGGCCAGTAAGACGCCGGCAATCCATTGCACCTGCGCGTGGCGCGGGCCATTACCGGCCACCCACCGACTCAGCGCCAGCACACTGTTTGGGAGCGGCTGCCGACCGGTCGTCAGCGGCATGAACAGCGGCACAAATAAGCTAATACTCGCTGATTCGAGAATCGCGCTCCCGGTTCCAAGCGCCACACACGCCACTAGCAGCCACCGGTACGGCCGCACCAACCGCCACACGGCCTGCATCACGCCGCTGACTCCGATGGTCTATCGCCCCAACCCGGTGGAGACGCCTCAAGGAGAGCTGGCTGGGCCGACGAGCGCGAGCCAGGGTTCGCGTCTGGCTTTTCCATCAGCAGCACCACATGGTCCCAGCCGCCCACGCGCGCCTGCCGGCGATACGTTTCCGCGATCACTCGACACCCGAATCGGCGCTGATACCGTTTGCGCAGATCATGGAAGAACACATCGTCCTCGAACAAGGCCACCCCACCCAGCGCCTCCGGCCTGTAGTTCCATGTCGGCTCCAGATGCAGCACATACCGCGAGGAGACCCTGAGCACTTCCCGCAGAACGTCAGTCACCCGTGAGGGTGAGACATGTCCGAGGACCATAAAGGTGTACACGAGCTCGAAGGCTCCATCGGCAAACGGCAAGGAGAACATGTTGCCCTGCACAAAGTTCACCCCGTGCTGCACGAACCCGAGTTCGCGCGCCCCCTGGAGCTGTTCAGGCGCCACATCGATCCCGGTGAATCGGCTCAGCGGATAGTGTCGCTGAAAAAAGTCCAGGTTCCAGCCCGGCCCGCAGCCGACTTCGAGCCATGATGCCGGGATGATTTTCTCAGTGCGCAGACCATCCAGCACCAACTGTTGCCGCAAGGCGATTCGCTGCTTCGCTTCAGGATCAGACCATTTCGCCACATAATGCTGAATCGTCCGGTTGGTGATAAACCGGGGGTCTTGGTACCCTTGGATCCGTTGAGCCTGCACGGTGCTGCGGCCCATCAACCTGCGCAGCAGATACGCCACCCGGTACGGGTGCTCCAACCCAAAATAGCTGCGCTCCAGGATCCCTTGAACGACCGCTTTGAGTGGACGCCGAAGCACCGCCGGCAGTCTCATGAGTGCCGCCTGTTGACGACCAGCTGATCCTGCTGGATCATAGCAACCACCGCGTCTCTGAATCGAGTGATCGCGTGCCCATCGGTAAACGGATCAAACAGCTGTCGGACACGATTCACCACGGTCGCCGGAATAGCCTCGACGTCTTGGGCGACAGAACCCTCTGACCCTGTTCCGCTGACGACCGGCCGATGCAATGAGGCGATCACCGCGTTGACCAGCGCCGATTCCTCATCGAACATCAGCCGCCACTGATCGAAAAATTCCGCGGCAAACGGCGCCACCCGAAACTCCGATGGCGTGAACACGTACGAGGGCTTCCCCAGCAGCAACGCCTCGATCCACACCGAGCCGAACGCCGCGTATTGCCCGGTGGACATGACCGCATCCGCCTGCTGGATTAAGTACTGGGCCGTGCAGGTCAGCTGCTTGGTGGGATCAAGGATCGCGATCCGTTGCGCCCGCACGCCAGGCTCAAGGATGTCCCAAAAAGGTGGCGTGAACAAAAACCGCGAATGCTCAGGCCACTCCTCGTTGGCTTTGGGCTTGAGGATGATCCGCAGAGGAACCGGGCGTCGGGCCAGCTCGGCGATCGCCAGCAGGAAGCGACGGTTGCGTTCCATCACAAAAACATCAGGCGTATACGAACCGGTAAATGCGGCAAGGATCGTTTCACCAGGCTGTCGATCGACCAGCAGCCGTCGCACCGGTTCGCTGGCAGCCTGATCGTCCGACATCCTGGAGCTGTCGTTACTCGGCATCCCGATGGCGGTCACCTGCATCCGACGGCTCCAGGTCTGGCCATAGATCGACACCGGAAACCACCCTTGGACCGGAAACAGATCGTAGTGCAGGTACGCGGTCTGCGCGCCGGCGGTGGTAAACGCGGTGTACGGCACCCAGGTCGTGCGGCCGCCGGTATGGTTGAGCACGATCGTTTCAATAATATGGTGGTACGCGTGCTCTTCCGCATTGAGCAACACGCGCAGCGGAGAGTGACGCAGAAACGTCTCCAGCTGGATTCCGTACCGAACTGCCCCGGTCAGACCACGCCGCAGCGGCGGATGGGGCGACTGACCAGTTCGGCACAGAGCACCGACCAGGCGAGCGAGTCGAGGAATCAACCGCAACAAATCGCTCAAGACCATCGGTGGCCCGCACAACCTGGCCCATCGCAGGCCAGCGTGATCATATTCCCGGATGCGTTGAGCTTCAGGACCTTTTCCCGATATGACCAGCAGGAGATCGCTGCGCTGGACGCGATCCCCATCGGCCAGGAAATCGGCCGAACGCAACTCGTTGGGCCGGCCGGTCACCGTCCAATAGTCGTGAAATCCGATCCGAGGTGCCGCACGGTGGCGAACGCGTACACAGAGCCCTTGCCGGACACACTGCGTCAGCACCTGCCACACCAACCCAGCCGCGACGATTCCATGTCCGATCAGCGGCTGCCACCAGCGCCACGCACTCGGCTGTGATTCCTGCCGACTCTGTATCGCGTGCTGGGGCCAGATTGTTTGACGCAGTCGCCAGCCATCCAGCAATTTCGCAGACCATGAACTCGTGACAACAAACGTCGCCTGCGTGCACCGCTGTTGACGTGCCTGCTCCAGCGCAGCGTGGTACAGTGCCACCTGGTCTTGCACCCAGTGACACACGATCTTCCGGCAGACCAAACGCACCTGCGGGTCGCCGTAGAAAAACTGCTGGAACGCCTGCTCGAGATCAGGTTCGACTAAATCGCGAAACAACGTTTCGGTGAGCTCAACGCTGAGCAATGATGCCGCGGCCAGCCCGGCCCCCATCTGTTCCCGACGCAACACTTGCCCAGCCATTCTGGTCCAGCGGTGCCATGGACCGATGGCCGGCCGCAATGCCACCGTCGTTCCGCACGCGCATCGAGAGGCTTCCTGCACGTGGCGGATCCGCCCAAGCCGCTGAGGTCGCTCTACAATGATCACGATGACCCCTGGGCGAGCAAGCGATCCACTAGCTCCTGTGTCGCGCTGACTGATAATCGATACACCCGAATGCGCGCCAACGCGTGCAGTTGCAGAAACTCATCCCTCAGCCGAGCCAATTGCTGGAGATGTTCAACGGTTAAAAACCCGGACAGGAACGCCTCGCGAATCAGCCCTGGGAACTCTCTAGCTGTCTGTGAGCCCTCCGGAACACCGACCCTCTGGAGTTGGAACCCAGCCCGAATCGCGGCGATCGCTTGATACCCGCGTTTGAGCCTGGCCGCCACACGATCCCCCAACAACCGTTGGGTCCACTGAAACAGACGGGTGCGCCCGGTCGCAACTCCATAAGGAAAATCATCGCTCAACGCCCGGTTGATCAGCGCCTGCGCGGTCGCCACATCTTCTGCGCAGCTCCACTCGCGCTCGCTGGGACTGGGATCCACCTCAGCGATCACCGCCAACTGATCGAACGTCAGCAGCCCTGGCGCATACTCGGTGATGGCCACCACGCGAAACCCATGCTGTTCCAGCGTCTGAATCAGGCTGCGGCGAGAATACAGGATCACGTGCGTCTTGATCATATGCCGTTGATGCAAGAACCCCAGATCCGGCGTTTCCAAATAGATGAGACCGCCCGGGCGCAACACGGTGCGGACCGCCGCCAGGAACGCGGGCGGGTCGTTAATGTGTTCAAAAAATTGAAAGAACGCGATGATATCAAACGTCGACCCATCCGCCAGGCCGGCCGGAAAATAGTCTGATACCATTTGCACGCCATACTGCTCGCGCGCCCAGTGCGCGTACCGTGCGTTCGGATCGATCCCCATGGTCTGCCATCCGCGCTGCTGCATGAGCCAGAGAAACGACCCATCCCTGGCACCAATCTCCAACAGCCGACGACCGGATGGCTCGCGCCCCACCGCCGCCAGCTGTTGCTCAAACCATCGCTGACGATACCGATTGCGCTCACGACGATACGCGGTATCTTTGCGCCAGGTTGTGCGATCCATCTGTTGGTACGGCGAGACGTAGACCGTATCAAGCCCGTCATGGTCCTCGATGACGCGTTCGGTATGCACCAGCCCGCACCGCGCGCAATGGCCATACACGACCCCAACGCTGGCCGGGACATATTTCGTTGCGACATGCAGCAGCGGCTGGCGATCAACGCCTCCACAGACCGGGCACCGGGCCCGCGGCATCATCACGATGGCAGGCGCGGTGTGTGGCCGATCAGCCAGCATGACCCGCTCCAACCGACGGCTCCATCAGGACACCGTGGGCCTTCTCCAACGTGGCAACCCCCTGTCTCTGCGCAATCGCGCGGAGCGCATGAACAGCTCGTTCGGCTGAGCGTCCATCCTGCTGCGCAGTGCCATAGCGACATAGAAATTCGTCATTGATCGGCTCAGGGGCGCGCCAAACCGGCCGGCGCAGCATCGCGTCGATCTCCTGTAAGAACGCCGGTTGATTCGTTGTCACGATCGCGCGCGCGGATAACAGCTGTTGCGCCTCTGGGTACAGCCGCATGAACCGGGTATCGGCTAAGACGATGATCGGCTGATCCGTCGTCAGCGCCTGCAGCAGCGTTGTGGCCGGGCTATCGATCAGGATCAGATCCGCGCGAGCCAACAGCTCGGCAAACGGTGGCGTCTGAACCAGGCGGCATCGTCGGACCCGGGTCCGGCGCGCCCACGCTGCGAGCGGGTTGGTAAGACGATCTCGCGGATCCAACTTCACGATCAGCTCCACATCGGCAACGCGCTCGCACCGCTCCACCACAGCGCGTTGGAGCCGCCAATACCAGATATCTGGGTAGATATGCCGGCTAAAATATCGCCAGTCTCCCATCAGCTCTGTCGGAACGTATAGGATGGTTCGACGGGCACGCAACCGATGACGAGGACGCTCAACGGGTCCTGGCACTCGACGCCTAGTGCAGAGGCGATCTAAGGCCGCCGATCCGACTGTGCTAGGCTGCGCTGCCCTCAGAGCATTGGTTCGGACGTGATCCACACCCAATCGCTCCACGGTCTCACGCACGCCATCGCCATAACACAGAAAATAGTCGGCCAACTGCAGTTCAGAGAACGGCAGCATCGGGTACTCCAGATAGCCGACAAACCCGCCATGCTGAGCGACCACCGTTGGCACGCCATGCTGGCGCGCGACCACCGCGCACGCGACGTCCTCGATCGTCAGGTACGCTGAGCCGAGAATCACCGAGGCCGAAGTCGAAGGCTTCTCCAACAGCCGCGCGAGCGCTGTCGCAGTGCTGACATGCCGCCCGAGCGCCTCAACCAACAGCGTGCGGGCCGATTGCTCGATCAGCGGCCACAGATCCAGGCCTGCGATGGTGCATGCGTCCCGGACCGCTTGATCTGTGCGCAGTCGATCCCACAGGCGATCGGTGACGCTAGCCTCTACCGGGGCGATGCCATGCTGAGCCTGGTTGCGATGACGCGGCAGACGCATCAACCGTCGGTCGATGATCCCATGTCCTTGGGCAAGCCAAGCGGTTAACACCTCTTCATCTGACCAGTATCCGGTCAGAAGAATTCGTACCCCTATGGCACGCGATCCATATCCATGGCGAATTCGCCACCGGGTCCATCGATCCTGATGGGGTCGTCGAAACGCACCGATCACCCGAGACAACGCTCTAACCGACCTGGTGATGCGCGTGTCAATTCTGTTCGGCTCTGAGGACGATGGTGGTAGCGCGCACAACGCGATTCCCAGTTGCTGCGTCAGATACGGCAAGCACTGCATCGTCAAGATCCCGAGGCGAAGATCTGTTGGGACGTGCGCCGGTACGGCGGCCACAATGGTCTGGGGTGTGACCAGTTCGATCGCCGATTTCAGCGTATAGGTTCGATGCAGCAGAGCGTCGACAACAATTTTTACGCGATAATAGAGCGACTGCAACGAAAACCCTGCCAACGTAGCCGGTTCTACGCAAGCCTGAAGATGAGAATCGACCGCGGCGCACAGCTGTTCAGTTTTTCGGAAGTTATCATGTCCTAACGCCAACAAGGCGTCCTCGTCGTAGCAGTCCTCGATGGTTCGGTATGTCAAGCCCTGACGCGTTGCCGCTTCGTCAGCAGCCGGTGTGAGCGCAACTAAGCTCAGCGGCCGACCCTGGTGTTGGCTCCAGACCAGGAGCTGTTGGAGTTCGTCTGGGGTGGCGAACAGCCCCATCGTCGTGTGCGCGGTCCTGTTCATTACCAACAGGTTCTACCTCCGTCGATCACCAGGTTTGCCCCGGTCATGTACGACGACGCATCTGAAACCAGAAAAATCACGGCGGCCTTATACTCATCAGGCTGCGCCATTCGACCCATGGGAATGAGCTCTGACAGCCGCTGCACAAATGGGGTTGGTTGGTCGGTCTGTACGCCGCCTGGTGAGATCGCATTTACCCGAACCCCGCGATCTGCCCAATAGGTCGCCAGATACCTGGTCAAACCGAGCAGGCCGGTTTTTACCACCGCGTAGCTGATCGGCTTAGTGGGTTGCTGGTCATCAGGCAATCCAGGCTGACGATAGATTCGCTGATCCGGGGCGATGACCGCCAAGTCTGACGCGATGTTGAGAATCACCCCCTGACCCTGCCGCGCCATTTCAGCGCCGATGAGTTGGCTGCACACAAATGCTCCGGTTAATCCGACCGCTAGATCACGGTTCCACAGATCTAATGGAAACTGGTCCAACCGGGTCCATGAACCTTCGCATGAATGGCCCGGGGGGCTCGCCGACACCTGTGGGTTGTTGGCCGCATTGTTGATCAGAATATCGACCCGTCCAAAACTCGCCAACGTCTGTCCCAACGCGGCGGCTATCGAAGAGGGGTTCGTGACATCAGCCCGGATCCCGAGCGCTGAGCCACCATGCTCCTTGCTGATGGCCTGAGCAGCGGTTTGGGCATCTGGCTCGCGCACATCTAGGAGCACCGGGATCCCCCCCATTTCAGCGATCGCCTCAGCATGCTTGGCGCCCAACAGCCCTGCCCCGCCGGTAATGATGGCGACGCGGCCTGTTAAATCGAATCGATCCCGAACCGAAGCTGCCACTCGTGGTTGTGCTGTAGTACTCATCGCGCCGCCACGATCCGAAGGCATGTCCGATCCCCGCCATAACACAACTCCTCTGATCCCAGCAGCTCAGCGCACCGCTCAGGGCGGATCCTGGTCACCAGCTCATCAGCCATTTTCGTTGGGAGGCAGGACAACAACGCCTTGCCTGTGTTGACCAGCCACCGGCGTGGCGCTGATGGCGTCGCGCGAGTGGTGCCATTGCACCGATTTGACCACCAGTCCGCATACGTCGGGCCGCAGGTCTCGAGAAACTTCACCGTCAACCCGGCCTGCTGGAACACGCGCGCTAAACTGTCCTGGCTAAAGAACCCCAGATGCGGCGCGTCGTTGTCTCGACGCTCGGCATGCTGGCGCAAATCACAATGCGGCACTTCGCAGATCATAATCCCATCATCGCTGAGTAACGGCTTAACCTGCATCAGCCACGCCACCGCATCCACGCCATTGACATGCTCCAGCACATGGGACATCAAGATCAGCTCAAAGGTGTTGCCGGGCGGGCTCCCAGCACATGGCTTTCGCGGATCCAGTGACTGTGCGATCACCTGCACCCCAGCGCGTTGCCGCAACCATTGAGCGGCTGACTCGTCAGGCTCGATCACAGATGCCTGAAGCCCGGGACACACCTGAGCGAGCGCATCTAGACTGGCCCCCTGGCCTGGCCCAATGTCCAGGAACGATTCTCCTGTGTGAAATGTTCGGAACAGCTTCGCCAGCAGCACCTGCGCGACTGCACGAGGATCCAACCGGGCGCGCCATGGCCCTGAGCTGCCCAGCGCATGCACCGACCCAGGGGCTCGATACTGGTGGCGATAAAATCGTTCGAGTCTGGCCACATCCACCGCAGGAGTTGCGTATCCAAACCCGCACGATCCGCAGACCAGAATCTCCAAGCCGGTAAACGGATTCTCGGCTTGGGGCAGATGCGAACATTGCTGATCGATGTACCTCATCCGCACCAACGTCCCTACTGTGGCTGCGCAGATTGGACAACCGTTCAGCAAGGGTGGCACCGGCTGCGCAAGAGACAACACGGCCGCATCTACCATCCGCGTGTCTGCCCGCCATCGACGACCAAACACGCGCCAGTCAGAAACGACGCGCGCGTTGAAGCCAGGAACACCGCCGCATCCGCGACTTCGTCGACCCGACCAAATCTGCCCAGCGGCACTTCGCGCTGAATGTACTTGGCGACCTGCTCAGACTGCTGCTGTTGATACCGGTCCCATGATCCACCGGGGAACAAGATATTTCCCGGCGCCACCGCATTGACCCGCACCCCATGCGGGCCGACCGCGCGTGACAAACTCTTCATCGTGCTGTGCAACGCGGCCTTGGCCGCGCTGTACGGCACCGGTGCCCCGAGCGCCTCACAACCAGCGATCGAGGAAATAAATGTGAGACTCCCAGCACGCTGACGAACCAGATGTTTGAGGACCGCGTCCGCCAACTGCACGCTACCTAAAAGGTTCATCTGAAGGCTCGCCTGCCACTCCTTAGGCGTCACATGCCATCCGCTTGGTCCGACCCCGCTGCCAATGTTCGCCACCACCGCATCTAGCCGCTTAAACCGAGCGAGTACCTGCTCCACCGCTTCTTGAATACGCACCGGATCAGTCAGATCGCCTTGCACCGCCATGACGCGGGACGGGTCGCTGGCCTCCGCCAAGCGTCGCGTCGCCTGGTCTAGCACATCCGGCCGGCGTCCGCTAATCACGACTGATGCGCCTTCCTTCAAGAACGCCTCGCTAATCGCGAGCCCAATGCCTTGACTCGATCCGGCAATGAAGACCACCGATCCTTCGAGTTCCAGATTCATGCTGCAGGAACAGCCACAACGTTGACCTGCTGCTCAATCAACTGGCGATTGCGGATCGCCAACTGGAGCTCAGATACCGATGGATCTCTCGCGGCTTGCAGAACCAACGGTCCTGAAAATCGGCGTTCCCCAAGCAGCCGAAACACCGTCGGAAAGTCAGCAGCCCCGGTCCCCAATCCCACCGACGGGCCACCTCGCGGACGGTCCTTCACATGGACGCTGCCCACCCAGGCCCCAATCGCCGTCAGCTCCTCGGTTGGATCATGGCCCAGAGCCGCGCAATTGCCGATGTCGTACGTATATTTCACCATGGGGTGCGCCACCGCGGTCATCAGCTCGACTAGCGGCTGGGCTTGCAGATCCATTTCCAGGTGTAACTCAACGTGCGTTCGCTCGGCGACAGGGACTACTCGCCGCAACATTTCCACCACCGCATGGCCTTGTGCGGCGGTTGTCAGCGACGACGCGTCGACAAACGGCAACACCACATGGCGGGCGCCCAGCATCTGAAGGCGTCCCAGCAACCAGCTCAGATGCCGCTGGGTCGGCTGATGAATCGTGCCATCTGGCTCAATCAGCGGCCGGGTCATGTAGTAATCGGCGCAGACCGACCAGACTGAGACGCCACTGTCCTCACTCACTCGCCGGATCTCCTGAAGACCATCATCGGTGCGCAACGGATTCACCGATTCAGATTCCTGATCATAGATCCATTCGATGCAGGACAACCCGGCGTGTTGTGCCAGCGCAAACTCTGCCCGCCAGGTGCGCGTTGGAAATGATTGCAATCGCCCGCGATCCGGCGGCGACAATCTGCCTTGCATCAGGCCAATCACATTCATCGCGCGGTCCCAAACACATACGGCGACACTCCGGCGGCCGGTGGCGTAGTGCGGACACGATCCCACTGTTTGATTTGCTCCACAATATCGATACCCACGTTGCGGCTCCATTGCGCCAACAGCGCCTGTGTGACCGGCCCAGGCGTTCCAGCACCGATCGGTTGCCCATTCAACTGAGTCACCGGGAGCAGACAAAACGGCGTAGCCGTCATGAAGGCTTCATCCGCTTGCAGCACGTCATACGACTCCAGCTGGTCTTCAGCAACCCGCAATTCGAGTTGTCGCGCCAGCTCTTCCATGACATAGTGACGACTAATTCCCCGGAGGACGTTCTGCCCCAGTGGCGTGATGAGCTGCCGACCTTTCACAAGAAAGAAATTACTGCCCGTGCCCTCCGTAATAAAGCCGTTGGGATCCAACAAGAGTGCCCAGTTGTGCGACCCCTGCCACCGGCTCACTTCGAGATTGGCTTTGAAGTAGTGCAGGCGACTTCGGTGCTTCACTTTCGGATCCAGCAATGAGGCCGGGATCGCTCGCTGAGACGGAATGACGGCATGAATCCCCGCATCGAACAACTCCCCCATCCCGGCCACGGTCCAGCGCAGCGGGAAATCCGCCATAATGACCTGCGGTCCCTTCGGGACGCCAACAACCCCTTCGTAGATACTGAGCAGGCCTCGGGTCACGTTGATCATCAGGCGGTGTTCATCATCCGCTGTGCACAGCGACTCGTTCGCCTGGATAGTCTGCTGCGCGGCCGCCTCCAACTCGGTGAAGCTGAACGGCAGTGGCAGCTCGACCGCTTTCGCCGATTGGGATAACCGCTCAAGGTGCTCTCGCAATTTGAACTGGACCTTCCCAAACGACCGGGTCATTTCGAAAACCATGTCACCAAACATCAGGGCGGAATCATAGATCGACAATCGCGCATCTGCCTCCGGCACGAATTGCCCGTTCCACCACACCACGCGCGAACGTTCTGGAATCATGCCGCGCCGTCCCGGCCGCTCGGGGGGAGGGTCGCGCCTTCGACGAATCCGCTGCGCTGCCATGTCAACGCATTGATCGCTTTGTCATCAATGTAGACATCTGCCGAGGGTTTGCCCATCTGCAGGATGTGGTAGCGCACTCTCCAGTCCCGCAACTGCTGCTCGGTGAGCGCCCGCCAGTCGATCCCGGTAGTCCCGCCGCGCGCGGTGTACAATACAATGCGGTGCCCGGCCTGAAAGAGCCGATTCACCTCGTTGATGATCTTTGGAAACGGCTGCGCCTGATGGTACTCCCCGTTGGTGTTCGTGCAGAGCGTCCCATCGATATCAAAACAGTACGTCATCAGCATTCTCGGCTGGGCGGTTAGACAGCCGGATGTTCTACACAGGCCTGCACCCCAGATCCTGAGTTGGCAACCCGTCGGCATTCTGCGTCATACCATCGGATGATGTCAGTGATGTGAAAGCTGGGGTTCTTCGGGTAGAGCGTGTCATACAGGCTTGCCATGAACGCATACTCGGCGCGCGTGTTGACATCGAGTACCAGGTCTGGTCGGCGGAATGCTCCTGGACACGCCACGGTACCGATGCGATAGCGCATCGGATCCGCCGGGCGCTGGCGAGCATAGTCGAAGAAATTCAGATGCGGATGCTCTCGACGCTCAGGATCCGTGCAGGCGCGCCACACCTCTTCCAAGGTTGTGAGATGAAACACTTCGGCGCCGATTCCATTCGGATACCCATTGCCGTAGACCTCGGCCAGATTAGAGGAGAAGTGACTGGATCCTGAAAGATGGGCTGTAATGATCCGATCGATTTCCGTTGGTTCAGGCACTGGGTTGTCGGCAGGCAGCCGCGCGATGACATCTGCGCCGCAGCTTCGCGCTGCCTGAACATATCGATCGACCACATCATGCTCTGATCCTCGGAACACCCGCACACCCTCAGCAGACGCGAGGTGCGCTAGCACGTCATCCTCTGAGTGCGTGGTCGTGGCGACGACAAGCTCATGCACCCATTGGCATCGCTTGACCCGCTCCAGCAGCCGCGCCAGCAATGGGCGGCCAGCGAGCGGCAACATCGATTTCCCCGGCAGTCGCAAAGATCCCATGCGAGCCTGCATGATCAACGCCACACGCGGGCGGGTCGGCAACTTAGTCAACGGCATGATCTGCGACTTGGCCGAGCCGATCCCCAGGTCCCCAGTATCGGAGTTTCTTGGCATTGGCTGCTTCAGCCGGCGTGACCCGCTTGACCCCATCCCCCATGACCAGCGGGATGGTTCTGACGTAACTGGTGAGCATTTCCAGTCCGCGCTTTTCCAGCGAGGCGGCTTGATCGCTGCCATACATCGCCCGGTCCAGCGTGATGTGCCGCTCGACCGCAACCGCCCCCATCATCGCGGCCAGCACCCCTGGGACCATCGTCACTTCATGGCCGCTATAGCCGACCGGGCAGCCGTAGCGGCGGCGCAGCTCGACGAGACAGCGCAGGTTCAGCGCCTGTTCCTGGGCCGGGTACTCTGAGAGGCAGTGCATCAGCACAAACGGACAGTCGTGCCGGCGAAACACCTCGACCGCGGCATCGATCTGGTCATACCCGCTCATGCCGGTCGAAATAAAGGTTGGCTTGCGCTCTTGCGCCACGTACTCCACCAGTTCGCGATGCGTCAACAGTGGCGACGCGATCTTGTTGTAGGCGAGGTCATACGATCGAAGAAACTCCTGGCTCGGGACATCCCACGCCGATGCAAACCAGGCGATCCCGATCGAGCGGCAATAGGCGTCGATCTGATCGTACTGCGCTCGGCCGAACTCTAGCGCCTCTTTTTGGGCGCGCTGGGTCGTGCCCCATGGGCTGGCGCGCGGCGAGTCCAGAAACTCCTTGGTATAGACTATGGACACTGTGCGTTTCTGAAATTTGACCGCATCGCAGCCAGCGTCTTTGGCCATCCGAATCAGTTGCTTGGCGATTGACACATCGCCGTTATGGTTGATGCCGATCTCCGCAATCACGGCGACATGACGGGCAATGGGCCAGGGGTTTGATTGGATCAGCGTTGTGGCGAACGCAAACCGGTCGTCCACGGCCGGCGGCGGCGAGGTCAACACCGTCGCTGGAGCGCTGGAGAGCGGGTTCATCTCACCTCAATGGTTGGAGCGCGCCATCCACGGCTGGGACATCGGCTCCATCACGTTGAATCACGATGACCTTCTCTTCCGGCACGCCAAGTTGCGCCAGTCGAGTTTGAAGCTGTTCGACGTCCTCGTGCAGCGAGCTGAGGATCCCGCAGTCATAGGTGAGGGTGGGGATGGCAGCAGACGAGAGCACCGGCAGCCCAAGGAACGTTTGCCCGACCAGCCGATCATCCACGACCGCAACAAGGGTATGCCCCAATGCCTTTAGCGTGATGTAGGCGATCTCGCTAATTTCCCCAGCGCCGAAACAGACAATGCTCGCGCCCCCGGACGGGACCAGTCGGGCTAGCGAGGTCTTGACCACCTCACGCACCGTGCGATACAGATAGAGCGAGTACTCGAGAAATTCATAGGTCAGCCGGGTCTTTTCGGCGATGCCTTTGGGGGTGATCAGGTATCGGATTCGGTTGCGCTGGATGTTCACCGCCTTGACATACCCTTTGGTGACTAACCGGCGAATCATCAGATTGGTCAGCCCGAGTGCGACTTCAAGCCGCTTGGCCAGGTGGCGTTGAGTCACTGAGGAGTCAGCCGCGATCGCTTCGAGCGCTTTGAGCTCTCGGTAGGACTCAGTGTTCATCACGTGAACAATAAAGCCGCCACAGACCCTTGTCAAGGTCAATCTCCTAGTTACAAGCGGCGGGAACGGAGGAGGTCGTGAAATGTGTTGATCAGCGTTGGACCATGGACGGTCAACGAGTACCGCTGTTCAATGGTGCGCCGGCCGGCCTGGCCGATTCGCTGGCGCAAGGCGGGATCGTTCATGAGCCGGGTGAGCTTTTCGATCCATTCATCCTCGGTGCTGGCCAACAACCCGTTGACGCCATCCTCAATGATCTCGCGGTTGACGCCAACCGCCGAGGCGACCACCGGCACGCCACATCCCATAAACTGAATCGCCTTAAAGCCGCACTTACCGCGAGCCCAGGGATCATCCCACAACGGGTACACGCCAATATCGCACCGCTGAAAATCGTCGACTTCAGTCGCCAACGCCCACGGACGAGACTCCACCGGCACCCCGCCGAGTGTGAGTCCATCCGGAGCGCCAACCACCGAAAACCGAAACCGATGCGTGGTGGCCACTCGTTCAAGCACACGTCGGAGATCAGACAGATATTTGGCGGTGGAATGGCTGCCAACCCATCCGATCGTCGGCACCGCATTCGGCTTAACACCTGATCGCGGACAAAAGCGTGTGGTATCGATGCAGGTTGGCAACACGACAACGCGCCGCGCATGTTCACGCGCGTACTCGGCCAGAAACTGGTTGCCGGCCATGACGACATCACAGCACGCCATCACCTGCTTGGGCGTGTCCAACCGCTCCAGTCGGGCGAGCATCGCTCTTCCCTGCCGCTGCGGCAGGAACATCGCGTCATCGTAATCATAGATCTTTGGCCCGGGAAATCGGCGGACATGGTCGAGCCCAATCGTCAAGCCGAGCGGAAAGGTTTCTCGATGGATCCACAGCACATCAGCCTGTCGAGCCGCCTGCCGTAGCCGACCTAAGCGGCGCACGGTGCCTGACAGGCTGTACGCGGCTTTCGCCGGCCACCACCCTCGTCGATACAGTACGCGCGCAGCCGTGTCTGAGTAAAACGAATCCAGCGCCAGCGAAAACCCGGCCTGCTCCAACATCGATCGCCATTGCACAATGCGAAACCGCGTGCTCGGCCCGGTCATCGGGTTGGTCGCCATCGCCAGGATCCGCTTGCGATGAATTGATGGCCTATCGGTGACCCATGGGCGGCGGCTCCGGCTCTTGACAATCTGATGCGTATCGAGTGCCATTAATCAGTAGTGCTCAATGCACAGTCTCTGACACAAGGAGCGCGCTGCCATGCCCACACCCAAGCCCACCACGATCCCAGCCGTGAAGGCGCGTGTGCGCTTCGGGGAAATTATGAAACGCGCCGCGCTGCAGCGAGAGCGCTTTATCGTTGAAAAATCCGGGTTGCCGGTGGTGGCTATCATCAACGCGACCGAGTATCTCACCTGGGTCCAAGAGCGCGAGGAGCGCTTTCACATCTTAGACCGCGTGAAAGGCCATCTCCCACGCGTCGCTCCTCAAGAGGTTGAACGCGACGTCCAGCGAGCCGTTCGTGCCATCAAGCTTCGTGATTAAGGCTGTTCTCGATACCAACCAGTTCGTCAGTAGCCTGCTGACCCGAACAGGACCATCCGCCAAACTCCTCGAGGAGTGGCGAGCCCATGCGCATCTGCTCGTCACCTCTCAAGAGATTCTCGCAGAGATCGAACGGGTGCTTCAGCATCCGCACATCGCCAAGAAGTATCGCATCACGGAAGCTGACGTGACGGCCCTGATCGAGCTGCTGGAACACGAAGCCGTCGTCTTGCCCCAGACACAGCGTATCGACGTCATCACCGATGATCCCACCGATAACAAGATCCTGGCCTACGCGATCGACGCCCGAGCGCCGTACATCGTCTCCGGCGATCAACGCCTGCTGCGCCAGTACCACGGAATCGCCATCGTCACCGCCTGCGAATTCCTCGCCGTCCTTCATCAGTAGCACGTGATCCGCTTGATTGACATATCCTGTCCCGGCAATAGAGCGACCAGTAGCGGGACGTGCCGATGGAGAGGGCGAAGATTGACTCGGCGACGTGGCGACACCGGGCTGGCAGGGTCGGGTCGGCCCAGAGCGATTCGAGCTGATCCAGCGCCGCGTCATAGGCCGCGCTAGTGCAGGAGCGCAAGACCACGCCAACGTTGTTGGATTCAATGATGGCGCGGATATCACCGACCTGGTCGGTCGCAATGACCGGCAGGCCGGTGGCGAAGTACTCGCCCAACTTGGTCGGGCACACCCCCTGCCATGAGGTGCCGGACTTGATCAGTGACAAGCCGACATGGGCTTGGCCAAGCCACGAGGGGATCTGTTCTGGGGAAACGGTGTGGATCGTCACCGCCCGAGCAGCCGGCGACCGGCGCAACGGTTGTTTGGCTTCCTCTATATCACGGGTCAGGATGATGAACCTGGCCTCTGGAAACCGATGCAACGCTCGCTCGAACAACTGGGCCATCTCGTCCATCAAATACCAGGTGCCCAGCGAGCCGGTATAGAGGAATACCGGGGCTGAAACAGGCGGAAACCGCCTCGGGACCAGCGCAAACCGATCCAGATCCACGCAGGTGGGGATCACCGTCACGCGCGGGGTTGAAAGACCTGGCCACTGTTCAACCACCTCGCGGGCCGCATCGCTGAGCGTGACAATCTCATCCGCATCAGCCAGCAGCTGATGCTCAAGCCGCTTGGCTAGTCGGTACAGCCGGCTAGTGGATGGCCATTGGCCTGAATCCACACGACCATCCGCCCAAAACCCCCGCATGTCGAAGATCATCCGGACCTTGCACAGTCGTTTCAAGCACCACGCCATCGTGGCTGGGATGTAGCTTCTGGCATGCACGAGCTCAATGGACGCTCGCGTGACGACCCGCCAGCCGACGATAATCCCGATGACCAGATCATACGTCGTGGCCAACAGCGACGGGCGCTTATGATACGTCAGCGGGATCCACTGGATCCCGCTGCGCGCCAGGCTAGCGTGAGCGGATTGGTAGAGGTCGACTTGCCGTCGATCAGCAGGCTTCTCAAACGAGATCAACGTGATCCGAGCGCCCTGGGCGGCGAGCTCGCGCACATACGGCTGCACCTGCGACTGGCCCAACGGTTCGAGCAGCCCGTCGTACGTGATATACAGCACGCGCGGGGTGTGCAGCGCAGTAGCGCTGGGTTGCTGCTGTGAAATGACCGTCACTTCAAGGGCCGAAGTGACGGTCACTTCGCGAGCGCCCATACGGGATTCTCCTGTGGGGATCGCGTCATCTCTGCTGGAGGGGTCGCGACCACGACGTACCGCCAACAGCACCAGCGGCCCAGCTGCAGCCTTAGGATCAGTTTGGACAGCAGCGTGTCGAGCGCTAGGACGAGTTGCTCAACCGCGCGAGCGTTCGGCACCAGCTCTGGGCCGATATACCCGCCGCTCAATGGCAATGCGATCACGTCCCGATACTCGACGCGCTCAATCGTCCATCCAGACCGATGCAACATGCGGCGCGCCTCATCCATCGGGAGGGCTTCACACGATTCATGCCCCACTAACCGACGCGCCACGCGCAGCGCAGGCATCATGTTGGACTCGAACACGATCACTCGTCCACGAGTCAGCCGGGCCGCCTCAGCAAGCGCGCGATCAGATTCCAGGTGGTGCAGGCTGTCGCGGAACACTACCGTATCGAACGATTGGTCTGCGAACGGCAGCCGGTACGCATCGCCGACCACTACCGGGATGTCGCCTAGCACTTCCCTACCGGCCTGCAACCCTGCTTGGTCCATATCAACGCCGATCGCTGTCAGGCCGTGCGCACGCAACGAGCTGACCAATGCGCCATAACCGCAGCCGATCTCGAGCACTCGTGGCCCCTTGACCAGCGTGCGCAACTGCGCGTCCTGACACGCCACGACCCGGCCCCAGAACCGCTGAAGCCTTGCCGCGAGCTGCCGGTGTTCGGCCAGGCTCTGCGGACGTTGGTCACGATGCGCAGGGTGCGGGCGCGTGGGCGCGTGAGCCATCAGATATCTCGTGCTGCCATGCGGAATCCCGATGCGCCGTTGCCAGCGCGCATGAGGTGACAAACAGATGGCTCTGAGCCAACTGCTCGAACATGCTCTTGAACAGCGCCAGCTTGCGTGCCACCGGCAACCGGATGCCGGGATGATGGTTGAGCCGAGGATCGATCTGATCCTGATCCGGCCCGAGGACGTCGACCGCATGCATCACAAACACGATGTCTTCTGACCGCAGTTGCCGGAGCGCTGCGGCCGCGTACGCTGATCCCCAACTCAGGACTGCCGTGCCATAGAACGGCAACCGCGACATCGGCAGCGTCGCCACCGGGAGCTCTACCAGCGGTCTGGCCGGATCGACTCGCCACAACGACTGCGCCGCGGGACGGTATGGCTGTCGGGGCGCGCGCAGGAAACTCAGCCGACCCATCGTGCCATGCTCAGCCTGGCGACGCAGCCGGGTCCATATCTGCATCAACCGGATCGGGATGGATAGTGTCGTCGGAAACACCGAGGAATCGTACCAGTAGCCGCGCGATTCCAACAAGGCTAACAACGGCTCGTCAACATCATACCCAGGATTACGAAACCCTACCGGCCGGTTTCCGGTCCAGGACACGATCGCCTGCTCAGCGGCGATGAGTTCCTGCTCTTGCGCCTGAGGCGACCACCGGGTCATCCCATACGGATGCGTGTGGCTGTGGTTAGCGATCTCATGGCCGGCAGTAATCAGCTCGCGCAGCCACCGACCAGCCGACCCGCGCACCTCTGAGCCGACGACGAACACGGTCGCGCGGATCTTATGCTCGTTGAACAGCTCGATCAGCCGAGGAATCACCAGGTCGTAAAACGGCTCTGGTGCGTCGTCGGATGGATAGCCATAGTACCGCAGCAGCGTCGCAAATGAATCCATATCGACCTGCACCGCGCACTGAGGCCGAACCGCACCAGCGGTCATGTGGACTCCAGGTCTCGGACATACACAACCGAGTCGCCACCGAAGATTCGGATCGGCCCGGCCGGCGCAAATCCAAGATTGCGATAAAAGATGTTGGCCATCAGATTGTCAGCCCGGACCAACGCCCGCACCTGCTTGCCACGGTGGTCGCGCAGACAGTCAAGCGCGGCCTGACCCAGCGCCTGCGCGACCCGGATATTGGTGCGCTGCATGAACTGCAGCGACCGGTAGGCCGGGGCCACCGCCAGCGACAACATCTCGCTGGGCGCATCGTCTGGCATGGCCGGGGGATGGCTCAGGAAGGCGACCGCCTCACCGACAGCGCCCCATCGACTCGGCTTGAGAATCACCGTTGCGAGGAACACGCCGACCAGCGCACCCCAATGGCGGCGGGCGACGGATTGGAACAAATGCGCCCAGTCGGTCGTCGCCGCGATGAACCCGGCCACCTGTCCGTCGTACTCATACACCACACAGCAGGCCGTTGGCGATTCCGGAATGTAGCGATAGTAGAACCGCGCGAGAAACTCCTCTCCGAGCCGGGCGAGGATTCCTTCGCGCAACTCGTCGGCATGCAGCCGGGCTACGGCCGGAATATCCTCCGCGCGCAACGAACGGACGCATCCAACGCTCACGCGCGGCTGGTCAATGGATGCCACGATCAGCAAGGATCTCCTTAATCGCGCGGACGCTGACCATCTGCGACCACTCTTCCACGGTAAACTTCACACCGAACTGGAGCTCCAGCTCAGTGATCAGCGCCAAATGACCCAACGAATCCCACAGCGCCACCGTGCCTGGGGCAGCCTCGTCCGGGAGCTGCTCCACGTTGAACGCCTTGCAAAAAATCGCCTGCAGCCGCTCATCCGTCGTGACAGCCATCACGCGATCGCCTCCACCGCAGCGTCGACTCGAATCAGTGGTTCCTCAGGCCATGGCCGGGCCAGATCGCGTTGCCACCGGATCGTTTCGCCCTTTTGTCCGGCCGGTTCAAACCCAGCCTGGGCAAACAATCCCTTGACCACGTGATTTTTTGCTGTCGGCGCATAGCGGCCGACCAACACTGAGCCACCGGCTGCTTGCGCGGCTTGGCACAATGCGCCAAGAAACGCGAACTCGATCCGCCGACCCATCACCCGGCAGCTCATCAGCAGCGTGTCCAGCTCCCAGACGTCTGCCATCATCCGCACAATCGCCACACCAACCAGCCCAGCATCACCAAACCGATCCTGCACGCGAAGTGTGTACACACGCGCGGTTGAAGACTCGAGCAGGTCCTGGATGTCTCGCTGTTGATATCGCCGTGTGGTCAGATTGAACTGGTTCGTCTTCTGCGTCAGCTGCGCCACACGAGCCACCTCTGCGGGTTGCATACGCTGCACGCTGATGACGATCTCCAGTGACTTCAAGTAGTCTTCCAGCGTACATGTCTGGGCCTGGGTCTGTTGCCGAGCCTGTTCTGCCGCATACAGCTCAGCGCGGCGCTGATCCTCTTCTGTGGTCTGCAACCGCTCGAAATCGGTGAGCGAGCTCAGCGCGCTGGCATATTCCAATGGATCCGTCGGCCAGTCAGGGGTCAACACTTGTGGCAACAGGTGGCGCATCAGCTCGCGCTCAAACGGCTGGTCGTCGATGAAGACCAGGCTATCCAAGCCAAGGTTCAACTCTGCAGCCAGCGCCTGCATGTTGGTCGCCTTGTCCTGCCAATTGATCCGCATCGCGGCAACATGGTGTTCGCGCAGCACCATACCTGGGTGGCTGCGCAAGACGGCGAGCGCATCGGCCGGGTTGTTCTTACTGTTAATCGCCAACAGGATCCCCCGCGCTCGTAGGTCCAAGAGCGCCCGCTGGAACGCCACATAGCCGGTGCCTGGTCCATCGTCGCCGAGGACCAGCGCGTCCGGCCCGTCCTCGCCTACGACCCCTCCCCAGAGGGTGTTGTCAAGGTCCACCACCACGCATTTTCTGGTCAAACCTTTGTAGGCTTTGACGAACGCGAGCATCGCCCGAGCAAGGTGCCGCATGAACTCAGGGGCCCAGGGAATCTGCGCGACCGACTTCAGCCGCTCATCGCACATGCGCTGTTTGCCGAAAAAGGCGGCGAGCCGGTCCAGGTCGAGCACGCGCAGTTGCGGGTGCTGGGCACACCGCGTCGCCAGCATGGCGTTGAGCTGTGTGGTCAGCGTCGCGGCCGGTGATGGATCAAGTCGGTACGGCTCATCGCTGGGCACGACAAGATTATGCCAGATGAGCAACCCCTTACTGTGCCGAGTAAACGCGTCGCTCAGCTCATTGATCCGGGTGATGAGTGGTTCGCTCGCTGATCCGTCCGATGCGCCAGCCACGATCCCAGCCGCCGCTGCCGCGACCACCACCAGTTCAGGGGCGAAAGCGTACAGGCGCCCATTGGCATCGAGCAGCTCAGATTGAAATTGATTGTAGCCGCCGCACCAGATGTCGAGCCAGATCTGCTCCTGCGCCGCCTCGACAAGCAGGTAGGACGCCAACGGCTCCAGCGTGCCGGTGCCGATCAGCGCCACGCGAGCGTGGCGGGTCGAAGGAATCTCCAACGCCTGCGGCCCAAGCGCGCGTAACTCGCGGGCCACGGTTTGGTACATCAGGTAGGTCGGCTCCTCGGCGACGCGCGTCAACAGCGCGGTCGCCGGCGATTCAGGTCGACCCATCATCATCGACCGCTACACCATGACATGACCGCCACACACCGGGATGACCGCCCCGTTGATGAACGCGGCCTCTGGCGAGAGCAGGAATCGGATGACACCAGCCACATCGCTTGGCTGGCCATTGCGTTTGAGCGGCGTCTGAAACGCGGCCAAGTCACGGATCCGCGCCGGCACATGGGCGGCCAGATCGGTTTCGGTCAGCCCTGGGGCGACCGCGTTCACCCGAATCTTCTGCGGCCCCAGTTCGACCGCGAGCGACCGGGTCAACCCTAACAACGCAGCCTTCGCCGTCACATACCGGCTCAACTTGTCTGGCGGCGTTGCGATCGCATAGGTCGAAACGATATTGACGATCGCGCCATGCCCAGCAGCCTTGAACCCTGGCAGCGCGGCCTGGATACACAGGAAACCGCCGCGCACGATGACGTCCAGGTCCCGCTGAAACTCTGCCCAGCTGTGTTCGGCAAATGGCCGAGGCGCCACATCTGCTGACGCATTGTTGACCAAACCGGTCACCGTGCCAAACCGCTCGTTCGCGCTGGCAAACAGCTCGGCGACCGCTTCAGGCTGTGTCACATCGGCCGCGATCGCCGCCGCCCGGCCGCCAGCCTGTTGGATCTCCTCAACCAGCGCCTGGGCTTTGACCTGCTGCTGCCGATAGTTGACGACCACCGCAGCGCCGTGGCGGGCGAGCAGCGCGGCGGTGGCCGCCCCAATGCCTCGGCTGGCACCAGTCACGACGATGACCTCATGGCCCAACTCGTTCGTGCTCATCGCCGCCGGTTCGCGCGGCGATTCGGTGATCGGCTCTTGCATCATGACTTTGGCCTCCCCATCAACGACGATGTCCGATTGCCCATTCGTGATCCAGGTGCGCAAGATCACCATCCGAGTGGACGCGACTAATTGGGTGATTCGCCCATGCACAGTCACCCGTGCGCCGAGCGGCACCGGCTTCAGAAACCGGACCTCTTGACCGGCATAGACGCTGTGCAACCCTGGCAAGTGCATGCCGACTAGTTGAGAAAACAGCCCGGTCAGCAGCAGGCCATGCGTGATACGTGATTGAAACGGCGTCGCAGCGGCCCAGCGATCTTCCATGTGGAGCGGGTTCCAATCCCCGCTGACCGTGGCAAACTGCTCGACCAGCTCTGGCGTCATCACCGCCTCAAACGACGCCTCGTCACCAATGGCCAGCTCGTGAAAATACCGTCGGACAGGTTGGCGACGTTCGAGGAGTCGTGCCATCATAGGCTCGCCGGTTACAAGCCGGCCAACAGCTGCTTGACCCGGTCGCTGCTGGCCGCGATCAGCGCCACGGCGAACAGCCACCCGGCGATCCAGCGCGGCCAGGCGGCATGCCGCTGGATCCACCAGAGCAGGCCTATGGCGGCGAACGCGTACACATACGGATGGATCGGCATCCGGTATCGCGGCGCGCCTAAGAACATGACCGACATACCGATCGTGTAGAGGATCACCAGCCACACCGGAGCGGTCTGTTGCCATTGCCGAGCGCAGTGCACCTGCCACAGGCCTAGCAACACAAACGGAATCAGCGCCACGTAGGTGAGATCCAAATACCCATGGCCGCTAAACAGCACCCAGTCATACGGCCAGGCAAGGTACAGCAGTTTTTGCGGCACTAATTGAACGATCAACCATGGATGCGCGCGCAGGTACGTCATCACTTCACGCGTGAGATAGGCGCTGCGGTTCCATTCGGCTTGTCGGGTGGGTTCGTATTTGAGCCGGAGCCCTTCAGCCCACCGAGGATCACGAAACTCTTTCTGTTCATAGACCGGGCCGTTGAGCGCGAAGTACGACACATACAACCCGGTCCCAGCACTGGAGGTCAACTGCGGAGTCAGCACCCCGAAGGTCCGCGCGTTGCGCCACACCCACGGCGCCACGGTGACGATGAAGCTGGTGAGCACAACCGCGCTGATCAGCAGCCATCGACGGAGAATCGGCAATCGTCGGCCCTGCTGGCGCCTCCACTGCCTGAGCAACCAGCTCGCCAGGACCGCCAACGGAAGAAACTCGATCGGCGGCCGTGCCAACGCAGCGCCAGCGGTCGCCATCCCGAATCCGGCCCACCACACCAGGCGATCTGATTCCCAGGCCCGTGCCAGGGCCACCATCGCGATCGCTAACACAGCGCCAAACAGTGTCTCTGTGAGCATCAGCCTCGGATACAGCACCCAGGCGAAGTCGATCGCCACCAGCCCGGCAGCCACCAGCGCCATGTCACGGCGTTTCCACACTGTGCGCACGATGTCATAGATCGCGACGCTCGTCACGGCGCTGAGAATCGCCTGGACAAGCTGCACCAGCATCGGTTGCCGGCCCAGCAATGCGTACAACCCGCCAATGACATACGGATACAGCGGTGGATAGAACGCGGTAGGGACCGGATCAACAAGCCCGAGCCCTTGCGCAATCTGCCATCCTTGGCGCTCGTACACTTGCGCGTCACTGACGATCGGCGCCGGCCACAGTGCCAGCGCAGCCAGTCGCAGCAGCAACCCCACCAGGACGAGGAGCCCGAGCGTCCAGCGGGAGTTGACCCATCGGTCCCACCAACTCACTGAGGACTGAGAATCTATCGGTTGGTGCGTCGCCATAACCGCCAGTTCCTAAGAGAAAACCGGACATAGTCCCGCATCGTGCGGACCACAGGCATCTTGCTCTTCCCAATCCGGACATCGCCCCGTAACACGAGCGGCACCTCGGCGATCCGAATCCGCAACGCGGCAAGTTTGACCAACAACTCGACCATACAGACAAACCCATCTTCCACCAGCAGACGGGAGCCGTAGGTCTCGATGGCCTGCTTCAGGATCGCACCGGTATGCGCGCGATAGAACGAGCTGTAGGTCGAGACACTTCTCATCGGGAAAAAGAATCGCAGTAAGGCATTAGCGGCGCTGCTCAGCCCCCGGCGCAACGGCGTGGTCCCGACCACTCCCCCGCCCTTCGCATAGCAAGACGCCAGCACCACGTCCGCTCCCTCATTGATGTGCTTGATCATGCTGGGCAGGATGGCCAGATCGCTCGTGTTGTCGGCTTCCTTCGTGACAACGACATCACCGTCCTGGATCATCGCAAGCGCGGTCCGCAACCCGACTGAGAACGCCGCACCGACCCCCTGATGCGTTCTCAGCGGCACGGCGCGAACCGGCATGCGGCTGGCGCACTGCTGCACGATCCTCGCGGTCTGGTCTGTGCTGCCGTCGTCAACGATGACCGCCTGATACGGCTGCTCGTACTCGGTCATCTTCGCATGGGTCTGCTCCAAGAGCGAGCCGATATCCTGCTCCTCATTGTAGGCCGGGATGACAAAGATAATCTGGCCACGCAGGAGCCCTCTCCCTCGCCGAGGAGGTTGCGTGACCGGCACCGCTGCGCTGCGTCCGGGGCTCATCGTCGTATCCGTCTGAGGAGCCATTCCCGGTCCTCTGGTGGGGTGCTGCTAGGCGCGGTCCGTTCCTGGATCCGTGAAAGAACCCATCCCGCTCCCACACTCGCCAGCAGCATCACTGAAACAAAAAACGGCACCCGGTACCGAAACACGTTTCCAAGGCTCACCATCGTGAGCGCGAGAACTGTGTATCCGAGGAGCATGTACGCGACAAAAAACCACGCCAGCGCCCTGTCCTGCCGAGCCACAATGACCAGGCCAATCAGCCCAAAAAAACTCAACACATAGATCATGCCCATTTCGATTGCCGCGTACGGCCTGAGCTTGCCGGTCCGCACACCTGGCTTCAGCCATTCGTTCGGAAAGGGAGCAAACGCGATCGTCCACAAACCTTCGGGCAGAAGAAAGCCGACGATATTTTGAAACGACGACAGATCGACATCTGGATACAGCAGCGAGTGCTTGGCGACCGCCTTCTGCCCTCCACGCAGTGAGGTGATGTTGGCTGGAAGCTGCCGCAGGTCCCGCAGAAATCCCAGGATTTTGCTCGGAGATGACTTGATGTCATTCCCGAGCGCAACGACCTGGGGAACGGCTCGTGGGGTGGGGGGCGAATCGACTGGGACAGGCGCCGCAGGCGAGGAAACGGCATGACCAGCCCTAGCCTGCTCAGATTGTCGCAGCGCCGCGCCGATCTCTGGCAGCCGCTGCTGTCGTGCCAACACATCGATATGGGCGTTCAACATTTGAAGTGCTTCGCGAAACTCAGGTCGTGGTGCAGGAGCTGGCACGCGGTCGGACCGATTCGATGATAGAGGGCTGGACGCTACCGGCGTAGCAGGTGCCGGCGTTAGCTTGGGCGGCGGCTGAGGTGACGGCTGTAGGCACTGGCGCGTTGGGCCAATGTTGGCGGCTGCGGTCGACGCCGATGGCGACAAGCTGACCGGATCACCCGCAGCTTCACGCCGTTGGCGCACCGGTGCAGCGGCCTCGGCCACCGGGGGAGACAGCCGACGTGCCGCAGGCGTCCTGGTCGGCTTGGGTGAAGATTCTGTGGATTCCTTCTGGGTGACTGATGGCACCGGCGCAGCCACTGCCACAATCGGCCTGGCTGTTCGCTGAGGATCGCAGTGTGACAAGTTCGCTAAGATCGTCTCAACTTCTGTTGTTCGCCCTTCTTCAGCAAGAATCACCATGAGCTGCTCATAGGCAGGCCGAAACCGCGGATTCACGTCAATCGAGTGCAGCAATTCCTGTTTGGCTCCAGCCAGCTCATGCGATTTCAGTAAGGCGAGTCCACGGCGAAAATGCCCGACCCATGGCTGCTGTGGCTCAACGAACCGAAATGGCAAGATGGCTGGAGCACTGAATGTCACACCAAGGGCGAGCAGGGCTATCGCGACAAATAACCCGGCACGAGATACGGAGCGTTTCCTGACGAGAATCCAGAGGGCGTACACCCCAAACGCCGCTAGCATCGAAAAGCCGAGTACAACGGCGTAGAGCCATCGGGTCATGCCGATGCCGACCATTGCACCGCATAACGTCAGAGCCGTCAGTCCACATCGGATGGCGTCTCTGCCAACCAACCGGCCGCTCGCCACGTGCTGGTAGAACCGTACAATCCCGTAGAATGCGACCATCACCAGGAAAAGGAACGCTTGCTCCTTGAGCAGTTGCGTCGACCACCAGAGGGTTGATGGCCAAAAGGCGACTAACGCTGCGGCGACGCGCGCCGAGGTTCTGTTGCCCAGCCGGGCTACGGTCGCGTAGGCGAGCAGGCTGGCCGCAATGCCCAGGATCATATTCACGAAGACCCCGTGCAGGATATGCACCCCCCACCATCGATACGCGAACCCGACCACGAGAAAATACCATTGATCCCGGCCGACATACGGTAACTCAACCCCATCGCGCCATGACTCCACGATCCGTGCTCCGTATTCATGGAATAAGACCGCATCCGGTGCAAAATGCCAAAACCCTCCTCCTAACTGAAGCGGCTGGCCAATCGGCAACTTCCAGTCAGAGATGAGAAACAGGGTGATCGAGAGCAGGCTGCGCAGCAGCAGATTGGCCAGCAGCATCCACCACAGGATCGGATCGCGCCATCGCGCCACAGCCATACGGGATGTCAGCAAAACCGTCGCCACCACGATCAACAGACAGGTCCCCCATGGAGCGGTTGCCCGGCCTATTGGGCTAACGCTGAGCGCCACAGCAGCCAGCGCAGCCAGTTCCCATCGCAGTCGCCTCATCTTGCTGGTATCCGTTTAGGTGACAATTGAGCGCTCATCGCCATGTCCGGGAGATCCGCCAGCGCTGGCAACTGGTCTACGACCACTGGTCCGCCAGTGGTCATGATCCGCCGATAGAACGCGTGAAGTCGTGCAATCCCTATCGTGACGCTGAACCGCTGTTCGACGCTGGTTCGTGCAGCCCTTCCCAACGCCACACGAGCCTGTGGATTAGCGTACAGTGTCCGAACAGCCGCCTGGATCGCCTCAGGCCGTTCTGGAGGAATCAAGACACCCTGGATTCCGTCAGTCAGCACTTCACGGATTCCTTCGACACGGCTGGCGATCACCGGCAGGCGGCTGGCCATGGCCTCAATCAATGCGATTCCAAGCCCTTCGGCGATGGAGGGAAACACGAAGACATCCGCCATGCCGAGCAGCAACGCGATGTCCCGTCGTCGACCGGCGAACGTGACATGGTGTTCAATGTTGAGCCGCTTCGCAAGATGCCGCAGCGTCTGTTCTTCAGGACCATCCCCAACGATCAGAAGCCTGGCGGTCGGGATCGCTGCGATAATGGCTGGCATCGCTTCGAGCAGATACCGGTGGCCTTTGCGCACATCGCATCGGCCGATCGTGACCAGCACGAACGCCTCTGCCCCCCAGCCGAACGATTCCCGGATCTGCCTGGACCGCTCAGGCGCCAGCGGCCCAAATCCTGAGGGGTCAATATAGTTGTACAGCACGTCAACATCGCTCAGTCCCACATGGCGCCGGTAGTCCTCTTTCACACACTCGGAGATACTCAGGTAGTGGATCGGCAACCAGCGGGCAGCGGCCACATCTATCGCCCGACGCACTCGAAAGCGCAGCCGAGTCGATTCCCAGTGGGAGTACTCTGTGCTGTGCAGCGTCGTCGCAAATATCGGGACGCCAGCCATGAGTCCGGCCAGCCGCCCGTAAAAGTTGGCATAGGGCAGATGCGTGTGCAGGATCTGGGGGCGGTAGCTCTTGAGCCGCCCTGCAAGCCTGAACAACCCGCGATGCCAATCCAGCGATCCGCGTAATCCCAGATGCTCAACCGGAATCCCGATCCGCTCGAAATCAGGCGCCAGATCCAGCGGTGCTGATAAGGCGATCACTCGCAGCGCATATTGGGATCGATCCAAGTGCTTGGCCGTGGTCAGCAACAGCTGCTCTGCCCCGCCCAATCCCAGGGTGCTAATCAGATGGAGAACCCGGATGTTCGGCGTGTGTGGCATAACCGGTCAGGCCGCTCGCTGAGGTGCGGGTCGGCACACGAACAGCACCATGTGTCCGGAAATTCTGGCAAGGCTTCGGACCAACGGTCGCAGCAGCAGATGCCGTGGGGCCTCAGTCACGAACAGCTCTTTCCACAAGGCGCGCAGCCGGCTCTGCCGGGGCGCGGCCTCTGGCGAGTCTGTAAGCGGCCTGTGCCCTAACTCAGGAGGTCCGCTCACACGTCGCAATCGCTGGGCCACAAACCGGCACATCTCTCCCCACTCAAGGTCGCACGCATGGATCGTCTCGATGGTGAACCCAGCCTGCTTGAGGAGTCGTGCAAACTCGCCTGCGCCGAACACATATTCGGCAAACTGATACCCCGGCACTGGGGAAGACTCGCGGAGAAACTGTCGACGCGGCATTAGCATCACCGGCCCAAAATCCCACCACCGGTTCCGGATTCCGCACCGGGCCTGTGCGCTGCGGATCCAATTCACAAACGGGACCGTAATCAGCAACCGGCCCTCGGGTCGGAGCACCCGTCGAGCCTCAGCCAGCGCTGTCCACGGCCCTTCTTCAAAATGCTCGACCACCCCTCCAGAATAGTAGCAATCCATGGAGCGGTCGTCGTATGGCAACCGTGTCACGTCTCCCACACGCACTTGCAACGTGGGGTCATACGTTTTCAACCGCTCAATCGCCTTTGGCGCGAAATCTACGCCTTCAATGTCATACCCCTTGCGGTGATAATGGATCACAAACTGCCCGGCGCCACAACCGCCCTCGAGGATTTTTCCTTGGCGAGGAAAATACCGGTCAAACACTGGTCGCAGATGGCTGATCCCCACCCAGCGGACCGCTCGATCCAACGCGACATCCTGCCACGTCTGTTCCCACGAGTCCACGTGTTGGCCGGTGCACCCTGACCCGTCTGGTCGGTACAGTTTCAGCATGGCACAGCGGGCGCCAACTGCGGCGCCTGCAGATGATTCACCACCATTTCCACGTTGTGGGCAATATCATCCTGGTGTTGGCCCACGAGTTCTGCGGCCTTGGCACGTAATCGACCAACGAGCGCCGGATCTTGTAACAGCCGGCAGAGGCCGTCGGCGAGCGCCTCAGGTGTCGTGACTTGAAGATTCGGCCAGACCGACGTGAGCTCCTGTGTTAGATCGCGCCACAGGTTCATGTACGGTCCGAAAAAGACCGGGATCTGATGGATTAAGGGTTCGACGATACTCTGTCCTAAACCGACCACGTTGCGCAGGTAGGCGCTGCCGCCTAGAAAGGCGGCCGTGGCGATCGCATACAGGTGGCTCAGTTCGCCAAATGTATCAACGATCACCGCTTCGCCGGCCCGGCGCGGGCGCGAGGCCAATTGCGTCTTGCGAACGGTCGCAACACCGAGCGACGCCACGCTCTGCTCCATCTGCTCGATGTGCGCCGCGTACCGGGGCACCAGGACCAGCTCAAGCTGCGGCCAGTGCTGCCGGACGGTCAGATACGCTTCACCGACCAATCGCTCTTCGCCAGGATGCAGGCTAGCTCCCAAGAACATTGGATGGTCTGGTGTCAAGCCCACGCGCTGGTACCAGGCAAGCCGTTGATCCGGCGAGACAGCAATATAGTCAGCGTCAAACTTCATGTTGCCGGTGAGGTGCACCCGGCTGGGGTCTGCGCCGAATGCGACAAACCCGTCGGCGTCCTCGTCGGTCTTTGCCCCGATCGCATCCAGGATCGCAAACGGCGGATGTTCTATCGTGCGCCGCAGCATCGGATGTCGATCGAAACCCTTGCTCATCAGCCCGCTCACCAACATCGTGGTGATCCCGCGCCGATGCGCCTGGCAAAACAACACCGGGGAACTGACATTTTCCACCGCGATCACCGCGGTCGGCTTGATCGCGTTCAAGGCTCGATTGACCGGCCCTTCACAGTCCCACGGGGAGTCCATCACCGCGTCAACCGACAAGTGGTTCATCGCAAAATCATACGAGTACCGATTGTTGGTGCAGAGCAGCATCCGAACGGTTGGAACGGCGGCCCGCAGCAGCTTGCAAAACGTCACAGCCTGTGTGACCTCACCACCTGAAATCGCGTCAATCCATAGGACCGGGCCGCCGGACACCGCCGTCCTGACTTCAGCCGGCACCCATCCCCACCGGCTCCAAAAATATCGTCGCCAATACGGATCCTGACCGAACACCACGCGCCGGACAAAGGTGATCGGCAGGCTCCCGTAGGCCCGACGAACGTACTCTCGCTGATCTGAACACCACTGATCCTTTTTCATAGTAAGCGGCGCGCGAGGTCAAGACCAACCTCATCCTGTGTATCGACCAATGCCTGCCACGAGGCCAGCGGCACCACACCAACCCGCCTGCCGAGCCGTTCCCCAATACGGACGGTCTCAGCGGTCGTCGCACACACCAACCCACCGATTTCTTTATACAAGGGGGCGCGACCGGTGCGAGTGTGATGCTCATCGGTCACCGCCTCCAGCTCACCCTGCGGGTTGATCCGCCAGAAATTATGCCGCTCTTCATAGGCGGTAAACACGGTGTCGAGCTCGCCTTCGCACAGGGTGTCCACGACCCGGTCGATCAACCCATCCTCACGGAACGGGTGAGAGATCTCCAGTCGGACGACGATGTCCGGACGATACTCTTCGTGCGATTCAAGCCAGGTCAACCCGTGTTGCAGCACCTGCTCAAGCCCAACACCTGCCGCGGCCAGCTCAGGCGGGCGGACAAATGGCGCTTCAGCGCCCAGCTCGATGGCGAGCTGCCTGATCGACTCGCTATCCGTTGACACGATCACCCGGTGGATCGTTTTCGCCCGCTTCGCCATTTCGATGGTATAGCTAATCAGCGGCCGGCCGCCCAACATCGGCATGCCGCCGGACTTGACCAGATCGCGCGCACGGACCGGGATGATCGCGACCACCTGTGGCCTGTTAATCATTGATCGTCCGCTGGCCGTGGGTCAGCACCTGTTCTGCGAGCCAAAAATCGAACTCGGTATGGATATCAATGAACGACGCCTCATCCGTGTTTGGCAAAATGACCACGCGGTCGCCGATCCGTTGACCGTGTCGGATTACCGAGGCTCGCGTCGCACAGGCCAGCCCGGTATCTTCCCGATACAGCGGCTCGCGGGTCTGGCGCGGACCATGCGTGAGATCAGCCGCCAACCGGACATAGCCATGCCCGGTGGTCCGCCAAAAATTCTTGTGTGTCGGGTAGGCGACAAACGCGGTGTCGAGCGTCGAATCGTCTAACAGCGCTTGGATCACGCCGTCGATCATCCACCGTTTGCGAAACAGGTCGGTGGGCTGCAGAAACAACACGATGTCGGTCTGATACCGCTCCTGCGTCTGCAGCCAGTCGATCGCATGGAGCAGCACCGGCTCGGTCGGCGTCAAGTCTTGCGCCAGCTCGGCCGGACGTAGAAACGGTGCTTCAGCGCCCCACCGTTTGGCGGTCGCGGCAATCTGTGGATCATCAGTCGAGACCACCACCCGATCCACCTGGCCGCATCCTTTCGCCGCCTCGATCGAATAGGCAATCAGCGGCTTGCCGACCAATGGTCGGAGATTTTTTCCCGGCAACCCTTTGGATCCGCCGCGAGCCGGAATAATCGCCGCCACATGTGGTCTGCTCATTGTGATACGCCAGCCGGTTCGCGCTGCTGGATCAGCTCGATGACTTTCACGACCCGTTTGGCCCTGGCTTCGTTACGCCCCTGGTGGATCCCATGGTAGTGATGCACGCTGGCCAACGGTTCATACACGATCCGGTAGCCGTCGGCCAGCACCTGCTTGGCCCAGTCCCGATCTTCGACGCCGTTGAGCGTTTCATCAAACCTGATCCGTTCCCACACGTCCCGCCGAATGAGGGCGTTCGCATTGTGAAAAAAGTAGTCCTGTCCCCGCTGGATCCGTCGCTCGATCCCGAACGTGGTCCAGAGATCCCGCTTGTCGAAATCGTTCGTATCGGGAAGCGGTTCCTGCCGCCCATACACGCCAGCGGTAAACGGCTTCGCGCATTCGGGGACCCGCAGCGCCTCCAGCCAGCGATCATGCACAGGAATACAGTGCGCTGACAAGCTCACCACCCAGGGATGCGCTTGGCTGGCGGCTTCGATACCGAGGTTGAGCGCTCGCCCAAAGGTGAACTCCTTGTCACGAATGTGCAGGATTTTGCACCCAGCGCTTGCGGCCACCTCAACAGATCCATCCGTCGACTCGTTATCTACCACAATGATTTCTGCAGGGGGGCGCCGTTGGTGCTGCAGCGCGGGCAGCGACCGCCGCAGCCAGTCGGCTTCATTCTTGGTCCGAATGACGACGGAGATCTCCAGGGGTTGACCCCGCGTCGTGGGCCACCAGGGCTGAAGGACTCCGAACGTCATCGGATCACCCGGTTCCCGGGGATACCACAGGGTTCGACGGCCCACCTCTAAGAGTCGGCCGGCAGTAATCCCGGACAGCGACTTCACCGTTGTCAGATCGCCAAGGCGGAGCACATGTCCTTTGGGAAGCGGCCGAGCCGCAACAAGACTTTCTGTGTGCGCCGAGACCTCTTCGTCTGGCCATCCGTCCTCTGCCGAGCGTCCGGCGCCATGCAGCGGCTGACGCACAAAACGATCGTGCTCATGCACTTCTTCGACCAGCGCGGCAAATTCATCCGGATACAGGCTGCCCTGATGGTCCGGACCACCGACGCTCCGGTTGAGCGTCAGACCCTTCAAAATGACGTCAGCGCCCACCAACGCGGCATGCAGCGCCCGCCAGGGTTCAGGGTATCGATCAGCATACCCGAGCGAAGCACACAGAGGCTCGAGCCTTTGACGCATCGCGCGCCACCGACCAATCGACTCGCCTCGATTGACCCCGATCGTCTGGACATTCGACATGGCTCGCCAGGCCGCTAATGCTGCCTCGTCTGACTCCTCGATCACCAATAACACCGGCTTGCCGCGTGACCGGAGATTCTCTCGCAGGCTTGCGACCCTGCTCGACAGATCGCGGATCAGATAGCCGTCGCACTCGGGTTCGTTAGGGACAACACCCAACCCAACTTCCAGATAACAGCGTAACCGGTATTGTTGGGCCTGGAGACATAGCTGATTCACCAGGCTCTGATTCAAGTCAGCGGGGACTGTCACCCCTGTTGCGCCGCAGATGGCCGCCCATTCCATCAGCCGAAGCGCGGAGCGCTGAATCGCTCGTTCATCCGGTGTTAATTCTGCAAGAATTAATCGCTCTATTTGCCCCATTCCTCTGCCATGGCCTGGCGCAGCCGGGCCAGTCCCTCAGTGTTGGACAGCCCGCGCTGGGCCAGCCACTCTTTGCACACGTACCGGGCGAACGCCTCGACCGCTTGGCGCAGATTCATCTCGCGTCCATTGAGGGTGCGATGACCGCCCCACCGGGCATGGCGCAACAGCACGGTTTCCAGCGGCGCATAGATGATGTCATAGCACACGGTCGTCCGTGGCAGTCGAGCGCACAACGCTAACGACTGTTGATGATTGCGCTGAATATCCGCGAGCGATTGCCGAAACCATGTTTCATACCATGACGGATCCTCGCTCGCCACCGCCGCTGGTAACCCGGTCGGATGCGCCGAGGCCAGCGACGAGTACGGCTCTAAACAGGTGATCCGCCCGTCCGGCAATTTGCGAATGCCCGCTTGGCCCTTGACGGTGCAATTGATCAGCACGTCCATGGCGCGCAGCCGCCCGGCGATTTCATCCTCGGTAATCGCGGCCAGCAACCCTGGGCGGGATTCGGACAACCGTTGGACCAAGGTCTGCGCCGTGGCCCGCGATCGATTGGCGATGATGAGCTCGCCTTGGGTCATCTGCTCCCACAGCGCAAACGCCACGGCTTGCGCCGCGCCACCAGCCCCGATCATCAAGATTCGCGCGGTGCGCAGATCCGCCATCCCGCCGGCCTGGACCAACGCCTGGACGCCGCCAAGCCCATCGGTGTTGTACCCCAGCAGCCGGCCTTCTGGCGTCCGAACAATCACATTGACCGCGCCGATGCGCGCGGTCAATGGATCGACCGCATCCAGTAGTGGAATAACCTGCTGCTTGTACGGGACGGTGACACTGCCGCCCAAAAACTGGTCGTTCATCCGCAGCAGCTGCAGCACATCTTTGAGCCGATCAGCCGGGACATCCAGCGGGATATAGAGGGCCTCCAGCTTCAGCGCTCGGAATGCGGCGTTCCACAATGTCGGGCTCTTTGCGTAGGTGGACGGCACATCACCGAGGATCGCCGCGATCCGCCGACCTCTCACCGCCTCGCGGTCCAATGGATTGGTGACAAGCTGCTGGAGCTCTTCAACCCACGCTTGCTGTGCAGTCGCCATTACGCCGTCACGGTCGCTTCGCGAGCCACCCGTCGATCCACGACCGGCGCCATCGCGCGTAATTGCTGCATCAACTGGTCGAACGCGCGGTAGTCCAGCGCCTGCAGCGGATCGACCGCGGCCTGCTCGGGCCGCGGATGTACGTCGACCAAGATTCCATCCGCGCCGATGGCCAGCGCGGCCCGCGCAACCGGCGCGACGTACCGACGACGAAACGTTGAGTGGCTGGGATCCACCAGGATCGGCAAATGACTGAACTCTTGCGCGGCCGGCACGACTTGCAGATCCACGATGAACCGAGACGTCGGCACATGCGTGTGCGGGACGGTGATCCCCCGCTCGCACAGCACCACGTTGCTGTTCCCCTCATGTAGGATATACTCGGCGGCCCCGAGCCAGTCCCGCAAGCTGGCGCCGAAGTGCCGCTTCAGCAAGACCGGCTTGCCGCACCGGCCAGCCTCACGCAAGAGCGGCACATGCTGCATGTTCCTGGCGCCGATCTGGATCATGTCCGCATACCGGACCACCTGCTGAAACGCGCGCACATCGGTCACCTCAGTTACCACCGGTAGCCCAGACTCGTCGCCGGCAGTTCTTAGCCAGCGCAGCCCATCCTCCCCGGTCTCGAACATCTTGTCGCTGCGATACGGAAATGTCAGCGGTTTGTACGCGCCACCGCGGAGCACGCTGGCCCCGGCCGCCTTGACCGCGCGCGCGATCTCGATGATCTGCGGCTCTGACTCGACCGCGCACGGCCCAGCGATTACCGTAAACTGTCCGTCGCCGATGTGAGCGCTTCCCACCCCAACCACCGACCGCCGCCCATCGGCACGCGCAGCCGCGAGTGGAATGTTATGCTGCAGATCGTGTTCGCTAATGTCCTTCATCCCACCACCTGCTGGCTGGCCAACGGCCAGCCGCTGGCCTTGAGGAACGCGTGACCGGCCAGCGGCCGTTTCGCCGGCCTGAGTTTCAATGCCATCGTGCGGCGAAACCCAGCAGGTGGTGGGATCATGTCGGCACGGGCACTTCGGCCCTCGCGGTCGGCTGTGCCGCGTGGTCGAACATCTGCTGAAACCACAGCTCCAGATTCACCCAACTCCAAATCGCAAACGTCCGATTAACCTGCCCGGCACAATGTGCAGCGAACTGTCGTTGGACCTCGTCGACGTCAAAAATGCCGCGTTGCCGAAATCGGGATGACGCCAACAGCGCCTGGATCGGCTCGCGCAACGTCTGCCGAAACCACACCTCGGCTGGTGTCTTAAATCCGATCTTCAAGCTGCGCTGCTCGATCTGCATTGGCAGGACGCCCTGCAGCGCCTGGCGAAGAATCACCTTATTCATCCCCCCGTGAATTTTCAGCTCATCCGGCACGGTGAATAAAAATTCCACCAGCTCATGATCCAAAAACGGTTGCCGGGTCTCTACCGAAAACGCCATGCTGTTGCGGTCTTCGTATCGCAGCCACCCTGGAATCGGCGACCGGACCAACCCGGTCATCAGCCGATTACGGAGGATACTCTTGGAAAACCGGTCGGGTGGTGCACTGGCCTGGTGGGTAACGACGAAGTCATCCTGCAGATGCGGATATCGCCGCGGCGCTCGCCTCAAGATGGCCCGGGTCTGACCCAACACATGCGAGCCGAGCTCCTGAGCCGCCCGTCGCAGCGCTCCAGCCACCGGCTGGTCATGCACCTGGGCGAACGCGTTGATCTCTCCGACAAATTTCCCGAGCCGACCATGCTTCAACAAGTCGGCATGGAACGACGGAAAATGCGGATAGTACCCGGCCAGCGTCTCATCTCCGCCATGGCCGTTGAGTAACACCGGGATCCCGTGCTCCCGCGCGGCTTTCATCAGATACCAATGGGCAAAAATGTTGAGATTGCTCCATGGTTCGTCTTGGTGCCAGATCATCTTCGGTAACACGTTGAACAGCTCTGCGGCATCCGGAAAGATATAGTGCGCGTTCGCATGCGTCTGCTGAACAACCGGCTCGATATATTGCCGCTCATCAAATCGCGGATCGTCGGCGCAGGATGAGAAGGTGGTCACGCCGCTGTTGAGTTGGGCTGCGGTACAGACGATGGCGGATGAATCCAGGCCGCCGCTGAGACAAAATCCCACCGGGACATCGCTGCGCAGCCGCAGCCTGACCGACCGGTGAAACCGCTCGCGGAACTCCTCAACATACTGCTGGTCAGACAACCGCGCCTGGCCGTTGGACGCCTCTAGTGCCCAATACCGCCACCGGTTGGTGCCTGATCGGTCCACGATCATCGAGTGCGCTGCCGGCAACTGGCGAATGCCAGCGAAAAATGTCTCGTCGCTGACGTCGGCAAACCCATACCCACTGCTCACGTAGCGGAACACGGTTCGATAGTTCGGCGCCCGCTCCACCTGCGGATGTTGGAGCAGCGCCTTGATCTCTGAGGCGAAGAGGACCCAGGGTCCGACTTCGGTATAGTAGAATGGCTTCTCGCCGAACCGGTCTCGCGAGCAGAACAGCCGCCGGCGCCGGGAATCCCAAATCGCGAACCCCCACATCCCGTTCAACCGGTTCACGCACGCCTCGCCATATGCGTCATACGCGTGGAGGATCACTTCGGTATCCGAGCCGGTGTGAAACCGGTAGCCTTGTTGGCGCAGCTCCTCGGCCAGCTCGACGTAGTTGTAAATCTCGCCGTTGTAGGTGATCCAGAGGGTGCGATCCTGGTTGCACATTGGCTGATGCGACGCCGGGGACAGATCGATAATACTCAACCGGCGATTGCCCAGACCGATATCATAGCGAACCGTCTGTGGTGGCTGCGGATCGCGCTCAACATCATACGCATCCCCGGTGACCATTGAGCCCAACAGGTGGCCGGCATCGTTCGGACCTCGGTGCTGCATGATGGCCGTCATCCGCTGAAGCACCTCAAGCTGGACCTGGCCGCCCTCTCGATGAATCATTCCGACAATTCCGCACATGTTACCGACCCAACGTCTGATTCGTCAGTTCGCACATGTGTGGCCTACCTGTTGTCTGAGGTGATCACTCACATGGGGTGGCATGGATTGGCAGAGTTCCGCGTGTAAGATCGCGGCCAGGCGTTGCGCCACCAGCGCGTTGCCCTGTCCGGTAATGTGATGCGTATCCATGTAGAGCGGCCTGGATTCCTGCTGAAACAGATCGGCCAGATCATACATGTGCCGTCCACCTGGATGGCGTTCGGTGGCCATGCGCGCTCGGACCGTCGTATAGACCGACTGAATCATGCGCGCAGTCCGCGCCTCAGCTTCTGGCTGCAACAGCCTGGCTTCAGACGGGTGCAGCGGTTTCCCACCGGCCGGCAGGTAGGGTTGCCAGACAAAGACCGGCACAAACCCATGCGACCGGGCCAACCCATCCACCGCGTCATAGTTATTCCACCAGACGCTCGCTGCGGTGTGCGCAGCAGCGTCGGTGTGGTGCGGATCATCGTGCACTTCGGCCTGAACCACCGGGTGGTCCAGGTTGATCCCGGCCCGAGCACACACCCATCGCATGACCCGGTACAGCGCGACGGACCGGACCAGCTTGTAGTAATCCACGTCTTGCTCAAACTTTTTCTTGATCCGGTCCATGCCGACATGCGCCCCAGGCAAATCCGGCCAGGTGGTCGCGACATCGGCATCGTTGCCGCCGTCGTAAAACACGACCACATCTGGGCGCTGCCCATGCTGCAGCTCGACCAACAGCCGCACGGTCTCCTGCGTCGAAACATAGGCTGACTCGCCAAGGTTTCTGACGGTTGTCGCCAAGCCCCATTCGTCATTCATGATTCGGGCCAGATGGCTGGGGATCGTTTCTGAATCCGGCGCGCCGGTGCCCCAGGTGGTTGAGCCGCCAAACACCCACACGCGCAACGCCTCAGGCTGGGGCGAGTTGTGCCAGGTGGCCCGCTCGCCGTGTTGATCAATGTTAATGAGCGAGCCATGGTACGGCCGCCGGGTCCAGATGATATACGGCTGGTACGCCAGCCCACGTTTGCCAGCCTCATGGAACTCGCGGAACAACTGCGGCACGTTATAGTCCGCTGTTTGGAACGCTGGAGCCGCCGCTTTGGGATCAACCCGGCGATCGAAGAACCGATCGTCCACCGCCAGCACGGCTCGCGCCACCAGCTCCCCACCAATCACCACCACGGTGCTGATTCCAATGAGCGCAAAAAAGGTGAGAGACCGCGAACGAGCTGTCATGATCTCATGAGGCGCTGGACGCGACTCCAGCCTCCGCGGTCAGGACCACTCGGCTCTGTGTTCTGGCTGATTCGTAAATCGCCTCGATGAGCCGTGCCAGTGCCACCCCGCTCTCACGCGGGCCGACCCTCGCTGGCTGGCGTGTGCGGACTGTGTCCAGGAAATCTTGCAGCTCGCGCGCGACCAGCTGGACCGGGCTACACACCTCGATCGGAACGCTCACCGTCTCACCGACCACCGCAGCCCACACCCCTTGGCGCAGCTCATGGTGCACCTCATGCACCAACAGCGTCTGATTCTCGAAATCGACCTCAGCGGTTGCGCGGGCGCCGACCAGCGTGATCTCTTTGGTCGTCATCGCCCCTGGAACCACCTGATCCCGCCGCCGGCCTGGCTGCACATACCCTGACTCGACTTTTGCGACGGCTCCAGACGGATAGGTCAACAACACCACCGAGAAATCCTCCAGTCCGCGATTGAAATGGTCTCTGGTGACCGCGAACACATCCTGTGGAGCCGACCCTGTCAGCGCGTTGAACAAATCCAGAAAATGGATCGCGTCGGCATGCGTCACACCCACATCGGTTCTGGCCCGTTTGAATCCGCAGAAATTCCCTGTGAGATACCGGATCGCCCCGAACCGGTCTTGTTCGATCAACGACAGCAGCCGTAACGTCATGGGATGATACCGATAGTAGTAGCCGACCTGCAGGCGACGGTCGTCTTGTTCGCACAGCTCGGCCAGCTCAACCGCCTGACCCGAAGTCATCGTCATCGGCTTTTCAACAAACACATCCTTGCCCTGCTGCAGCGCGGCTTGGCACAACGCGAAATGGCTGTCGGTCGGGGTCACGATATCGACGACGTCGACCTGCGGCAGCATCGACTCCCAATCGCTCATGATATGGTCCGGTGCCATGCCAGCACGTTCTGCGAACGCTCGGCGCTCGGCGCTGAGGTCGCACACCCACAGCGAATCTCGCACCCCAAGTTGCAGCCACGCCTCAAGATGAAATCGTCCAAACCCTCCCAGCCCAACCTGGAGGATCTTCATCCCACCCCCTGCGGCTGCCACGCCTTCGGCGTGGCACTGCAACGACTCGGCTGATAAGCGCTCATCATCTTGCAGGTGGTGGGATCATTGGGGTCGCCGGCCCAAGACGTTGAACATATACGAATCGCTTTTCACAAACGCCAGCGCTTGTGTCAGCGCACGAGACATCCGCCCTGGACGGTTCGCCCATTGCGCGCGGGCCATCGCTTGCACCGGCGGCTGTTGCAGCCCCCACCGGCCCAGTCGACCAAGCGGCGATCGGGCGGCATGCGAACCGTCCATGATCGTGTCATATTCTCGTCGAAACTCCATCGGTGGCCAGGACGACACATAGGCAATCCCGCTGTCGCGGAACCATCGCAGCATCTCGCCATAGGTATGGTGTTTGACTTGGGCGACTCCGTATAGATCATACAGGTACTGCTCCTGTTCTAATCCATGCGCGGCTTCCTCACCTGGATGGTAGCACCACCGCTCAGCCAGCCGAACCCGTCGAGTTGAATCAGGCCCGGCCAGTCGGTGCACGAGCCAAATTTTCCACAGCGGGTGCCGACAGAGGATGAGCCGCCCCCACAAGCCAAACACGCAAATGAAGATCAACCCACCGGGCTTGACACAGCGCGCGATGTTCGCGAACGACCGGGCTGGATCGGCGGTGTGATGCAGCACCATGTGCGAGCTGACGATGTCAAATGCCTGCTCCGGCAGCGGATACTCGAGCAACGATCCCTGATGAAAGGTGATATCCACGCCGGCTGCGCGCGCGGTGCGCTGGGCGATCTCCAGCGAGGGCTTGACGATATCGATCGCGGTGACCTCAGCGCCCAACGAGGCCCATAAACAGGCCAGCTCGCCGGTGCCGCAGCCCGCGTCGAGGACCCGTTTGCCCCTGATGTCTGCTGGCGTCACGCCGACACGCTCGAGTTTGGTGAAGAACTCTTGATTCCGCTGGAAGATCCCACGGGCGGTGCGCTTGGGAAATGGAAACGCCGAGTAGGTCTTGGCGACCTTATCTTGGATGGCCTGCTCAGCCGGCGACAACGTGAACAACGGCATCAACACCTCACTCAGTTCTCGTTCGATGCGTGCGGCGAGTCAACCGCCGGTATCCCTGGCGCAACCGCTCGACGACCCCTTCGGCGACGTGCGGGGGGACCACCACGCGGATGGTAGAGATCACCGCATCTTTCCACCCGACCCGGAAAAAATGTGTCACGCGCTGCCGGCGATACCGCCGTCTGAGCCGGCGATAATAGTACGCGATCCCATCAGACGGCGACCTGGCGGCGGATTCATCGGCGGCGGCTGAGCCGCTGCAGAGCGCTCGAATCGCCGCGCACCGCGGCGTCTGGCATCGTTCGATCCTGACGATGGGCAGCCCAGCCTGCCGGAGACAACGCGCCAGCGTCTCGAACGAAAATCCCCACAGATGGTCGATGGATAGCCAGCCGGCGATCCCATTGCCTCCTGGTTGCTCCATGTCTGGAACTTCAATGAGCAGGTGGCCTGCCGGCGAGATGTGCTGCGCTGCCACCCGCAGCAGCGCGAACGGATCGTACGCATGCTCGAGCACATGCGACAGGATGACCAGATCAAACGAGCGATTGTCCATCGCCTCTGACGTGAATTCACCTTGTGTAATCGGCACGCCATAGGTCTGCCGGCCCCACGCCGCGAACACCGCGGTCGGTTCAATGCCTTCGACGGTCCAGTGCCGCTTGCGGAACACGTCGAGCAGGCTCCCTTCTGCGCACCCGATGTCCAACACGGTGCGGCTGGCCCCGGCCGCGCCGATGGACGATTGCAGCCAGGTCAGTTTATCCTCCGCATCGAGGATCTTGCCGTGCAGGTAGCTGGGGTTCGGCGCTGTCGGCCGGTACTGCTCGGCATAGACCCGACGCATCCACGGCTCGCTGACCCGTGGTGTTTGAATGAGCAATCCGCACCCGAGGCACATCGCCCACCGGCAATGCAGCCCTGGCGCAAGGCTGCGAATCCATTGGGTGTACCGGTGGACGTAGAACGGCTGCAGCCGAGATGATCCGCACAGGATGCACCGATCCTGATTCTCGAGGAGCGCTGGCCTGGAATCGCTCCGCGGGGCAGGCTGGATTGTCTCGATGGCTTGCGGATCCATCAGCAGGCCTCGCGGGCAACCGCGACACCAAGCTGGCGCGGCTGTTTTCTGGGCACAAGAGCCGCCCCCAGGTGGCGGCACACATCGATCGGGCGATGCAACCCTGGCGCAAGCCACACCGCACGCAGGGTACTGCGAAGCGCCTGTACCCTGTGGCCAGCCACCAGATGCGTCCAGGCGGTGTTCCAGGCAATCTGGCTGTACGCGGCTCGCCGCAACCGCGCGTACGGCGCCGAACGCGGCGAGGTGGCATAAAACTGATCCACCATGAACCGGTATTCGTCCCAGACCTTGAGCCCACCGGTCAGGCTCTTGATCCGTTCCCATGACCGCATCTCTGCAACGACCGGCGCAATCAGGATGAACGCGTCTGGCGCAAAGGCGCTCATGATCCGGAACCAGTACTCTTTGTCCAAGACGTAGTGCAACTGCTCATTCAGGCCGCCGACCCGGTCCCTGGCGGAGCGCGAAAAGAAGACACCGGGTTGGGCCGGACCTCTGCCGGCAATCAATAAATCAGCCGGGTCAAAGGTGGCCGTCTTGCGGCCCACTTCCCGTCGGTTCGCATCTGTCCCGGCGCAGCCACCGACCACCACCGCCGCCCCCGGGTGCCGAGCAAAAGCGAGCGCCATCTGCTGCAACGCGCCGGGACGGTACACATCGTCAGAGTTCAGCCACGCCAAAATCTGCCCAGTGGCTTGGGCCAATCCTTTATTGATCGCATGGCCCTGCCCGCGGTCCGGGGCGCTCTCCCAGGCTGTCAGCCACGACGCATACGCCCGGATCGTATCCACACTGCCATCGGTACTCCCACCGTCCATCACCAGGTATTCCAGATGTGGATATCCCTGCAGCAGCACCGAGCGGATCGTCTCTTCGACAAACCGCCGCTGGTTGTACGACGGCGTGATAATCGTGATCCTCGGCCACGGGCGCCCATCTGGCATCGTCCCAGCCACCGGTGGCGTGGCCTCGGTCCACGGCCATCCCTGCTGCCCCGTTGCAGGCGGCGGAAGCTGATCAAGCGTGGGACAGAGCATGGCTGTGTTGAGTAGCGTGCCCATTGGTCCCTACTGGTGGCTTGCGGCCATTGCCCACGATCCCGTTACTGCCTCCACGAATTTCCGCGTCGACCAATCCAGCGTGCTGGAACCATGATTCGACATCAGCCATCGACTGCGGCGAGTCGTAATAGGCAGAGAGCGCATCAAACGTGTCCAAGATCGCCCACGCCTTGACCTGTTGTGGAGACAGCGGCAGTTTTCCGGTGTAGTTCCAACACGGCACGATCGACACCAGATACCGGCCGAGCCCTGGGATTCGCTGGAGCAACGTATCGATGGGTAACCACCATGGGATATACCACTCGACCCATCGCGCCAGCCAGGCAGGCGGAAGCCGCCGCGTCAGCGGCCGCCACCAGTATTTCGATCCCCACCGAGTGATCCGCCCCAGCCCTTTGGCCTTCTTATAGACGTCGATCGCAATCTGTCCTCCTGGCGCGAGAAACGGAACCAGGCTGAGAAACGCCCGCTGAACATCTGGGGTATGTTGCAGCACCCCATAACACAGCACTTTGTCAAACATGCCAGGCTGAAATGGCAGCGCGTAGAGATCCGCCTGGGCCACGACCAGCCGCTCATGCGGGGCGTTGTTGTCCCAACACGCGTCAACGGCGCGGCTGTAATCAATCGCGTAGACCTCTGCCCCAGCAGCTAACAAGACTTCGGTGAACCGGCCAGCGCCACAGCCCACTTCGAGCACCCGCTGGCCCTTCAGCTGCTCAAAACGCCACCCAGTCCCCTGGACTAATCGGTCGCGGCTCAGCGTCGTCCCATTGACGCGGTCTAACTGCGTCTGCCGATACCGGGTCCACTGCTCGCCAAAGCTGGCCGTATACCCTTGGTGCGACACAAACCGCGGGATACCCTGCCGCACCGGCCATCGGTGCCGGCGCGCGGAATCGACCAACACCCCGTCAAGAATTTCTGCGTCCTGTTCTGCCGATACCGATTCGACTTCCAGCGGCTGGCGAGAAGACGGGCAGACTAACAGCTCGACGGCGCGGCGATTCATCCCACCCCCTGCGGCTGCCACGCCTTCGGCGTGGCACTGCAATAGCAACTCCTCTTGGGGTCACTCGTCACAACCATCCCTGTGCTTCCTTCAATTGCAAGGCTGCCACTGGCAGCCGCCGTAGGGGATGGGAGCAGGCGGGGGATTGCATCACCGCCAAGCGACGCTCCGCACGCCGAGGCCTGACCTCGGATGGAATCGGTCCAGGCTGCTGAGGCTGAGCCAGGAGATTCTGGTACAGTTCGAGAAATCGCTTCGCCTGAAGCTCGAGGGTATACTCGCACTCCACCACCTTGCGGCAGGTCCCCTGCATCTGCCGCAATCGCTGGGGATCCTCGAGCAAGACCTGGATCCCATGGGCCAGATCGGCTGCATCGCCCGGCACGGCCAGGTAGCCAGTATCCATATGGCGTACCGCATCTGGCACGCCGCCAACATTGAACGAGACGACCGGCGTGCCACACGCCATGCTTTCAATGACCCCATTCGGCAGATTATCGGCCAACGTCGGCAACACGAACAGATCGGCTGCCGAGTAGATCACCGCCAACAGTTCATCACTACGGGTGTGCGAGACGCGCCGAGTTTCAAACACCTCCGGCGCCTGCCAGTCACTGGCTTCTTCCCCAACCAGCAGCAACACGACGTTTGCGCGACCGTGAGTCGTCAGACGAGCCAGGGCCTCGCGCAGGAGCGTTCCGCCCTTTCGTCGATCCGCCAGCGACTTCGCGCTGAAGAGGATCACTTGACGCTCCGGATCAATGCCAAGAACTTCTCGTGCCGCCGGTCGCGAGATCGGACGGAAGACCGTCGTATCCAAGCCATTCGGGATCACGTGGATCGGATAGTGTTGGAGCAATGGGCTGGCCGACGCCACGCTGGCCAGCCAGCGAGACGGCGACACGATCGTCAGCCGGGAACGGGCATAGACCCACCGTTTGGTCCGCCAGAGTAGCGCAGTCGTATCCCACGGCAGCGACGGATAATCAGAGAGAATCGGGCACGCCCCGCAGCCGGTTTTCCACCGCTCACACGCAAATGAATATGCGCAATGCCCGGTCAACGGCCACATGTCTGAGAGCCTCCAGACCACCGGGCGAAACCGACTGAGCCACGGCAACGCGGTCGGGCTAAAGAATCCCCCATGCAGATTGTACAGTTGCACCACATCCGCCTGTCGAAACCACGGATGCAGCGGCAGGGCCATGGACGATGGATAGAAGAGGGACTGCAGGCCGAGTCGATCCACGGTTCTGCCGATCGCTCGGTTGAGCAGCCAGCCGCGGCCGTCGATGAGTCGGACCTGAGGATCTTTCGTCACTTTCCATCCCACCAACATACGGGAGCGCACGCCAAGCCGCTTGAGGCCAACATGGACCCGGTTGGCCGATCGGCCAGACCCGCCGAAGTTGTCCGAGGCACTGAGATGCAGAACGCTCAGATTCGGTTTCATCCGTCCCTATGGTTTACGATTCGAACCTGCCGTACGGCCGCAGCGCGTCGCGTTGCGCGCCGGTCCAGGGGTGAGTTGGCGTCCCGACCAACTCGAACATCCGCGGATACCGGCATGTACCGGAGGTATAGTGCATGATCATCATGAGCCGATCCTTGCGGATCGGTTTCTGGCCCTTGTGAAATCCGCAGGTATCACAGACCACCACCGTCCCGGCCAGACCGGTGCAGATCGTCCAGGCCGATGGCGGCAAGACCCTGGCCATCTGCTCATCCGTCGTTCTGCGAAGTGTCGGATCTCGCTCCGGCGCGAGATCCCGACGACGTCCTAGCGGATGGGTCTGGGACGCAAAACAAAACGGCCCGGCCGCCAGATCCACATCGTTGAACAGGACGAAGACCTTCACGTTCATCACATCATCCCCATCCCGATGCCACAGCTGCGTCTCCTTCGCCGGGGTGCTAGTCGGACGATCCCACCACACGTTCACTTCTCGCAAACAGGCCCGCATGCGCAAGTAGCGGTTGGCCAGTTGCAGGAGATTAGGGTCTAACGCAAGTTGCAGAAATGGGCTCTCGGCTGAGAGCTGTCGAGGCAGCAGTTGGGCTTTATACTCCTTGCCTTCATACGCCGATCCATCACCCAGCTCTCCGCGTTCCAGCGCGGCACGGGCCTGGTCCCACAACTGGCGCGCGAGGATCGTGGCGTCTGCGAAGACCGACTGACTCTTCAGGCTGAAGACTGCGGACAACGGTCGAGTGATAATCCCTTCCCGGCGCAGTTCATCAAGCATAGGCTGAAGTCCCCGATCGCGACGATCACCGAACTGATGCCGCAGGACGCGATCGAAATTCTTCGACCGCCAGCGCACCACTCGCAACCGCTTGGCAACACCAACCTTCACCCCGTGCCATCCGCCAACCTGCACCATTGAGTTCGCCATGTTGTGACCGCCTGCTCCTTGCGACGCTAATTCGCGCTCACCTGACGCCAGGAAAATGCCGGCACGCTGGACGCCTGCTCTTCGATAAACACCAGATGCCATAATTGGAACATCAAAACAGCCCAGACGCGCCAGGTATGATCGGCGCGCCCTTCCAAGTGCGGCTCAACGTACTGACGATAGAACGACGGACGGAACACCCCCTGCGCCTGCAGCCGATCCGGATGACATAACCGCTCAACCAGCGGGCGCAAGGGTTGACGTAGCCACCGCTGGATCGGCAACACAAACCCGCGCTTCTTCGCGCCCAACACCGAGGGGGGCACCAGATCCCCGATCGCTCGTTTGAAGAGGCGTTTGACATCGTCCCGCTGGGTGCGCATAGAGGATGGGATGCGGAAGACCAGCTCGACGAGCTCGCGATCCAGATACGGCACGCGGGCTTCTAGCGAATGCGCCATCGAAAACCGGTCGGTCATCAACAAGAACTCTTCGGCGAGCTGCGTCTTAAAATCGAGATAGGCGATCCCGTCGCGGACATCTCGCGTCCTGGCCTGGTCGTACCACCGCTGCAGCGCGGCCCACGTCTCGCAACGACTATCGACGTTGGACTGGAACACCTGGTCACGCTTAACCACATCGGCAAAATATGCTCGGATATCAAAATAGTAGCGTCGCAGCGGCTGTCGGCACACCATCGGAAACTCGGCCAACAGTTGTTTGCGGGAGCTGCCCACCCACCGGTCTGGCAGCGCACCGGCCAATCGGGCGACCGGCTTCCAGAACTGCCGCACGGACGAGCCATCCGGTGCGCTCATGGTAGGCTGAAGCGCTCGAGCAATTCGCGCCCCGAGGTTGGTTTCAAGCGTCTGGAATTTTCCATAGTTGCCGAACAGCTCATCACCGCCGGTGCCGGTCAGCCCCACTTTGACGTCTTGGCTCATGTGCTGGAACACGTACCACGATGGCAGCCCCCCACCATACGGCTCATCAAGATGCCAGACCATCTGCACCAGATCGCGGAGCAGGTCTTCCGGCTCCACGATCAGCTCATGGTGATCGGTGCCCCACCGCTGGGCCACCTGTCGCGCCAACGGCAGCTCATTCCAGGGCTGCGCTTCCTCACCCGCAAATCCCAACGAATAGGTCCGAATATTGGCATGCCCGCTCTCGTGGAGCAGCCCGACAAGCGCGGCCGAGTCGATTCCGCCGGATAGCGAGCACGCGATTGGGACATCGCTCATCGTCCATCGGCGCACCGCATCGCGCAACGCCTCGCGCAACCGCTCACGCCACACCGCCTCGCGCTGCGGCTCTGGGTGCTGCACATCCAATTCCCAGTACGGCCGGACGGTCAGTTGCCGCGATCGCAGGTCATACGTCAACGCATGCGCCGGCGGCAGCCGTTTGACGCCAGCTAAGATCGACCCCTCGCCAGGAATATACAGCAGGCTCATATAGTGGAACAGGCTTGCCTGATCGATCTGCCGGCTGACGCATGGCAGCAAACCTTTGAGCTCAGAGGCAAACGCGACGTAGGCGGGCTGTTGTGTATAGTACAGCGGCTTGATTCCGGCATGATCCCGCGCGGCGAACAGCCGCTGTCGCGCCTGATCATAGATGATGAAAGCGAACATGCCGTTGAGCTCTTGCACCATCCGCGGGCCGTGCTGCTCGTACAAGTGGAGCAACACCTCGGTATCAGCGTGCGAGGTGGTAAAGGTATGCCCTTGCGATTCTAAGATCCGGCGCAGCACCGGGGCATTAAACAGCTCCCCGTTGTACACGATCCACAACGGCTGTTGCTTCGCCTGCCCAAGGCAGCCTGCGTTACTCATCGGTTGATGCCCGCCGACCACGTCAATGATACTCAGCCGCCGCATGGCCAGCGCCACCCCGGCTGGCCGGTCTTCAAACACCCCGGCATCATCCGGGCCGCGATGCCCGAGCGCCTGACTCATCCGGGCCGGCCAGGAAAGATCGTACTGCCCGGCTAGACCGACGATACCGCACATGGTGCTGTCACCTTGACGTCTGTGTCAGTGAGAAAATCTCGGTCACGAGAGTCGATGGCCCATTCGGCAAACGCCCGTAGGTCCGACGCTGCCGCGAGCTCGTCGAAGGACGACACATGGATCGCCACATTGTGGTCCAACGGGTGCCCGACTTCATTGAGCGATTTATACGTCGGTTCAAAGGTGCGAAACCTGGCCGGCCGCCGGATGAACAAAGCGTGCGCATATTTCTTGGCTAACTCCCTCTGCGCTGTCGTGAGTCGGGGCAGCTCATGGAGTCTGGCCAACCGCGTGAGATACTCCTCCTGGCTGGTGCAGTCGATCGTAAATCCCCGTCCGGAATATCGGCCGGTCCCAGCCGTCACCACCGGGACCCCGAACGCGGCCATCTCAATGCCGATCGTCCCCCGCACCGTCAGACAATAGTCCGCCGCCTCAAACAGCGAAAAGGTGCTCAGGTCCGCATCCGCCTCCAGAAATGTGAGGTGTGCCGGCAGTTGGCCTAGACGCTCTCGAAGCACCTTGCGCTCAATGGGTTCACCTCCCAGCCGATCGCGCTTCAGTTTCCAGATATTGGCCGGATGGAACTTCACCACCCAATTGAGATTCGAGTTGGCGCAGGCTGCCTGCACGGTGGCCACCAGCCATTCCTCGTAGTCAGCAAACACGTCCTGGCCCCAAAACAGCGTGGAGTCCCAGAGCATGTGCGCGAAGATCACCGCGGTCTTCTTGCGTGGATCCAGACCCAGGATCTGCTGAACCTGCTCTCGGGTCTTGACCGATCCGTAGGCCTGGTTGTAGTAGCTGGTCCACCGTTTGGCGACATACCGTTCGTCAAAGTCGCGCCGCAGTTCTTCCTCGGATTCCGAGGTCCAGGCTGAGCGCTGCACCATCTCCCACGTCTCTTCAGACAGCGAGCACGGATGAATGCGCTTTGTCTCACGATCGAACCGCTTGAGGATCATCGCATCATCACGTTGCGAGCCAACCCACTGAATCACCGGGATCTGGCGATTGAGCGCCTCTTCAAAGATGGCGCCCACATGGACGTACATGGCATCATTGACCAACGCCAAGGCCGGTGCGACCTGATCGTAAATCGTCTGGGCAGCCTCGGCCATGCGAACACCTTGATACAACAGCTCGCGCACCATGGCCCGCACGGATGGATCGGTCAGCGACACGTTGCCTTGATGCAACCGGTGCACGGCCGTTGCCAGCGCTTGACGGCCAATTTCAATCCGTCGGTAGCAAAAGGCCTTGACCGATTCAAAGGTCGGGGCGGTCAGCAGCGAGTCGATCTGGCGCACCGCCTCAGGTGGGATCTGCTTTTGAAAATACTTCTCCAGGACAATGAACTGGCTGTACCCAAACACCCGATAGTAGCGTAAGGCGCTGCGGCATCCTTTTCGCGTGAGAATGACCGGGGTGTAGCCACGTAGCTGCAACGCCTTTGCCAGCAACGACTCGATTTTCACCTGCGCGACGAAATCGGTCAGACTAATCACCAGGACGCGCGGCGATGACGAAGTACGCCCCGCAGACTCGGACAGAAACCGGTAGTGTCGGCTGAACGTTTTGTAGTCATCGTTCACCGGTTGCTGACGAGGGTCTCCGCTGAACGTACGCCAGGCTGTTGCGGCTGGCGTCCACAACCCCACCCTCGTCAAGAGGGGCTTGATGCCGGTCTGTGTCAGCACGGCTTTCAGCGATTCTGTGGAGATCGGCGTGGTCTTCATCCCTGGATTGGCGCGCGGCCCTCATCATCAAACGGCTCATACGCGAGCACCACATCGATCAGTTCGTTCTGCCGATCGACCACTGGCAGGACGGTGACCTTTTCGCGCTGGATCAGCTCGCGTTGCTTGTGCGGGTCTTGTTCAGTCGTGGTTCGGCAATTCAGATTCATGACTTTCTCCACCGGGGCAATTGGGAGGATCTCTTGCAAGAACGCCCGGCGCAAATCCCCATCGCTGACCGTCCCGACCACCTTACCCTGGTCCAGCACGATCACCGCCCGATGCTTGTTCTCGGTGATCTTCTCCATCGCCGTGTGGATCGTGTCGGTCACGGATACGACAAACTTCTGGACGTCTCTCACCAGTCGCTCCTAATACGTGAGCTGCTTTTTCAGCAATCGTTCATTGATCTCGACCCGGCGCAGGATCTCCACGATCCGTTTGGACACCTGCCCGTCGCCCAGGTACGGATTGCCTGCGCGATCGCTCAAGCGCTGACGAAACTCCGTTGACAGCGCTTGTTGGATAGCTGTTTTGATCGCCGTCCGCTCAGCCGGCACATCAATCACGTTGGCCCCACGCGCTCGGCCGCGTTGCCGGCTGCCGATATTGACCACTGGTAACCCAAAGACAGGCGCTTCAATCAATCCACTGCTGGAGTTCCCCACCATCACATCCGCCGCCTTCATCAGCCCGAGGTAGGTGCGCCGAGCCAGCGTGCGCTCGACCCGCACAAACGGCTGCCGGTAGCGCTCAATCGTCCGCCGGAGGTCCTCATTCCCAGCATCGTTGTTTGGGAAGACCATGATCGTCTGGTGCTTGAGCTCGCACAGCGCTTCGAGCGCTTCTTCGATGTGCGTCACCGTCTGCTCGTACTCCTCGGTCACCGGATGCTGGATAAAGAGAATGAGCGGTTCTTCCGGGCGGACGCCATACGTCTTGACCAGTTCGTCCAGCGGCGCAAACTCACCATTGACCAGTTCATCCAGTTGCGGCGCTCCGGTCAAATGGATCCGAAATGGTTCTTCCCCGGATTTCCGCAATCGCTCGGCGGCATCCTCATTCGAGGCGAAATGCAGATGCGTAAAGCGCGCGATCGCGTGCCGGCTGATTCCATCGATGTTGCCGGACAATTCCCCGGCTTGAATATGGGCGACCGGAATGTTCATATGCGCCGCCGCGACCGCCGCCATGAGCTGTTCCCCTCGGTCGCCGGCCAACAGCACCAGGTCTGGCTTAAGCCGCACCAACGAGTCGCTGACGCTCATCAGAAAGATCCCCAACGATTTGGCCATCGACCCTGGCGTATACGCATCCAGCGCCATGTAGATCTTGTCGCTGATGGTGAACCCGTCGTGTTCGATCTCCTTGATGCTAGACCCAAAATCGGACAACAGATGCAGGTTGGTCACGATCAGCGAATAGGTGACATCGTGACTCGCCTCGATCTCGCGCAAGATCGGACGGATATAACCGTATTCGCCCCTGGACCCTGTGATAATGGCAATGTGCCGCATCACCAATTCGTGCATCGTGCCCTCATGAGATCCCGTTACCCTTTGGGTCGACCACTCAGCGACGCCCAGTCCAGGACCGCATTCGCCGGGATATCCATCTTTGCGGTCCGTCCATACACCAGCGTCAGATGTTTGGCTGGAATCCCCCACCCAGGGCGCTTGACCCCGACCATGTCCGGCTGGATCCGCCGGCCAGCCGGGATCGCTTGCAAACTGACCACTGAATGGTGCGCCCATCGACGCACCGGCTCTTCTTCAGGGTACAACCGTTTCTCTGATCCGAGCGCGGCCTCGATTTTCCTGATCCCGCCGACTAACCTTGTGAGCTGGTCTGGCTCAACCGACACATGCCAATCCGGGCCTCGCTTTGCGTGCGACAGGGTGAAATGTTTTTCAATCGCCCGAGCGCCGAGCGCCACTGCAGCCAGGGCGGTATACGAATCCGGCGTGTGATCTGAATGACCCACCTGCACACCGAACCGTTCGCCCAGCACTCGGATCAACCCCAAATTGATGTGCGCGTACTTCGGCGGATACTCTGAGGTGCAGTTCATCAGCATGAATGGCGCGTCCGCCTCCTGTAAGACCTGAACGGTCTCGGCGATTTCTTCCATCGTGCTCATGCCGGTGGACACGATAACCGGCTTACGCGTCCGAGCCGACAGCGCCCCGGCCCGCCGGATCATGGGTAAATTGCTCATCTCTCCAGAACCGATCTTGAATGCGGCAATGCCCAACTCATGGAGCACGTCGAGGCCTGCCGCACAATACGCGGTGCACAAGTATTGGATTCCAATCTGCTCGCAATACCGCATCAACGTTCGATGCGCGTCGACCGACAAGTTGACCTGCTCGAGCACCTCGTCCATCGAGCCGGCCCAAAAATGGATCGAGTCTGGCACCATCTCGATCTCTGGCAAATGGAGTTGAAACTTGACGATCTCCGCGCCAGCCTCTTTGGCGGCTCGTGCGAGCCGCTTCGCCTCTGCCACACGGCCTTTGTGTTCGCAGGCCGCCTCTGCGATCATCACACAGGGCGCCCCAGGCGCGATCGTGATGGAGCCAACCTTGAGTGGCGCAGGGGTCCTGCGCCGCGCTGATCCATTTGTCGTCATGCGGGGATATCTTTCTCCACGCCAATCGTCTCCAAGCGGTCCCGGACCTCGTGGCCGGACAGCGGGTGATCCACCTGCGCATCCTGCTCAAATTTCCGGACGTTGTGATACGTCTCAAACGTTTGCATCATCGTCTTCCACCGATCAAACGCCTGCTCCCGCGAGCACCATGGCGTCGCAATCTGGACATAGTCCGGCCGCACATGCGAGTACGACACGGTCGTGAGCACGTTTTTCTCATCCGGAAACACCAACCACCCGAATTTCTCACACACCATATACAGCTCGGTCCCAGGATACGGGGTCGCGATCAACGGCGTGATTCCTTGCACGCCAATGGATCGCAATTCCTTGCAGAATTTGAGCGTCGTTTCGAACGCTTGCTCATCTTCACCGCGCATCCACACCGACCCATCCGATTCTCGGATGTAGTGCTCTTCGTACTGCGGCAGGTTCATCAACTCTTTCCGGACGACCCGCCCACCTGGGTAGGCGACGATGAAGAAGGAGCTGACCCGCAGCCCGGCCTCGACGCACCATTTCGCAACCTTGCGGGTACTCTCCAGATGTCCCTCAGCGTTGGGCTTATTCATGGACACCAGCACCCGAGTATCCCCGGCCTCGACTGGTAGATAGACGATATCGGCCCCTGCGTCTTTCATCAACAACGCCAGATCTCGGCTCATCCGATCGATCATGACCCCGTTCGGAAATGAGCAAGTCATCGGATACCCCTTTTTCCGCAGCTCAGCCAAATACTTCAAGACCGCCAGCGCCCGCGACTCGCGCAGTGTGAAGTTATCGTCCTCAAATTCGATATGGTTGACGCCCCACCTGTCGATCGCCATCTTCACTTCGTCCAACACGCGCTCGGGCGTAAACGGCCGCCAGGCCTGGCCTTTTTCCGGGATCGAGCAGAACTCGCATTGGAACGGGCACCCGCGGGATGAAATCAGCGACAACGTGCGATCGGCCCGATCGCCGCGCGGAGACCAAATCACATATTCCTGCATCGGCCGGAAATGATAGCCGGGCGGCGGGATGTCATCGACGGTCCGGAGCTGTTCAGACCGACCCAGGTTCTCTTTGATCTCGCCGTCCTTGGTCCGATACACAAGACCCGGGATTCGCTCAACCGGGTCGCCGTTGAGGATCCGCGCGAAGGCGATTTCTCCTTCCCCTTTCACCACGATGTCCGCGCCGGATTCTCGAATCACCTGGTGCGGCAGTGTCGTCGCCAACACGCCGCCAATCACCAGGAGTGTGTTCGGAAACTTTTGCTTAATCGCCTGGGTCAACGGGTACAGGACAAGCCGGCTGTCGGTAAACGGTGCGTTCATTCCAATGGCATCGGTGTCCCGAGGGATTTGGTTGACGATCTCCGCATCGGAAATCCCGAACCGGTGGGTCCACTGGTACTTGGTATGAATCGGCACCTTGTGGTCAGCGCCACCTTTAATCATCGGATCGATGTAGCTGATCACCTCGTGGCCGAACTGTTCGATATAGCCGCCGACATAGCCCAGCCCGAGCTGCTGGGAGCGGAACTCGACCTCGTCGTAGAACGTCCAGGGACAGGCGATCAGCGTGACTTTTTTCGGTTGAATCGTCGACAGGTCCGCCTGACGCAGCGGGTTGACAGCCACCAAATTCTCCCGCTCCATCATGCCCCACCTCCTGTGTCCTTGTGCCCCGGTACCTGCTGCTTCATTTCGCTCTCCCCCTGATCGCACCCCTGGAGAATCCGTCCATGACGCCGCAGACAATCTTCAAGCTGCGGCCCGCACGACAGCGTGTGATCCTCTTCGCACCGGCACCGCCAGCCGGTCTTGTACTGCTGGGTCAATCCCACCTGGGTCGTGCCATAAGCTTTCTGAAGCGCCGCAAGGTACGTTGCTTCGTTCAGCAATTGTCGGCAACGGGATTCTGCCGCGGCCCAATCTTCAGGCTGGTCAAGATCGATTTGGTACTTCGAGTCGGTCACATAGGCGGTCACGTGTTGCCCCCACAAGGTCGGAGGATCGTGCCAGATCAGCTCGCTCGTGCAGCCAAAGATCAGGCCATTGAACGCATAGCAGGGCTCCAGATCCTGTCGACGATGGATCATGTCGCGAATCGCCGTGCCGCTGATCCCAACGATCGTGTGGTCTGGTTGCAACCGCAACAGTTTCTGGGGCACGTAATGGTGCGGAACGGCGGAGATGCTCGCGACCGAATCAGCTCCGCGCTGCTCCAGCAGCGTCATCGACTCGTCGATCTGCCATGGCTGACGAGCCGGAGCGGTCGGCTCGAGCACGACCACCCGCGACGGCGTCCAGCCCTCGCGGTCCTTCAGCCACTGGAGCGCATGGCGAACCACTGGCGCGGTTGGCGCCTGATCAGTTGCCAGATCGACCGGCCGGCGAAACAGCACCTCAGCCCCGGCCTCCTGACCAAGGCTGGCCATTTCGTCGTCATCCGTGCTCAGGATGATCCGGTCGCACACTTGGCTGCGCTTGGCGCACTCAACGGTCCAGACCAGCAGCGGCTTTCCCAGGAAGAGCTGACTGTTCTTGCGCGGGATCGCTTTTGACCCACCCCGCGCCGGGATCACGGCCAGACAACCGACTGATGTTCCCATGCCTCACATCGGGTAGCCAAACGCGCCCAGATCATACGGCACGTACGGCTGCAGCTGCTGGTTACCTGCACGATAATAGTCCTGGATTCGGTGTCGCTGCTCAGGCGCAAGCAGCTCACGTCGCCGGCCCAGCCGTTCTTCCCAATCCGCAATCGTCGTGGCCCAGGTATACGGATGCAGCGCCTGTTTCACCCGCGGCCAGTTGGCGCTCGGCCGCTGGCCGAAAAATCCCGCCGGGTTAAAGTTGCTCTTGGCGACGTAGTTGATGTAGCGCATGTACCGGCACAGGTTCGGGCTAAACCCGCGTCGCACATAGCCGCGCTGCGATTCGTTCAGTGTCCACCGATCCACGCCGATAAATTCGCAGATTAAGTCAACAAACTGTTGCGGCTCGTTGACGAGCAGCTCATACGGAATCACCCGCACCTGGTCAGCGCCGAACAGCGATTCGTAATACCGGATCAATCGCGGATACTGCAGGTGCTCCATCCGAAAATCAGCGTGTTGGCTTCGCGTGCTGAGCAACGTCTCGAACCGGCATGTGCCGCCCTCGAGCAGGTACTGCTTGTACAACGACTCTAACATATCACCTTGGTTTCTGACGGTGAACAGGATCTTGGCCGGCCCAAAGATCGCCTGCAATCGATCGGCATTGCGTTTACTGTCGAATCCGGCATGCCAGGGGTTGCCCACCAGCCCCTCCCCGGACAACACGCGGACCTTGCTGAGCGGCACATGGGCGGTATGCGCGCGGACCACCTCAGCGATCCGATCCGCAGAAAACTCCAAGTCGTCGACAAAATGGATCGTGTTGAACAGTTGCAGACTCCAATCTTCTGCCCGCATCGGATACCGTTTGCCGATGAACTCCACATCCGGCAGCCGAGGAAACACACTCTTCTGCAGCCAGGTGCTGCCGGTCTTCTGCCATCCAACATGAAGGACCCATGATCCCTGGACCATGTGAGGCGTTCTACACGTCCATCCCCTGTTGACGGCACCACGCAATCGACCGGCGCATGCCGTCTTCGAGTGAAACCTTCGGCTGATACCCGAGCTCGCGTTTGGCCTTCTCGACCGAGCAGGCGATATCCTGGTTCATCTCGCCAGCCACATGCAGTTCGGTTTGATATAACCCGGCAGCCTGGATGAGCCGATCGGCCAATCGACAGGTCGCCGAGGTCACATCAGGCAGAAACCTTGGGCGAAACGGTTTGACGTCGAGGATCCGAGCCACCGTTTCATAGATCTCGATCGTCGGGTAGGGTCGCTCATCCGCCAACCAATAGGTCTGCCCATTAGCCTGCGGCCGCTGCGCCGCCAAGATCAGCCCGTGCACCGTATTGTCCACATACGACAACGAGCGCAGGTTGCGGCCATCGCCGAAAATAATCGGCGAGCCGGAGGTGATCATCCGAAAGAACCGGGTCTGACGCGCCGGCTGGCCTGGCCCATAGAACCAGCACGGCCGGACGATCACCGTCTGCATTAGCCCGCGCTCAGCCGTTGTTCGGATCGCCTGCTCAGCGGCCAACTTGCTTCGGCCATACGCCAGATACGGTCGTGGCGGATCCTCTTCGGTCATCAACCGATCCCGGCTGATGTTGACCCCGCCAACCGAATTACTGCTGACATAGACGAACCGTTTCACCCCAGCCGCCGCCGCAGCGTCGAGTAGATGTCGGGTGCCTTCGGCGTTGATCGCGAACAGTTCGTTGATCCGCTTCCTCGGGTGGATCAATCCAGCCAGGTGAAATACCAGCTCAACACCGCGGACCGGCTGATCCAGGGTCGTCGGGTCGGTCAGATCGCCGCGAACGCCGACCGCCCCCAGCCGTTCCACCGGCGTAGCGTCGATCCCAGGAGCAATCAAGCAGCGCACCTGGCAGCCGGCAAACGCCGGCGGCTCACCCTCGATCCCTCGGGTTAACGCCTCCACCAACCGGCTGCCCAACCACCCTGGAGCCCCGGTCACCAAGATCTCCATCCTATCCACCCCTACTCATGAACGACGTCAACTGTGGCCAGTAGATAATCGTGATACACACCAATGCCCAGCCCATCACGCAGACCAAGAGCGGCCGATCCTGAAACAACACCGCCGCTGGGTCCTCCCCCTCCTGATCAACATGGACCACATGTAGGTATCGAAAGATGCCATACAGGACGAACGGCACGGTCAGGATCAACAGGCCGGAATGGAACCGCTCGACCGCGTAGTCTGAAATGGTAAAGAGCGCATAGGTGATCACGACAAGCCCTGCCGTAATCGCCAGCAACTGATCGAGCACTTTGCCATCATAGTGCTCCAGCACCGGCCTAGAGCCTTTCCCTATCGGCTCCTCGGCTGCTGAGAGCAGCTCCTGATGCCGCTTGGCGATGCTCAGAAACAGCGCCAGCAAGAAGGTCGTCAAGAGCAACCAGGTCGATGGCGCCACTCGGCTGACCACGCACCCGCCCAGCACCCGCAGGACAAAGCCCAGCGCGACGAACATCACGTCCAGCAACACCATCCGCTTGACCGCCAGGGAATACAACAGATTACTGAGCCAATAGGTCGCGGCCACGCCGGCGAGCGGGACGCTGACCACCGCCGACAACGTGAGTCCAATGGCCAGACAGGTCATCGAACACCAGATCGCTGAAGCCGTTGAGATTGCACCCGATGCTACCGGACGATGCTGTTTCTTTGGGTGCAGCGCATCGGTCGCCGCATCGATCGCATCATTGAGCGCGTACACCGAGCTAGAGATCAAACAGAACGACCCCACCGCTGCTAGCGCACTGATCAACAGCTTGGCATCGAACAGATGGAATGAGAAGACTAGTGGAGCTAGTACCGCGAGGTTTTTTGTCCACTGGTAGGGGCGCACCAGCGATAGGTAGGCTCCAAACGATCGCGCGGCAAGCGGCCTGGTGACGGCGGGTCTGGCCTTCGCGGTCTGCGGAAGCTCGGTTGTCGTCGAGTCGATCAACGGAGTCATAGCACCCTGAGCAGTACGCCTAACAGTCGGCCTTTGACGCCGCGCCGATGCGGCGATGAGGAGCTACGGTCATCATACTGATGCGCCACATACCAGTCATACGCTTCTCGCAACGTATCCACATTGCTGTAGTGGGCCGACCACCCCAGCACCCGCTCCAGCTTCTCGGTCGGGTACCAGAAGTCGCTGCTGGCGGTGCGATAGTGCCAGCTCACAAACGGCGACAGCCGGCACCAATCCAGCATCCGCAGCGACCACCGGACCGGCGACTCTGGCATCGACACGATCCGTGAGCCGGTCTTGGCATGTGCGACTAAGGATTCCAAATCGTCTCGCAGCGTCGTGAACTGCTTCGCGCCGACGTTGAAATCTTCATTGCGGCATGGTTTGGTCGCAGCCAGGTACGCGGCGGATAGCAAATCATGCACGCTGACGAGTTGAAACCGATTGCTCCCTGCTCCCAGGATAAAGAACGATCGGCCCTGCGCAACCCGCTCAAACAAGATTTCAAGGATCCCAAGCCGACGCGGTCCAAGGATCGGCCGCGGTCGGATGATCGAGATATCCAGGCCGCGCTGTTGAAACGCCTCGCACACCCGCTCGGCTTCGGCTTTGGACTTTCCATACTCGCCAAACGGGTTGAGCGGCGTTTCCTCACCAACAGGATTCGTCTTTGGCCGGCCGTACACCGCGCTGCTGGAGATGTGGACGACCTTGCGTGTCCCGTGTTTCAGGCAGGCCTCAAGCACGTTGCGCGTGCCGTCGACATTGACCTGCCAGAACCTGGACCCTGACCGGGTAATGGGCACCAAGGCGGCGTTGTGGTAGACCACCTCGCAGCCATCGACCGCCTTCGACACCGCAACCGGATCGGTGATATCCGCCTGCACCATCTCCACCTGGTCGCCGAGCGACGCAAACGCGTGCGGCAACACATCAAGCGACCGGACTCGCTCACCTCTCGCGACCAAATCTTCGACGAGAAACTGTCCTAAAAACCCTGCCCCTCCAGTGACCAGAAACATTTCCTCTACTCTCGCTAACCGGACCGCTTCTTCTTCCGCAGTTTAGCCAGGTCGAGTTTGTCCTGCGGCCGACCAGCAGCCTCTTTGGCCTTAATCAAATCGAGAAGCCCCAGAATATAAATTTTCATCTTACTGCGCGACGGTGACAAGTCGCTGAGAACTATGGCCCGCTACGTCGACCAACGTCCAGCGAGTACCGTTGATCGTGTCGTAGCGCACGCGGGCTGGCCCAAGCTGCTGTTCAATGAGGTCCACGACGGAAGAGAATGGGATCGATCCAAGCTCAACCGATTCCTGCTCTGGAAACGCCACCAATGAGACCTGAACGCCCTCCTGCTCGCCAGCCACGAGTTCTTTCGCCCGCTCGCTCACCCCACCCGGAAACCACCGGTGCCAGGTGTCCCAAACCGCCTGACGCATGTGATGACGCCACCCTGGCCGGCTGGTCGACACCATGACCGGTGCGGTGTCGCGGGGTGGCAGTAACCGCTTCAGATCACGCAACCGGAACAATGTGATCTTGGGATACCGCTGGGTCAACTCCTGGTCGAACGCGTCATACGCAAAACTGAAGTTGCCAAAAAAGTGGAACGACGCTTCTCGGAACAGATCGCCTGGGCTGCCATCCCAGAACGCGACCCGGGTTCCTGGAATCGCTTGCGATTCGAGCCGCTCCATGACCCCAGGGATGGCCTCATGGCGGGAGGTTAAAAATCGCTGACGATACTGGGCATAGGTGCTAGCGGACAGCAGGATCAAGACGACCCCCACCGCGCCCAGCGCCGCCTGCACCGGTCTTGCTCGCGACCACCCCACCCCCTGGCTGCGGCTGGTCTGATCCAGAAACAACACGAGAAATGGCCACACGAGTGCGCAGGGAAAACTATTTCTGACGAGAATCCCATACTCAGTGATCACCCGTGAATCATCCGCCACCGTGCCTAACGTATAGCTCCAGGCCGCACCCATCAGCGCGATGAAGACCGCTGCGGCTGGCCAATCACAATGCTCACGACCAGCTATGGCAGCGCTGGATCGGCTCAGCGTCCACTGGCGCACGCACGCCACCAGCCATCCCACGATGACCAGCACTATCATCGCACCCAAGAGCCAGTTGGCGCGCAGCAATAAGCCAAAGGTACGCACAAACGCGCTGACAAGGTTGGGCGATTCGATCCGCGTCTCTTCGCGGACCATCGTGTTCAAGAGAATATCTGGTAGCTGACCTCTCACCGGCCAGGTCAACACCGCAAACGATGCGACCATCGTCAGTGGAGCCGCGCACAGCGCCTGGATGGCACGAACCGTTCCTGCAGGCCGCACGCGCCAGGCATGCATGGCTCCGGCGATCATCACCGCAACCGCGAGCGGCACAAACGACATCTTGATCGCCAAGCACAGCCCTACCCCAGCACCAGACAAGACCGCCAAGCCGGTGCGAAACCGGTCATGCGCCAAACTCTTCCAAAAGATCGTTAGGGTCGGCAACCCGGCCGGGACAACAAACGCGTCAGCCCCAAAATAGTTCATATAGGTGAGCGCGGACGGCCAAGCCAGCAACACACTGATGGCCAGCAACGCGGTCCCAAGCGGCAAATCGTGAAGCAGCAGCCACGCGAACAGGCTCAGCGCGGCCCCGATCATCACCGCCACAACCACATACGACAGATTAAAGAACTGCTGGGTGGATCCCAGCGCTGTGCCGCTGAGTCGCATCAACCAGGAGGCCAGGTAATAGATCGGCGTGCCAGGATGGTGCGTGCCGTTGACCGGGAATCCAAACGCTAAGAGCCGCGCATTATAGTAGTAGTCAGGTTCCATCCCGGTGTCGGTCGTGAAATAGTACGGCCTGGGGGCTGCGATCGTCACATACCACCACATCGCCGCAGTCCAGACAATCGCCACCAGGAGCGCAATCCGCTGCGAAGACCGCCCTGAGCCAACCCGGCTCACCGCCCGAGCCGTCATGACCCCACCTCTTGGCACCGCAGGTCAGATCCGCCGCGCGAATCGATTCGCCAGCCGCGTGGGGCCAGGTGCGTCGCAAGTGCGAGAATGCGCCGGCCCCGACGTGTCAGCCGGATCTCGCCACCCTGCCGCTCGATCAGTCGCGCGTGATCCAGTTGTTCCAGCCGCTCGGCCTCTCCATAATACGCGGCGTACCGCGTGAGCAGCTCGTGTTCACTCAGCGGCTGACGACGCAGCGCCTGGATCATCCACAACAGGATCGAACTTTCCAGATGGACCTGCACCCCGAACCAGCTCAGGAACGCGCCGGCCCACCACAGGCCGACAGCGATCGGACTCACTCGTCGAGTCATCGTCAGCACGAGCCCACAGATCAGGCCAACAATCGCATGGACGAGCAGCGCCGCACCGACAGTGGCCTGAATCTTCTGCTGCGCGAACACGAGCCGGCAGGCGATGACCGCAATCAGAAACCCGGCCGCGACGACACCCAGCTCATTCATCCACGTGACATCCGCCTAGCGGAGACACCCATCCCAACACCCTGGCCACCGCCTGACCCAGACCGGTGAGTCGATACCGACCGTGGGCAGAGGTTCCCAGGCCATACCGAGTGATGTCGGCCAGACGGCTCCTGAACTGTTCATCAACCTCGCTCGTGCGAAATCCCGCGCATCGCGACAGCAATCGGAGGCTGACGCTCCGAGCCAGGAGCACCCGAACAATCCCCAGCCCTGCCCCATACAACGCCAGCCCAAGTATGACCATGCTGAACTCGCCGTACAGAACATCCATCGCCCGCCAACTGGCTATAGCGGCGAACCCGAGAATTGCCATCCACCCCGCGGCCAATATCCAGGGTGACTGACGTCGTGTCGCATACCACAGGATCGAGATGCAGGCCGCACTCATGATCCCAATCCAATCCGTGGATCTCATGGTCGGTTCGCGATCTGGCTGCTGGCTTGGGAAAGATCTTTGGACGGCGCCGCATACCGGCCGCACGTCAGGGTGCCTTGTTGACCCAGCGCATCAAAAATCCGCTCAGCAATTTCTCTTGAGAACGCCGGGGTATAGTGAATACGGTCAACATAGAAGTTCTCCTTCCGGCCTTGTTGCAGATCACCCAGCCACAAGACATGTGCGCCGAGTTCCCCGGTCTGTCGTAACCGGTCTAACAGGGCATAGCCGTACCGCGTCCGCAGATGCTCGCGGAAGAAATGTGCGTCATCGACTTCCTTTGAATGGGGATAGAGGAGGTGATACGTCAGGTCATAGTGATAGGTCGGTACCGGCTGCCAGACAAACAATGGTTGAACGCCAAAGGCCTCAGCGACCGATTCGATCATCCGCCTGTTGACCTGCCACCGGTCGACGATCTGTTTGAGCGAAACCGGATCGTCATAACCGGGCTCGGCGGGCTCGCTCAGATGAGCGATCTGCGTCCGCCATTGCGTGGCTGCCCGACCCAGAGGCAATTCAGCCAATCGGTCGAGGGAACGCTGCATCAAGGTTTGCCGTCCATTCTCGCGCTCGACTAAGTCGCTGATTCGGCGAGTCCAGTACGGGACACCGCTCCAGCGGTAAAAATCATTGACCCCATCGATAAAAATCGCGATATCCGGCACATGGCCCTGGCTGACGAGCAGCTCAAACAAGGCGCGCTCCTGGCTGCTGAAGTACATCGGACGCCCAAAGTTGTAGACGAAGATGGGCGCAGCCGCCCGGCAGCTGCCGAGTTGGTCTTGCAGTGATGAAACGATCGTCTGCTCATCCCCAAGGCTGCTGCCAAACGTGGTGGAACCGCCAAAAACAAACACCGTCAGCGCGGCCGGATCAGGCGGCCATGGCCCTTGATTCTTCACCAGGCGGAATCCCTGCTCACTAATGTTGATATACGCGCCTCGGACTGGCTGTGGTTTGACCTGCGTGAACGGCTCAAACACCATGCGGATTCGCGAATCCTCGGCCTGCAAGGCCTTGATCTGGTCGATGGTCCATCCGGCATAGTAGGGCAGCAACCTGTTGAGCTCACGATTATGTTCGGCAATCTCAGACGTTGCTGCTGCCCTGGCCGATGCGGTATGCGTCTTGATCCAGAACCAGCCAGCCATCGTCAGATTCACCGCGAGAAACAGCACGCAGGTATTGAACACTAACACCGACAGCGCTAGATACCAGCGCGAGAACCGATCGAGAGCGGTTTGATGCCTCACGTGTGTGGCCATTGGAGGGTGTTCAGCTCTTCAACGCGCCAGCCGCTGTCTCGAGCGCAACCCATTCCCACTGATGCGGCACAGCGACGCACCCCATCCCAGGTGGATAGTCGACCAGACCGCCAGCGCCGCTGTTGATGACGTCAAAACTTAAAGCGCCCACGACCTGATCCGCCACGCCGGGCTGATCATCCTTTAATCGCAGACTCACAGAATAGGTTCCCGGAATTAGTGGTAGCCGGTCCAGCCGACACCGCACGCGCCCCTGCGGCGCGACATCCCGAAAGTTGCTCCGCCCCATTGCCGTGGTGCACGAGAAGATCGGCGTGCCGTGCCGGTCAGAGATGGTCAGCGCCACGTGCAGCTTCACCAGCGGCTCTGCCTGCCGCGCTGCATAGTCGACGACGAGATCGGTCTCCCCGCCTGTGTGGGCTATCCCGACCTGCTTGTCCGATCCGCACAGCCAGATCCCGACGGCCCGAACGCCGCCATGCCCTGATCGATCGGCCCGATCGGCCAGGACAACGCGCGATGACCAGCCCAGCGCACCCACCCGGCTCAGGTACGCCTCGATCACCTGCTCCGGCGTGCCGTGCGACTGCAGGCTGCCACCATACAGCCAGACCGCGGTCGAACACAGCGTCCTGACGACCGCCATGTTATGACTGACAAACAAGACCGTCCGACCATCGCTGGCGGCTTGACTCATCTTGCCAAGACATTTCTGTTGAAAGACCGCATCGCCCACCGCGAGGACTTCGTCCACCAGCAGGATCTCGGTCTCAAGATGCGCGGCCACTGCGAACGCCAGCCGAACATACATGCCACTCGAATACCGCTTCACCGGGGTATCGATAAACCGTTCCACGCCGGAAAAATCGACGATCTGCTCGAACTTGTCGTTGATTTCGACCCGGTGCATACCAAGGATGGCGCCGTTGAGATAGATATTTTCTCGACCCGTCAGCTCTGGATGGAACCCGGTCCCAACCTCTAGCAACGAGCCAACCCGACCGCGCAACGTCGCTCGACCAATGGTCGGAGCCGTGATGCGAGACAGGATTTTCAACAGCGTGGTCTTGCCGGATCCGTTCGGGCCGATAATGCCCAACACCTCCCCACGCCGCACCTGCAACGAGACATCCTGAAGCGCCCAGATCGATCCGTCCTCTGCGCGCGCTGAGAGCGTCGCGCGCCCCTGCGCAGGCCCGGCCACCAGCTGGGCGAGCCGATCCCGCAAGGTGGCGTATCCGACCCGCGAGCCCAGCTGATACCGCTTGCCGAGCCGCTCAGTTGAGATCACGACATCGCTCATTGATGTTCGATCTCCGTCGGGACAGGCACCGTCCGTTGCGCCGCGTACCACTGATAGGTCTTTGCCAAGCCTTCATCAAGGCCAACCCGAGCTCGAAATCCGGTCAGTCGGAACAGCTTCGAGACCTCAGGGCATCGCCGCATGGTGGAACCCGCGGGAGCAGGCATCTCCTCAATCTGCGGGAGGTACCCGGCGTACCGGGCGCACCGTTGGACGAGCTGGAGAATGGAAAGCTCCTCGTCCGCATTGCCGATATTGACGACTTCGCCGTTGGCGTGGTCGCTCTCCATCACCAGCCGGGTCGCCTGCACCGCGTCATCGATAAAACAAAAGGCGCGGCGGTTGTCCGCCCCATACAACTTCAGCGGGTTGTCTCGCCGGATGAGCCGCTCGCACAGCGCGGCAATCACATGCTCCTGCCCCATTCGTGGCCCGTACACATTGTGATACCGCACGATCGCCCACCGCCATCCGTGCGCTGCCGCGGTATGGCGCACGCACAGCTCTCCAGCGAGCTTGCTCACCCCGTAGGAAATCCGTGGGTTCGTCAAATCGCCAAACGCGCTTGCCACATCCTCTGGGGTTGGGATCGGCAGCGTGCCAACCTCGTTCACCCCGGCGTAGATTTCAGACGAGGAAGCGAACACCAGTTTCCCAGGAAACGTCCCCTTCGTCAGCCAGCGAAGCGCGTTGAGGACCCCGAGCAGATTCACGCGGAGCACCTCATGGGGGATCTCATAGAAGTAGCGCGTGCCGTTGACCGCGGCGAGATGGTAGATCTGGTCATACGATCGATCCAACTTATCCCATTCACGCGGCTGTGTGATATCGAACTCCATAAACTGGACATTCGCCAACTTGATCAACGCCTCGAACGCGTCATCGGCCCGCCGCGTGCGAAACCAGTTATCCACCACATCGATATCGTGGTCTGGGTCTGCTGCGAGGGCGCGGGTCAAATGGTATCCGATAAATCCGGCCCCGCCAGTGATCAACGTTCGCGTCATCCCGGCTGAGCCTTCACAAACGATTCGATCGTCTGTACGACGTGTTGTCGATCCTCATCGCTCACGCCAGGATGCACCCCAAGAAACAGCGACCAGTCACGGATCCACCTGGCTACCGGCAGCGCGCCGACGATCCGATGCGGCGCCTGCCGAAACCCTGGCTGGTCTGGCAGACAGCCGGCAAAGATCGGCCGCGTCTCAATACCATGCGACTCCAGATGATCCACGAGCTGCCGCCGGGTAAATGGCGCGCCGGGGCGGATGGTCATCGCATACGTATAGTAAGTATGGAAGGCGCCTGGACGCTCGATCGCCGGCTCCAGCACATCCGCACAGGAACGCAGCAGCGCTGCCCGATAGAACGCCGCGTTGTCCCGCCGGCGCGCGTTGAACACATCCAGCTTCCGCAACTGCTCGATCCCCATGGCAGCCGCCACATCGGTCATGCGCACGTTATAGCCTGGACGCTGAAACACGTACCGTTTGTCGTACTCGTTGAGCACCCCGTCGGAATAAAATCGCTCCTGGGCGATGTCCCGTTGATCTACGCGGCCGAACTCGCGCAGCGAACGGCACAGGATGGCGAGCGGCTCATCATCGGTGACGATCATCCCGCCTTCGCCAGTGGTCATGTTGTGCGCGACAAAAAAACTGAAGGTGTTGATGGCCCCGAAGCTGCCGACCTTCCGGCCATCCAGGCTGCTGCCATGCGACTCACAGCAGTCTTCGATCACGCACAGGTTATGTCGCTGCGCGATGCGCAACACGGCTGACAGATCAGCCGGATGACCGACCGTATGCACTGGCATGATCGCTGCGGTCTTCGGCGAGATCGCCGCTTCGACCGCCTGAGGATCGAGGTTATACGTGTCTGCGCAGACATCCACATACACCGGCACCAGCCCAAGCTGGATCAGCGGGGCAGCCACGGTGGCAAACGTCGTCGCTGGGACGATCACTTCATCGCCGACAGGCAGCCGATCGGCTTCAATCAAGGCCGCCAGCGCTACCAGATTGGCGGATGAGCCTGAGTTGACCGCGATCGCATGTTTGACACCGATATACTCGGCGAACTCACGCTCGAATTGTGCGGTGACCTGGCCCTGGGTGATCCAACCGGAGAGCACGGTCCGCAGCACGCCAATCGCCTCTTCAGGGCCCAAGATCGCCGAACTGACCCCAACGCGGCGTCGCGTTGCGTCACGCGGTGATGGCTGTTGGTAGTACGCCCGGACCAACCGTTCCAGCGACTCGACCAGCCCTTGCTTGGAGGACACCGTGGGAATCTCTGAGATCAATGAGGTCATCGGACCTCCACAACGTGTGCGGGGTGACCGACGGCTTGCGCGTTGCGCAGCGCATCCACTGTCCGCCGGAGCCCTACCTCTAAGCTAATCGTCGGTGACCAGTCAAGCCGTTGGCGCGCCTGCTCGATCGACGCCCAATGCCGCGTCGGCCCGTGGCGCTCGTCCAGTCTGGACCCCACCGGCTCAAAACAGGCCTGGAGTTCTGCCCGACCACACACCCTGAGCATGATCTCCACGATCTCTGCGATCCGCGTTTCAACCCCTGAGGCGATGTTCAACACCGCACATCCTTTCAGCCCTGCGCTGAACGACCAGGCCTGCATCAGGGCGGTGATCACATCCTCGATATACACAAAATCGCGCGTTGACTCCCCTGGTCCAAACCGCACCTGTGGCCCAGGTGAATCGATGATCCTCTGTAACGCGCTTGGGACAAACTGCGAGGCGCGTGCGCCTGGGCCATACACCGTAAACAACCGCAGCGCCACGGACGGCACCTGGTAACAGTACCAAAACATCCGAGCCGCCGCCTCAGCAGCAAGCTTGGACGCCCCCAGCGGCGATCGGGG
>JAHFGT010000022.1 GCA_023247275.1 Candidatus Omnitrophota bacterium
GCGGTCGGCGCCGTAGCAGCAGCGCCGGCGGGACAAATGGTCGTGGAGGTACCGGTGGCGGCACGGGGGGCGGTGGCACCGGAGGGGGTGGCAGTTCAGGCGGCGGGGGTGGAGGCAGCGGGGGCGGGGGCAGTAGTGGCAGCACAGGAGTGACCGGCGATGAATCGCCCGATATTCCCGCTGACCTGTCAAAGCTAGCCAGCGCCTCGAAAGGGCACCGCCCGGCCAGCCCGAACGGATTCGATTATATCCCACGAGGCCTGGATCAGTGGACCGGCTGGTCGAAGACGAACAGCGTCAACATCACCGGCACACTGGCGACGGACAAGTTACGAGATGCGTTTGATCTGGTCGCGGCGTCCGGGGCTCACGCCATTACGGACGACTTACAGGCGAAAAACGTGCAGATCAGCTTTGCCAACGATCTGTCCGATTTTTCAGTCGGGTGCCAAACCGTGCAAGCGATCGCGTGCATGAATGCCCAAGAGATCGAGAACTTCCCCGATGCCGCCAAACCATTTATCCTGTTTAATCCTCGCTGGTCAGGTGAGGAGGCAGGCATTCTCGCAGGCGTGTTGACGCATGAAGGCACCCATTTTCAGCAGGTGTTGGATCTGACCTTAGCCAACGAAGCGTTGAATGGCGAGTTGACCGTGATTGATATCGAGTTTGTCGCCTGGTGGAATGCCGCGGTCTATTGGGGGGAAGTGCGCTCCGCTTTCTTACCGATCGACACCCCGCTGGAGATCGAAGAGGAGGCGGCCTATGTGGCGGCGCTGCAAGGTGAGGCAGCGTTGCGAGACTACTTTGGTCCTCGCTATGTCCAACGGTAACCACGCTGGCATCATGCCCAGAGCCTGGAGCCTGGCGATCGCGGTCGGATGGTTCTGCGCGTCGGGGCCAGTGCAAGCTGAACAGGAGCGCCGGATGGAATTCAGTGAATCAGCGAGCGCAGCACATGCCGAGTCCCTTCCTCTCTACCAAGGAACGGGCGAGTTACGTCTCGTCTTCCGGTATCTGCCGGATTGGCGAATCGAGGAGGCACGAGGCCTCGCCGACCGGTATCGGCAAGTGCAAGCCTGGGGGCCGCGCAATCAGGACGACACGTACACGGCGCATGTCACGGTCCGTGTCTCGCCCGTCAAGTCCGAGGGGGGTCGGTATGCCAATGTTGACGAGCTGGTGGCTGCCACTCGCAAGGCCATCTATGCCGGCCGGGTCGATTCCGAACGTCACACCACGATCGCTGAACTCCTGGCCGTTGATCAGACGATGAGCTATACCCTGCCGGCTGTGCACCAACCAGGCTTAAAGGCGCTGCCGGTTCCGGTAAAAACCCGCGGACTCTTTTTTGAGCGCGAGGGACATTTGTACGAACTGCTGTTCAGTTGCGATTCTCGAGAATACGACCGCAATAGCCTTGCCTTCGAACAACTCCTCCGCACCTTTAAATTCAAATAACCGCACCCGGCACACGTTGCCAGCGCCAGAGCAGCTTCGCGAAGTAGTCGAGTTCAATGTTGACAGATCGGCCCTGCGTCATCGTGCCCAACGTCGTTTGCCGTAACGTTTCCGGGATCAAATGGACCACACACCCAGTGGGCGTGATCGTCCCAACGGTCAGGCTAACCCCATCAATTGCCACCGGGCCTTTCGATACCAGGTAGCGTCGTAGCGGCTGCGGTAGCTGAATAGTCAGCGCCCAACCGCCTGCCTGGGATCGCCGACGCCGGACGATCCCTGTTCCATCGACGTGGCCGAACAACAGTTGACCGCCGAGCCGGTCCGTCAGGGTCAGGCTTGGTTCCAGATTCACCCTCTGACCAGACCGTAGCCGGCTCAAGATCGTCAGGTGGCGGGTCTGCGCGATCACCTCAAATTCCAGCACCTCATGACGACGCTGCACGACCGTAAGGCAGACTCCGTTGACCGCGACACTTTCTAACCGCTCGACGCGCGGGGCGATCTTGGGTGCAGAGACCGACAATCGGATCACCCCGGCCGCTGGCTGCAGCCGAACCACCGTCCCCACCTCTTGCACAATCCCGGTAAACATTAGAGTCGACCAGGATAGACCACCGCGGCGTCCACGCACAGGTCTGGGCCAATCCAACGTGCCTGCACATCGGCCAGCCGGATGGAATCGCGCAATCGTCGAATCCCCTGGCCACCAACTGAGGACGGAGCGGTGCGGCCGCCGATGATGCGCGGCGCCAGGCACCAGACGATCCGATCGACCAGGCGCTCTTCGAACGCCACCGCCTGGAGCTCCCCACCCCCCTCAATGAGCACAGAGTGAATCCCGCGGCGCGCCAAGCCTCGGCATAACCGCCGCAGTGGCACGCGCCCTCGACGCGCAGGCAGCACCACAATGTCGGCGCCCTGCCGACGCAACCGCGCCTGCCGCAGGCGGTTTCCCACCGTTGTCGCGATCAGCGTCGGCGCCGGAGAACGAGGGGAAAGACAGGCGGCGGCTGGCGGGGTCTGTAGCCGGCTGTCGACGATGACCTTCATCGGTCGACCAACACGCTGCCGTGCGCCGCGTACCGTGAGTCGCGGATCGTCCCGCAAGATCGTCGTGACCCCGATGAGAATCGCATCCGCTTGACTCCGCAACCGATGGCCGACGATTCGCGCAGCTGGTGAGGTGATCCACTGGGATTCGCCAGTCACGGTCGCAATCTTGCCGTCAAGGCTCTGGCCGATTTTTGCGATGACCCATGGCAGCCCGGTCCGCATGACCTTCTCGAACGGAGCGATCAACGCCTGGGCTGGCTGGCGCAGCACTCCGGTCGTGACCCGCACGCCCTCGCGCCGTAAGCGCGCAATCCCTCGACCGTTGGTGCGTGGATTGGGATCGACGATGGCCACCACCACGTGCGCAATCCCAACGCGCAGAATGGCGTCGCAACAGGGCGGGGTGCGGCCGGTGTGATTGCACGGCTCCAACGTCGTATACAGCGTGGCCTCTTGAGCCGCGGGGCCAGCCTGGCGCAACGCCTCGATTTCGGCATGCGCAGATCCGGCGCGATGATGGTAGCCCTCGCCGACAATTCGACCCCGCTTGACCAATACCGCGCCAACGGGCGGATTAGGCGAGGTCTGTCCCACGGCTCGCGCCGCCAGCTCAAGCGCCCGGCGCATGAACCGCTCGTGAGGCGATCGAAGCGTTGAGACGGGTGAGCCGATCCGGTGCGTCAGGACCGAGTGGACGAGGCGGGATGCTGGCGCTGCCATTGCTTCAAGGACTCGACAAGCTGGTAGGGGATCGTTGACGCGCCGATCGCGACGCCTTCTTTGGACCGGCCATGATAGTCACTGCCGCCGGTTTTCACCAGCCCAAGCCGGTCAGCAATCCGCGCGTACCGGGCCACCTGTGCCGGCGTATGACTGGAATGGTACACCTCCAGCCCAGCCAGCCCCTGCGCAGCGAAGGTGTCGATCAGGGGATCTCGATCCAGGTAAATCGGGTGGGCGAGCACCGGGACACCACCAGCCTGGCGAATGATGTCGATGACCTGTGCCGGCGTCAGCGGAGAGCCGGGGACAAATGCCGGGTGCTTGGGCCCGAGATATTTCTCGAACGCTTCCGGCAGGCTCGACACATAGCCTCGATTGACCAACGCGCGCGCGACATGCGGCCGCCCGATGGTGCCTTCCCCACCCAACCGAAACACCTCATCGAGGTCGAGCTGGACGCCGATTGCCTGCAACCGGCGGACCATTTCCCGAATCCGCTCCACCCGACGAGCTTTCTGCTCTTCCATATGCTGCACCAACACCGGGCTGACCGGGTCAAGGAAGAACCCGAGCACATGCACCTCTTGACGGTCCGCACAGGCCGACATTTCAATCCCCGGGATCAGCTCGATCCCCACCCGCTGGCTCGCCGCGGTCGCCGCTGGTAGACTGTCCATCGTGTCATGGTCGGTAATGGAAATGCACGACAGCCCCATCTGGTGCGCCAGCTCGACGACGCACGCAGGCGTCTCCGTCCCATCGGAGAACACGGTGTGCAGATGCAGATCAGCGATCGGCGTGGTCATTGGTCCGGTCGCTTATGAATGGCGTCAAGGATCCCGTTAATGAATTTCCCGGATTCCGAATCGCCAAATCGCTTGGCCAACTCGATCGCTTCGTTGATCGATACTTTGGGCGGCACATCGGTCAGATGGAGCAGTTCAAACACGCCGAGCCGCAGAATATTCCGGTCGATGACCGCCATGCGGTGCAGATTCCAGTTCTCCGCATGGCTGGCGATCAACGGATCGATTTCGGGCAATCGCTCCACCGTACCAGTAAACAACTCGTTGGCAAACTGCCTAATCTCCTCAGACGATTCTTGATGGTCCCAGAATTCCTTCACAATCTCGGTTGGCGCCGCGCGGCGAATGTCCATTTGGTAGAGCATCTGCAAGGCGCACTCCCTTGATTTCGTTCGCTTACGCATCTGATCCGACGTGTGTCCTCTTCACGCACACCATCTGGAGCGCGGCCGCCGCGGCCTCTGCGCCACGATTCTCAGCCCCATGTGCACGCGCCCGAGCCTGCGCCACGGTCTCAGCGATGATCACCCCGAACGCCACTGGGACGCGCGCGCCGATCCCAACGTGCATCAACCCCTGCGCCACCGCATGGGCCAACACGGCATACTGCGGCGTGTGACCTCGAATCAGCACCCCGAGGGCAATGAGGGCGTCCGGGCGCGGCCGGTGATGAATCGCGTCTGCCGCCGCGAAGGGAATCTCAAACGCCCCAGGCACCCAGACAAGCCGGAGGTGCCTAGACGTCACCCCGGCCTGGCGAAGCGTTCGCGTCGCGGAATCGACCAAGGCCTGTGTCAGGGGCAGATGAAACTGCGAAGCGATCAGAACAAACCGCTTTCGGCGGGTCGTCGAATACGTCGTGCCGACACGAAGGGCACGGATCGCCGCAGCGGGAGCGACGCGCATCGACGGGGTGAACGCTACTCAGGCTCGCGTTCGAGCCAGTGGCCGAGTTTTTCGCGCTTGGCTTCCAGATACCGGGCGTTTTCTGGTCGTGGAGCCACCTCGATCGGAACGCGCTCCACGACCCGAAGGCCATACCCCTCCAGCCCGACAATCTTTCGGGGATTGTTCGTCAGGAGCTGGAGATCTTTCAATCCCAAATCCACGAGGATCTGCGCGCCGATCCCATAATCGCGTAGGTCTGGCCCGAACCCAAGCGCTAAGTTCGCCTCCACGGTATCCAATCCTTGATCCTGAAGCGTGTAGGCCTTGAGCTTGTTGGCGAGTCCGATGCCACGACCCTCTTGATTAATGTAGAGCACCACGCCACGCCCGGCCTGGGCGATCTTCTCCATGGCCCGGCGCAACTGCGGGCCGCAATCGCAGCGAAGGCTGCCAAACACGTCGCCGGTCAAACATTGGGAATGCACGCGCACCAGCACCGGGGCGCCATCATCCACCCGGCCCTTGACCAACGCCACATGTTGCAGCCCATCAATGGTGGTCTGGTACACCACCATTTCAAACGCTCCGACTTCGGTGGGGATGTTTGCGGCCGCGACCCGCTGAATCAATTTCTCGAATCTGCGCCGATAGGCGATGAGGCTGGCAATACTACAGATCTTCAACCCGTGCTGTCGGGCGAACGCGATCAGCTCAGGGACACGGGCCATCGCGCCGTCGTCCCGCATGATTTCGCAGATCACCCCAGCCGGCGGCAACCCGGCCAATCTGGCCACATCCACCGCCGCTTCAGTGTGTCCAGCCCGGCGGAGTACCCCACCCTCCTTGGCCCGCAACGGAAACACATGGCCTGCGCGCGTCAGATCGTCCACCGTCGAGGCCGGATCGACCAGCACCTGGATCGTCCGGGCCCGGTCAAATGTAGAGATCCCAGTGGTGATGCCTCGTTTGGCATCCACCGAAATCGCCCACGCGGTTTTCATAGGGTCTTCGCTGGAGCTGACCATTGGATGCAGGCCGAGCCGATCAAGCGTCTGCGCCTGCATTGGCACACAGATAATCCCGCGGCCATGGGTGGCCATGAAATTGATATGCGTCGGGGTGGCAAACGAAGCGGCCATGACCAGGTCGCCTTCATTTTCCCGGTCATCATCGTCGACCACGATGACCAGGCGTCCCTGGCGGATCTCTTCGAGGATCTCAGGAATGGAGTGAAAGGTCGGGTCGCTCATTGGAAGCAGTAGTATACCGGCTGCGTCGACCAGGGTCAACCGCCCGGTGCGTCGTTAGGAGGAGACGCTATCCGACGGTGAACGGACGTCAGTCGGCGCGGTGGGTTCGGCTGGACTGGCCGCAATGGCCGGCTTGGCCGGTAGCGAATCAGGCTGGCGATCCATCGGGCGAGCGCCGGATGTTCCTGCCGACAATTTGGCGGACAGGATCTTGGAGATCCCGGCTTCTTCCATCGTCACGCCATACAGCGAATCGGCCTTGGTGATCGTCTTCTTATTGTGCGTGATGAGGATAAACTGGGAGAGCTCTAGAAATTCCCCCAACACTCGGGTAAAGCGATCCACGTTTGCCTCGTCGAGCGGCGCGTCGATTTCATCCAGAATACAAAATGGCGACGGCCGGACTTTAAATAACGCAAACAGCAGCGCGATGGCGGTCAGGGCCCGCTCGCCGCCGGACAGCAGCGTGATGCTCTGCAGCCGTTTGCCAGGCGGGCGAGCGACGATATCAATTCCAGACTCTAAGACATTGTTATCGTCGAGCAGGGTCAGATCGGCTTCCCCACCGTGAAATAGTCGCGTGAAGTACTGCTGAAACTCTTGGCGGATCCGGTCGAACATGTCGCGGAATTGCGTGCGCGCGGTCCGGTTGATCTGCGCGATCGAGGCCTTCAGATCGTCCCGCGCCTGCACCAGGTCCTGCTGCTGGATCTGCAGAAACTCCAGCCGGCGCTTGAGCTCATCATACTCGTCGACCGACCCCAGGCTCACCGGCCCGATCCCCTCCAGTTTGGCACGCAGCTTCTTCACCTGCTCGATCATCAGGCCCCGCTGATCATCGCTCAACGTCGCCGGCGCGGCATGCTGCTCCGCGTCTAGCTCTGCCTCGCTGACCTGGTACAACTCTTGCAGTCGCTCGACCAGGCGAATTCGACGGAAGGTCCGCTCAGACAGTTGCTGGGTCTGCTCCTGAATCTGGCGATCCACCATGGACAGTTGTTGCTCGACCGCCAGGAGCTGCGGCAGCCATTGATCCCGCTGCGCCTCTTCGGTTTGTAAGGTCTGCTGGATGGCGTCCAGTTCTTGTGCGAGCCGAACACGATCCTGTTCAAGCTGTCCTCGCTGCTCGTCATGCGTGGCGCGCTGGCGCTCGAGCTCTGTACACCGTCGGACTGATTCCTCCCGCTGCTGCGCCTTGGCCTGAATCTGCTGATCCAGTTGCGCGCGCTCCGCCTCGATCTCCTGGGCGCGGGTGTGCAGCGTCACCAGCCGCTCGGTCAATGCCTGAAGGGTCGCCTCGGTCTGCGTGCGGGCCAACAACAGTTGTTGCCGACCCTGCTGGGCCGTCTCGCGCTCCAGGTGTGCGGCGGCCAGTCGTTGTTCGGCGGCCTGTTGCCTGTGCTGGGCCTGCGCAACCGCCTGCTGCGCCCCAACGAGCACAGCCGTGAGCTGGTCGCGCTCGCTGGTGAGTTGCTGGACCTCGAAACCGCACGCCTGCTGGTCTTGCTCCACCCGTTTGGCCTGCTCACCGAGCTGCTCCAACTGGGCCTCCAGCCGTTCCAGCGCCGTGGCTACCTGTGTCGACTCGCTCTTGCGCGATTCCTGCTCGCTCAACAACCCTTGCCACGCCTGCTCGGCCCCGCGGGTCTGCGCGGCCACGTCGGCCACATCATCTTCCAATACCTGCAGGCCGGCGCGCGATCGTTCCCAACGCTGCCGGCGCCCCAGTCGTTGCTGCACCGAGGAGCGCCGTGAGCCGCCAAATCGCCATGACCGTCGATCCCATCGATCGCCGTGCAGACTGACGATTCGATTCTCCGGCAGCGTGGCGGATTCCAAAAGCCGGGTGATATCCTCAACCACCCAGGAGTCATTCAAGAGCCAGTGGATCAGCGGCTGGTAGACCGCATCGGCACGGACATATTGCGTCACAGCGCTCGCCATGGCAGGATTCGCAGATGCGGGGGGTTCCCTCGTCTGGTCCGGGCAGTCAGCCAACACCAGGAACCGGCAGCTTTCTAATTGCTGCGCGGACAACAGTTGCCGACACTGGGCCAACGCGGGCCGATCCTTCACCACCAGGGCATCCGCTAATGGGCCGAGCGCAATCTCAACCAGCTCTTCGTAGCCTGGCAAGGCCTGAATCACATCGACCAGGGGACCAATGACGCCGTCCACGCCCGCGCTCATAATGGTCTTGATCGTCTCCGGAAACCCTTCGAACCGACGCCAGAGATCTTCGAGTAGTTTGGTTTGCGCCCGTTCGCTGGCCAGTTGTTCGCGCAGCTGATGGAGCCGGCCGGTGAATTCATGCCGACGAGCCCCGGCCGATTCCAGCGCCTGCTGTCCGATAGTGACGCGTTGTTGGACCTCGGCCGCCTGGGTGCGTAATGAATCACGCCGCTCTAACGCCACCGCATACCGGGTCTTCACCTCGTCGATGGTCGTCGCCCACTGCACCCGCTGCTCTTCCAAGCGCCCCAGGCGCGATTCCAGTTGCTGACGCTCCGCGTTCGCTTGTGCGAGATGGTTGCGCGCACTCGCCGCAGCGGTCGCGGTCTCCAACACCTGAGCCTTCGCCTGCTCGACCACCTCCAGCACGCGGCGAATCTCCGTGTCGAGCGATGCGAGCTCGTCGCCACTGCCCGCCAAGTGCTGTTGCGCGCCAGCCAGTTGGTGCTGCAGCTCCGTCTCACCACCGCTGACCCGCGCGGCCTGCTCGGCGATCTCGTCGACGCGAGCGCGCAGGTGGGCTTGTTCTTGTTCCAGCGTGGCGGCCTGTTGCTGCAACGCTTCGACCCATTGCTGCTTGAGCGTTGACTCGCTCAGGTGCTGCTCAATCTGGCTCGCGCACTCCACCGCACGGGTGCGGACCTGCTGCACCTGCTGCTGAATCGTCGAGACCGTGGCATTGCAGCTCTCCAACGAGGCCATGCACCGCTGCTTCTCGGCCTCGAGTTCGCTGCGGCGGGTCGCGAGCGCGCGCAGCTGCGCGTCGAGCTCCTGGGCGCGTGCCGCGCCATGGGTCAGTTCATCGACAGCCAGGCGCAGCTCGTACTGCTTGAGCTGATCCCACTGAGATTTGTACTGGCGCGCTCGGTTGGCGGCTCGCTCCAACGCACTCACTTGCCGGCGCACTTCACCGGTCACGTCGGCAATGCGCACGAGATGCTCTTCCACTTCGTCCAGCCGGCGGACCGTCTCCTGTTTCTTGGCCAGGTACTTCGCGATCCCACTGGCCTCTTCGAACACGATCCGGCGCTCCTCTGGCTTCGATGAGAGGACCAGGTCGATGTGCCCCTGCTCAATAATCGCGTAGGTCGCGCCGCCCAGACCAGTCCCCAGCAACAGCTCCTGGATATCCTTGAGTCGACACGGACTGTGATTAATGAGGCACTCGCTCTCCCCAGAGCGATAGACGCGGCGCGTGAGCGTCACTTCCGCGAAGGAAATCGGCAGCAACCCCCGTTCATTGGAAATGGTCAGCTCGACTTCGGCCATCGATAACGGCGCGTGCCGGTCGGTACCATTAAAGATGACATCCTCCAGCCGCGGCGCGCGCACGTCGCGCGGATTGTGCTCGCCCAGGACCCACCGAATGGAATCGACTATATTTGATTTACCCGATCCGTTGGGACCGACGAGGGCAGTGACGCCGGGCTCAAAATGAATCGTCGTCTTTTTGGCGAACGATTTGAATCCGAAGATATCGAGCCGCTTAAATCTCATCCTCTTATCCGACGATATCCTCACCACCGTCGACGCCGATCACGTTGCCGGTGATCCAGTCCGCCCCTGGCTGGGCCAAGAGCGCGATCGCCTTGGCGACATCCTCTGTCGTGGTCAGCCGATGAGACGGATTGCGGAGTTTGGCATACTCCATCATCTGATCGTTCCCAGGGATTTTGCGCAGCGCCGGCGTATCGGTCACCCCGGCGCGAATGCAGTTTGCGGTCACGCCGTGCGGGGCCAACTCCATGGCCAACTGTCGGACATGCGATTCCAATGCGGCCTTTGCCGCGGAGACTGCGCCGTAATTCGGCCACACCCGTGCGCCACCGGAACTGGTCATCGCAAACACCCGTGAGCCGTGCCGGATCAGCTGGCGCGCGACTAAATCCTGCACCCAATAGACCAGACTGTTCGCCATGACATCCACGGTCATGTCCAGTTGATCGTTCGTGAGCTGGTCTTTCGGATCGCTGGTCAGATACGGTTTCAGGGTCCCGAAGGCGAGTGAATGCAGCAGGACCGTGATGGAACTACCGGCCAACTTGGGCTGAATCTGCTCGAGCACTTCTTGTCGCTTGACCGCATCCGCTGCGTTGACGTTGAAAAACAGCGCTTGGACGCCGGCAGATTGAATCTGCTGGATGAGCTGCTCGACCCCGGCCATCGCCCCTCGACGGTCCAGGTGCACACCAAGAATGTTCGCGCCCTGTCGCGCCAATTCCAGCGAGGTGGCGGCCCCAAACCCACTGGAGGCACCGAGGATCAACGCCCATGTGCCTTTCAAAGTTCCCATACGCTCCTCCATGAAAAACGTTAGCTTAGCATCGTCGATGAATCAACGCAAGTTGGGCACGTATTCGACCGCGATCCGAAACTTGACTTCAGGAATCTGCGCCCCGTCAGGAAACGGTGGAAACGGGCTCGCGCGCTGCAACCCCTGGTGCGCCACGGTGACGAAGGCGTCTCCCTGCGGGCTGGTAATCTTCTGCTCACCCACTAGCTCGCCGTCCTTATTCAAGACAAACGAGACGATCACCGAGCCCTGTCCAAGACCGGCCGCGCGGAACTGTTGCGCCAACGCCTGCTGCAACTGCTCCCGCACCATCTGGCGATACGCGGCAGGGATCCCCGCGTTCGAGGTGACGGAGAGGCTGACCTGAGCGATCTTCGGCTCCGTGTCGTTCGGCACAGACACCGAGCCGTCGGCCAATATGATTTGCGGTTTGAGAAACACGACCAGCTCGGTCTTTTTCGCCGTATGGTTCATACCTCGAAACGGCAGCCCCAGCACGGGAACCTGCCCCAGCCATGGCACCTGATTATCGGTTCGATCGCGTTTGGTTTCAATCAAGCCGCCGATAATCACGGTGACACCGCTTTTCACCAACACGGTCGTCTTCGCCTGTGTCTTACTCACGATCGGGATTCGGTTACTCTGAAACGTTTCGACCTTTGCCGTGCTGATCTCTGGCTCGATCAGCAACTGAATGCGTCCGTCGCGCTTGATGTCTGGCGTCACCGCCAGCTTGGTGCCGACCGGGACGCGCTCAATCGTCGGGGCGGTGACGGTGGCGCCGACGTTGGGGACGGTCGTCGTCGTGGTCACCACCACCTCATCGGTCCCCACGAGGATATTCGCTGGCTGCTTGTTCAGCACCATGATCCGTGGGTTGGAGAGTGTGTCGGTCTTTGTGAGCTTCTGGAGCGCCTCGATGATCACCGACGCATCGGTCCCGGTTTTCCCGAGGAGCTTCAGCGCGGAGCCGGTCACGCCGCCAGCGCTCACATCCCCGCTGACCGAATCGAAGTTATTCTTCACACTGGTGTCAATGCCGGCGAACACCCGCTGCCAGTCGATGCCCAAATCCATCTGGTCGGTCAGTTCGACCTTCACGATCTTTGATTCGATGAGCACCTGAGCGTCCGGGACATCCAAGACCTTCACAATCTGGTCCACTTTGCTGAGCACTTCGTCGGTGTCTGAAATGATGACTTGGTTCGTGCGGGCATCCATGTTAAAGCTGCTGGGCATGGGATCCTGGGAGAGGATTCCTTGCAGCTTGTCCTTGAGCTTCTCGGCCTCGGTATAGTCGAGGCTGTACACACGTGTCGCCAGCGGCCGATCCAGCCGGGCGATCAGCGCTTTCATCTGCTCGAGCATGGCCGGTGACATGTCTTCAAGCAGAATGCTATTACTGGCATCGTCCGGATTGACTTCGCCCAACTGGCCAAGCCCGGCTGGCAACCCTGGAACGGCCGCACCTTTCGAGAGCACATTGCGCAGCACGCCGACCACATGCTCGGCCTTCGCGTAGTGCAACAGCACTAGCTCAGTTTTGGTCGCCGAGGGACGGAACCTTTCTCCATGCAACCGCTCATAGTCATCCGCCGTCATCACCGTGACGATGTTGCCGCGGCGCTCGTACGCCAGCTCGTTCGCCTCGATGATCAGCTCAAACGCCTCCCAGGGATCCACGTTCTTGAGGATCATCGTGACTTGCGCATCCAACCTGGGATAAGCGATGAAGCTGAACCCGGTCTTGGCTGACAGAATATCCAGCACATTGATGATCGGGGTTTGGCGAAATTCCAGTTCAGGGATCCGTGTGGATTGATCCGCTGATCCGGATGATTCCGATGATTCTGGCGGAAGATCTGACTCCGACGGAGGCTGCGCCCCAACCGCACTGCTGACCGCCAGCCCAAGCCCTAGCGCCCATGCCCAGACCTGGTAACGAGAACCGGTTGCCTGCCTCATGCCCATCCCCTCCACAGCCACGCTATGGACCGATCAAAACGTGAGTTCAATCGGATCGCCGGCCAGATCCAGCACCACCCGGCCGCTGCCAATTTCCTTCACAACACTGTCCTCAACCCGGTCACCAATCTGCACGGTATAGCTACGATTGTTTCGCGTATCTTGGAGAATCGCCCGGGCTGGGTTGCCGCCCATGATCCCGGCGACTTTCAGACGTGTGCGCAGGTCCTCAGCTTTTTGCTTCACGACTGGGTCAGGCGACGGCTGCGGGGGCGATGGGGGTGTTCCCATCGGCTGCGCAAACAGTCCTGGCGGCGCGTTCATCAACAACGAGTCTGGCTCGACCTGCACAGGCGGCGTTGGATCTGCGCCAACGTGCGGAATGACCGGGCGCTCAACGATGGGAAGCGGCCGAACCGTTTGGGACACCAGCCACACCAGCTCTGCGCAGACCATGATGATCAAGCCGGTGATGACCATCCGTGGCCACGCAACGGCAAACGACCGGGCCGTGAACAGGGTCGGCGCCGCGGCGGCCTCTGAGGCCGAACGCGCCGCACCCTGGCGGCCGGCTGGCGATTGCCGGATCAGCTTGAGGAGTTTTTCTTCAGGCGACGGCTTCGTGGACCCATCGGGACTCATCGTGCACCAAGGTTTCAATCAGCGAGCGATCGACGCTGGTCTTGTCGTGCATGACCAGGGCCTCGAGCGCGTTGTGACACACCAGCGCCACTTTTCTGGGATACCCTTGCGTGAACTGATGAATGATTCGCACCGCGTCATCGGCAAAGAGCGGGATCGCGCCATCATATCCGGCCGAGCGCAACCGGAACTCGATCATGTCCGCCGTCTCCTGCTCGCTGAGCGGATTGATGATGTACTTCAGCGCCGCGCGGTCGACGAAGTTTCTCAGCCGACGAATGCGCCCAAGCAGCTCGATCTGCGCTAGGATGACCACCTGCAATAATTTGAAGTCATTGGTTTCGAAATTGAGCAGCACCCGCAGATTTTCCAACATGTCGCCTGACAGCTTTTGCCCTTCATCAATCAATAGCACCGTCGTGCGTGCCTCCATCACCCCGCCCTGAAACAGGTCATGTTCGATGGCCTCGCGGCAATCGATCGTCGACTTGTACGTGCCCCGGAGTCCCAACAGCCGGCAGAGGTGCAGGAGAAATTGATATTCGGACTCAAATGAGGGATCGAGGATCATGTGGAACGAAAACCCGTCCTCTTGAGGAAAATTACCCAGCAGCGTCCGGGCCAATGTCGTCTTGCCGGTCCCGACATCGCCCAAAATGATGGAGAGTCCCCGGCGCAGTCGAATGGCGATCTCCAGCCGGGTGAGGGCTTGCATGTGGGAGCTGGAGCGGTAGAAAAAGGCAGGGTCTGGGCTGGTGGAGAACGGTTCGCGCGTCAATCCCAGGATGGTGTAATAGCCCATCCGGGTCAGGGCGTCCCGTTTCGCCAAGTGACAGTCACTTCCGGCCTGGAAGTGACTGTCACTTGGCGGGCAGCGGTCATGCGGGCTGCGGCGCCTGATCCGTCAGCGCAGACCCCTCCAGGACGTGATGAATGTCTGCGAGGGTTCTTCCCTCTCGCCGCAAGGTCCGGATCTGCGACAGGCGCGCCAGGGTGAGATCGTCAAAGAATCGGAAGTTCGTAGAGGGAGTTCGACCGGCTTCACGGATCAACCCGAGCTTCAGATAAAACTTCACGGTATGGATGGAGTGTCCGCTCAGCCGTGACAAGTCCTTGACCAGATACAGTTTCAACATTGCGGTACTGTCTACTCTCTAGGTAGAGAGTTTTCTGGACTATAGCACACTCGTCAGGCGGGTCAAGCGAAATCTCACATACCGATTCGTGCACGGTTGACGGTGTACAATGGGGTGTTTGGGTAGGTTACTTGGTGAAGGCGTAGCGCTGGACCACCAGGGTGGCCCGCAAGTCTTGGCTGGTCGGCAGCGTATCAATGCGCAGGCGATCAATCGTCAACAGCTGTCCCATGCGCAGCAACGCATCCAAAAATCCGAGCAACCGCTCCTGGCTGCCGCGCGCTTCCAGCTCAACCTCGAATCGGGACAGCGGTTGTTCGACCTTCACCGGCCGCGGTTTCAGATTCAGAGTCACGCCGGCCGACTGTGACAACGCTTCCAACGCTTTGAGAAATTCGGCGCGCGACACTTCGCTGTTGTCGGTTTGGATATAGGCGGCCAGCGCCTGATAGTCACGCTCCACCCGCGGACCTTGCATCAGGGCGCGTCGATCCGCGTCCAACCGTTCTCGATCCGCGGTCACATGCCCGCCCAGCTCACTGACTCGGCTCCACAGCGGCTGCACCACCCAACTGATAAGCCCCCAACAACTGATGAGCCCCCCAGTGATGAGCAACAACCGCCGTTCCCTCGGACGAAAGGTCAGACGAACCGGCGCGCGCATCAGTCCACCCCCTGCGGCTGCCACGCCTTCGGTGTGGCACTGCAACGACATTGCCTCTGAGGGCTCATCACAATCCTTCCTTCCTGCCCCGTTGCAGGGCTGCCATTGGCAGCCGCCGCAGGGGGTGGGATCAGCTCGTCGCCTCTGAGTCCTGCTGGATCAACAGCAGTTCAAAGTCGGTTCGTTCTCCGGTCAGGGTCGAGCGCCGCGTGGTGTATTTGAGCTGCACATCCGCAATCCCCTGGGTTTGACGCAATCGGGTCATGTATTCGAATACCAGCGGCGTGGAATCGGCATGGCCTTTCAGGGTCAATTCGCGCCGAGCATGCTCAAACGCGATCCATTCTAGGCTAATCACCGACGAGGTACTGTGAAACACCCCGGCCATCGATGCGGCGAGCGCCCGGCGTTGCCCCAGCAGCGCTTCCACATGCTTGATGAGCTGCTTCCTTTCCTTAATGGCGCTGGCCACCGGCTCAACATCCTGAAGAATGGCTGACAGCTGCCCGGCGACACGGCGTTGGCGCAGCGCCTGCAGTCCGAGCCCGGCGCCGCTGAGCACGAGTACTCCGACGGCCAGCGCGCTGATCGCCACAAGATCCTGCACCTGACGGCGATGCTGCACCTGCTGGCGCACTTCTTGCGGACTCAGATCCAGCACATCACGCAAGTCGGCGCGGGCTAATCCCCCGATGACCACCGGAGAAATCGGCATCTGCGCGCGCAGCATCGAAATGTTGAGCGGTCCGGACGGATCGACCGTGACGACCGGCAGTCCCAGCCGCGTGGACAATAGGCCAGACCACGCGTCCACCTGGCGAATCCCCGTCAACAAGACTGAGGCCACCTCCGTGCCGGGCAGCTCTTTGCGAATGGCCGCGCGGCTGCGCTCAACCTCCAACAGGACCAGCTCTGCACTATCCGGCATCGACTGCCAGTCTTGCATCCCTTGTCCGATGCTTCGGCTGGCCAGCATGCGCCCTTGCCCCATCAGGACCAGGTCGGTCCGGGTGTCATCCACGTTGATGATCAGCGTCGGTTCCTTGATCGTGTGCGTGTTGGCGGTCACCAACTGGCGATACCACCCTACGACACCCCAGGAGCTGACGGTCAGTAGTCCAACCGATAACCCGGCGGTGCGCAGCACCGCCAGTTGTCGATCGATCACATCGCGTTGACAGGCCACGATCGCGACAGTACTGAACCCATCGGCTTGGCTCAGCGTGTAGTAATCCATGACCGTTTGCTCTTTTGGATACGGCAACTGGGCTTGCGCATAGAGCTGGGCCATTTGCGCAACTTCGACCCGATCAGTCGATGGGAATTTGACGACTCGGGTAATGACATGCTCCCGCGAAATAACCGCGATCACCTGCGTCGGCGCCGTTTTGTTCGTCTTGAACACCCCGCGCAGTGCCTCGGTAATTTCTCCGGTCGCATGGGTCTGGATTGCGCGCAGCCGCCACCGGACCCCGCCGCCTTCAGCCACGGCCAACCGCAACGACGACCGGGTCCATTCCACCACTAATCGGGTGGCCATCGATTAACCCTCTCTCCATGACACAATGGTGATCCCCTCGGTGCTGCGGCGCAGGATCGCCTGAATATGGTGGCGGACCGCTGCCGCACCAAGCCGGCTGGTCACCTCCACCGCAAAGGTGTGTGAGCTGACGCTGAGCTTGTCCTTTGCGTTGAGAAACTCTGGGTCATCCACGGGAAACGGAGGCGGCACGCCAGGTGCCTCGGTTTCCACTGACGGCGAGAGGCTCTTGAAATAGTGCCCCGCCTCGCGGAAATGGATAATCCCCGCGGCCAGCGTCGGCAGACCGACCGCCATCAGCACCTCAGCGCCAGCCGTGTTGATATTCACCGTCGGGGTGGCGGTGGTGGACGGCACGGCAAAGGTCGTCTCCTGCGCCCGCGCATACACTTGCGCATTCATTCCAGGAATGTCCCAGAGCTCTTCCAACGCGGCCAGTGGCGCGTTCTTCGGATAGTACAACGGATCAGCGAGCGGGACTTCAGCGTCGCCATCTGAATCTGCGTCCTGATACGAGAGCACCGCCTGGGCCAGCTCGGGTGACTGGAACAGTTGCTGCAGCTCCTGCAGCGTGGCCGCGCGCAGGTCCCGCTTTCGTTCCTCGTCGGTGATGCGGATCTCGATGAGCGACTCCGTCCCAGGCGCAGCCGTGGCCGGCGGTGGCAGATGGACCACTTCCACCCCGGTGTCTTTGGAATCAGACCACGCGGCCCAATCGTCTCTCAGCCAATCATACGGCTCATAGGTGGCACTGCCTTCGGTCCCATCAGTGACCAGCTGTTGGAGCGCGAGATACACACCACCCCGAGCCAGCGCAATCGCTTGTTCACGCCACACCCGTTGCTGGGACAATCGGAGCTCAATCGACAAGTACCGGGCCACGGCGATGGCAAAGATGGAGAGCACCGTGACCACCCACAACGTAACAACCAGCAGCGATCCGCGATCCCTCACCCGGTGACGCGGCCCACTCATGAGGGTGGCCCGGGGTCTTCGGTTCGTGCGTGCAACACCCCGGACGGAATGAGAAACTCCCGCGTCAGCGTGCGACCGGGTGCGCCCACCACGATGGTGAGCAACCGGGGGAGCTGTGTGTGGGACTCTTGCCATGTCGAGTCCCATTCCAAGCGGCCAGGCGTCTGTCCCAGATAGGCATAGTGAATTGACAAACGGCTACACCCTGGCAGCAAGCCTATGGTTGTCGGTGCGCGATGATCCCGCGCGTCTGCGATCGACTGCCCACTGCGCCATAACGCTGGTCCGCCATCCAGCTTCTCGCACCGGTAGGTCACAGACCGCAGCGCCGGCGGTCGATCGGCCCGGGCAGACGGTTCGGCCGTGATGAATCTCAGCGCATCCGTCTCGAACGCCGGCTCGGGCATCTGGCCTTTCTCCGCGCCATAGATGCCGTCCGGCTGATACAGCACGGCGTTGGCCAAATCTCGCTCGAGTCGACTCAGGGCCACCCGCTCTTGCTGCAGCGATTCGCCAGCGCTGGTGACCCGTTGCCAAATGCGCGCGCCGGCCTGTAGATGGCCGGTCAGCCCGACAAACAACACAGCCATCATCGTCGACGCCACCAACAACTCCACAAAGGTGAATCCGCCCTGCCGGCCTCTCATCGCTGGATCCAGCGATCCGGCACCGCGCTGGTCGGCCAGACCGTCTTCAACCGAACCGGACCAGCCGGCGGCGACTGACGGTCCACCAACAAGGTAATCTCGGTGGCGGCAACCCATGGGACGTCTTCCGTTGTGATCGCTCGCGCTTCCACGCGCCACCGATACGCTTGGTACGGTCGCTCAAACACGCCGTCGGTCGGGACGTCCGGGCCAGCGCCGGCAGCAGGCGGCGGCAGGCGGTTGCTCTCGAGCTCGATCAATTGGCTGTGGGCTAGCGACAGCAGCGTCTGATACTCCTCAGCGGCGCGCACCGCGCGAAGCTGATTGCCCAACCCCTGATTAATCAACGCTAAGCCAACCCCGATCACCACCGCGGCCAAGACCGCTTCAACGAGCAGGAATCCCTGATTGGATGCTGACCTGTGCCGTCGTGGCATTGACAGAAATGGTATACGCCTTTGACGAAAGGCTGACGGTGACCACGGACGGTTCACTGGTTCCGTCCGCAAAAAATCGTACGCAGCCGCACGCCGCTGCCTGGCCATCGGTCTCGATCTTCACGTCGGTGCCCGCTGGCAACGGCCGGCTCTGCAGAAATCGCTGCGAGGGCTCTGGTAGCGTGCCAGGCTCCTGCGCGGCGCTGACAATCCGTACCTTCCGCTGTTGCGCGTCCCATTGTGCCGCGATCTCTGCTTGCTCAGCCACTGCCCGCTCATGACTGTACCGCAACAAGTGTGCAATCTCAAATGCAGAATGTTCCAGGCGTAGCCGCAGCGTGACATCGTGAAACCGAGGCATCAACACCGCGAGGAGGATGACCAGGACGGTGGTGACCAACGAGAGCTCAACGAGCGTGAACCCAGAACAAGGTGTCCGGTGCCGGGTGCGGAGTGAACGAGGACGCAAGCGCTTCACGCCGTCGACATCCTCCGGCTACTCGCTCCAATTGGTGATATCGTCGGCGCTGGGCTGGCCGTCCAGACCGAGCGAGGAGAGGTCGTAGTCCTGACCATGCTGCGAATCCTTTTTATACACATACGGCCGTTGCCAGGGATCTTTTCGCAGTCCGCCTTTGAGGTACGGGCCGTGCCAGTCCTCAGCATCTGTCCCTGACGGTGGCTCACGGCGCGTCAACGCGTCCAGGCTGTCCGGATAGCTGCCGACATCCAAGTGGTATAAATCCAACGCCACCCCCAGCGAGGAGATATCGGCTTTGGACCGGTTGATCTTGGCCTTGTTGCTCCATTGCGGCACCCGCGGGACGACCATCGCGGCCAGGACACCGATGATCGTGACGACCAGCAGAATTTCCACCAGAGTAAACGCCCGCCGAGACTTGAGATGGGAGACCGGAGACAAGAGACTGAAATTTTTTCTGGTCGCTGGTCTTCGTCTCTGGTCTCTTGTCTCCGGTCTCATGTCTGTTGTCATTGGACGACCAGCCCCATCTCGAACACAGGCAGCAACATGGCCAGGACGATAAACATCACCACACCTCCCACGCAGATCAGCAGCACCGGATCCAGGATGCTTGTCAGCGCCCGGATCACCCGATCCACTTCTCGCTCGTAGGTATTCGCAACCTTCAGCAACGCCGCGTCCACGGTGCCGGATTCTTCTCCGACCGCGATCATATTCGCGACGAACACGGGAAACTGCCCAGTCTCCGCCAGCGCGGAGGCCAAGCTGGCGCCATCACGCACCGATTCGCTGGTTCGGCTGATCGCCTGGCGCAACACCGCGTTCGCGACATTGCTTGAGACGACTTCCAGCGCCTGCAGAATTGGCACCCCTTGCCCAATCATCATCCCGAGGTTGCGCGCCAACCGCGCCGTCTCGATTTTCCTGACCAGCCGACCGACCGCGGGAATCTTCAGGACCACACGATCAATGGTCGCCTGCCCGGCCGGGCTAGCATGCCACAGATGCCATCCCCAGCACAGCAGGGCGAGCCCGCCCAGCAACGCCCACCATTGATGGACGAACAGGTCGCTGGCGATCAAGAGCAGCCGTGTCGGCAATGGTAACGCCTGGCCGGATTCAATAAACACGAGCGCCAGCTTCGGAATCACGAACGTCAGCAAGAAGGCGGACATCCCGAACGCCAAACACAGCACAAAGACCGGATAGACGCACGCGCTCAGCACGCGGCTGCGCAGCTCAGCCTCTTGTTCTCCCAATTCGGCCAACCGGCTGAGGGCCTGCTCAAGCCCGCCGCTCACTTCCCCGGCTTTCACCATGCTCCGGTACAGCGGGGGAAACACGCTCGGCTGATCGGCCAGCGCATCGCTGAGCGACCGGCCGTCCCGCACCGCCGACGCCAACTCTTCGATCACACGCTGCAGATAGGGTTGTTCGATCTGTTTCGCCAGCATCGTCAATGCGCTTAACAACGGCAGGCCACCGCCCAAGAGGTCGGCCAGTTGATGGGTGACATACGCCAGCGTGCGCTGCGGCACCCGTCGCCCGGATGGGGATGGCGTCGCTGGCCCAGCCGCGCCGGTGATTTCGACCAGCGACACCGGGAACACCCCCTGCGCGCCCAAATGATTGAGCGCGGCCAACTCGCTGTCCGCATCGATGGTGCCTTCGATCAACTGCAGCGTTGTATCCTTCGCGCGGTAGAGGAACCGGGGCATAAGGGCAGGAACCAATCAGGCCACGCGCAACACTTCCTGCGGGGTGGTCAAACCGCGCTGGATTTTCAGCCAGCCGTCTTGTCGGAGTGTGCGCATCTTGCCGGCGTGCTGGGCCATGCGCGAGATCTCATAGGATGAGGCGCGTTGAAGAATCAGATCTTGGATCTGCTCGTCGACGAGCAGAAACTCGTGGATCGCGGTGCGCCCCTTGTACCCGGTCGACTTGCAGACCTGGCATCCGCGTCCGTACGCGATGGTCTTCGGTAATTCATCCTTGAGCTCGAACTCTTCTCGCAGCCCGACCGGGGTCGGCCGATCCTCGCGACAGGATGGACAGACCACCCGCACCAACCGCTGAGCGATGAAGCACAAGACCGAGGATGCGACCAAGTACGGCTCGATCCCCATATCCAGCAACCGGGTCACCCCGCCGGCCGCATCGTTGGTATGTAGCGTCGAAAACACCAGATGCCCGGTCAACGCACTGCGGATGGTGATCTCCGCGGTCTCCGGATCACGCACCTCGCCCACCATCATAATGTCCGGGTCATGACGCAGCATCGAGCGCAATCCATGCGCAAAGGAAAACCCGATCTTTGGATGCACCTGCAGCTGCGTGATCCCGGTGAGCTGGTACTCGATCGGATCCTCGATCGTCAGGATCTTGACATGGGGCGAGTTGAGTTTTGACAAGCAGGCGTACAAGGTCGTGGTCTTGCCGGATCCGGTCGGCCCAGTCACGAAGATGATCCCATGCGGCCGATCGATCAATTTGACCAAGATCTGCAGTTGATCGCCGTCCAGCCCAAGCTGTTCCAAACTAAACAGCATCTGGGAGGACAACAGCCGGACCTCGACGGTTTCCCCAAACGAGGTCGGCAGCACCGAGATCCGCAAATCCAAGTCCTGTCCTTCAAGACGGACTTTGATCCGGCCATCCTGCGGCAGCCGGCGCTCAGCGATATCCAGCTGGGCCATGACTTTGATGCGTGAGACGATCGCCTGGTGCAACCGCACTAAATCCGGCGGGATCGACATCTCGTACATCACCCCGTCGATTCGCTGCCGAATCCGCAGAATCTGCTCAAACGGCTCGATATGGATGTCGGTGGCCCGATCCCGCACCGCCGAGACGATCAATTTGTTGACAAACGAGATGACCGAGGCCTCATTCGCTTTGGCGGTGAGGTCTTCTGTGACGCTGGTCTGCGCGGTTTCCCGTGGCACCGCCGTGTCCAGCAGCTGCTCGACGGCTGAGGCGCCGACCCCGTAGTGGCGCTGGATCGCCTCTTCGATCTCTTTCTGGCTGGCAAGGACCGGACGCACATCGCAGTCTAACAGGAGGCGCAGTTCGTCCAGCGTCTGGATATCAAACGGATCGGCGATGGCCACCTGTAGCTTGCCGTCGATCAACCGCATCGGCATCAGGTGGTAGTGGCTGGCGAACTTCGGCGGGACTTTCGCGATGGTTTCCGGGCTGATGCGTTCTTCAGTCAGGTGCACATACGGCATGCCGACCTGCTCAGCCAGGATCGGGAGCAGCTGATCGGTGTGCAGTATCCCCAGCCGGGTCAGAACGGTGCCAAGGAACTCGCCGCTGCGTTTTTGTTCAACGAGCGCCTGCTCCAGCTGGTCCAGCGTCACCAACCCGCGCTCGACGAGCAGCTCGCCCAGCATCCGCCGGTGATCGATGCGCGACATAATGTTACCTTACCACAAACCGCCGTCGCCGAGCAAGAAGCAGAGCCGGCTCGCTGACTGGCTAGCTGGTGAAGCGCTGGAAGATGATGGTCGCGTTATGGCCGCCGAAGCCGAGCGAGTTGGACAGGGTCGCCTCCACGCGGGTCTGGCGGGCTGTGTTCGGCACATAGTCCAAGTCGCACTCTGGGTCTGGCTGCTCGTAATTGATGGTCGGAGGCAAGGTTTGCTGGTGGATGGCCAGGATGGAAATCACCGCTTCGACGCCGCCGGCGGCGCCGATCAGATGGCCCATCATCGATTTGGTCGACGAGATGGCGACCTGTTTGGCCGCGGCACCAAACGTCTTCTTGATCGCCAGCGTCTCGATCTTATCATTGAGCTCGGTGGAGGTCCCATGCGCGTTGATGTACTGGACCTGCTCCGGCGACAGCTTCGCATCCTGCAGCGCCAACGCCATCGCCTTGGCCGCGCCCAAGCCTTCAGGATCTGGCGCAGTCATATGGTACGCATCCGCGGTCGCGCCATACCCGATCATTTCGCCATAGATCCGGGCGCCGCGGTGCTTGGCATGCTCCAGCTCTTCCAGCACCAGCACACCGGCCCCCTCGCCGATCACGAATCCGTCGCGGCCCTGGTCGAACGGCCGGCTGGCGCGGCTCGGCTGGTCGTTGCGTCGTGACAGCGCCATCAAGGCGCAGAACCCGCCCACGGCCATCGGCGTAATACAGCTCTCGGTACCGCCACCGATCATCACATCAGCCTCGCCGCGTTGGATAATCCGAAACGCCTCGCCGACCCCATGCGCGCCAGAGGCGCACGCGGTGGTCGTGCAGAAGTTTGGACCCTTGAATCCCAAATCGATCGCGACCTGCCCAGGCGCCATATTGCAGATGAGCATCGGGATCATAAACGGGGTGAGCTTCTTCGGCCCTTTGGCGAGCAGGATGTTGTGCTGTTGCTCGATCAGGTTCATGCTGCCCATGCCAGAACCGATCAGCACCCCGAACCGGAACGGGTCATGGCCGTCAACCGTGATCTTGGCATCGGCCGCCGCCTGTTTTGACGCGGCGATGGCAAACTGCACAAACCGCTCGCTGCGCTTCACTTCTTTCGGCGACAGGTAGGCGAGCGGATCGAACTGTTTGACTTCGGCCGCGATGCGGGATTCAAACGCGGTCGCGTCAAAGCAGCCGATCGGACCGACCCCGCTGCGGCCCATCGTAAGCGACTGCCACATCGATGCCACATCGTTGCCGATCGGCGTGATGACACCTACTCCTGTCACAACAACTCGTCTGGTCATCAGTGCTGTCTCATGTCTCTCGTCTCAAAAAACGAACGTCCGCTGGGGAGCGGACGTTCTGTTGCATTCAAATTGTCACGAAGCGCTTATTTGGCGCCGGCAGTCTTTGACTCGATGTATTTAATGGCGTCCCCGACCGAGGTCATCTTCTCCGCATCTTCGTCAGGGATCTCGATCCCAAACTCCTCTTCAAGCGCCATCACCAGCTCAACAGTATCCAACGAGTCCGCGCCCAGGTCTTCGATGAACGAGGCGGCGTCGGTGACTTCCTCGAGCTTCACCCCGAGCTGCTCTGCGATGATCGCACGCACCCGATCCGCCACAGCTTCTGCCATACACTGGTCCTCCTTGTTCGTCCTTACATCACCAGCCCGCCGTCCACCACCAGCACCTGCCCCGTGATGTACCGGGCAGCATCGCTGGCCAAGAAGAGCGCGGCCTGGGCAACGTCGTTGGGTTCGCCCAATGTCCCCAGCGGGATGGCTTCCGTCAGGCGCTGTTTCGCCTGCTCGGGAAGCTGCTCCGTCATCTCAGTCTGGATAAATCCTGGCGCGATCGCGTTACACGTAATCCCACGACTCGCCAGCTCTTTCGCGACCGCCTTAGTCAGGCCAATAATCCCGGCTTTCGACGCGGCATAATTGGCTTGCCCAGCATTGCCCATGAGACCAACCACTGAGGCGATGCTCACAATGCGACCGCGCCGCTGTTTCAGCATCTGCTTTGCCGCGGCGCGGGTGCACAAAAACGTGCCTTTGAGGTTGATGTCAAGGACCCGGTCCCACTGGGCCTCGTCCATGCGGATGAGCAATCCATCCTTGGTAATCCCAGCGTTGTTGATGAGTATATCGATCCGTCCTAGCTTGTCAAGCACTTTTGCCACGCCATCGTCCACCTGCGCGGCGTTGGTCACGTCGACGGTGAACCCTTCGGCCCGGCGGCCGAGCGCCCGGAGCTCGCCCACGGTGCGCTCTAGTGGCTCGGGGTTGACATCAAATAGCGCGACATCAGCCCCTTCGCGCGCGAACAGCAACGCGATCTCGCGGCCGATCCCGCGCGCCCCGCCGGTCACGATTGCGGCTTGGTTCGTTAATGGCATGCCCGGTATTATAAGGAAGCGCTCCCTACAAGCACAAGGAGGAATTGCTGGGAAGCTCTAGTGGGAAGCCGACGCCTTCGGTGGGACCCCGTTGCCCTGGACCGGGGCTGCCCGATGAGTGACCGGCGTGGCCACAGACGGCGATTCCACCGGATGCCCAGGATCGAGTAATTGTGCCGGTTTCAGGTTGCCGCCCTGGTAGAGGGCGATCATCGCATCGACGACCTTCGGATCAAACTGGCTTCCTCGGTTGCGCTTGAGCTCCTCGATCGCCCGCTCCACCGTCATCCCCTTGCGGTAGGGCCGGTCGGTGATCATGGCGTCAAAGGCATCCACCACGGTGGCGATCCGCGCCCCAATAGGGATTTCCTCCCCCTTGAGTCCATCCGGATAGCCTGAGCCGTCGAACGCTTCTTGGTGGTAGCGGACGATCTTGGCCATCTCCTTCAGGCCTTCGATCTGCTCCAGGATCTCTGCCCCATCCACTGGATGCCGGCGCATGATCTTCCACTCTTCATCGGTCAGCGGACCAGGCTTGAACAGGATCTCCTTCGGCGTGAAGATCTTGCCGATATCATGCAGTAGGATCCCGGCCAGCAACACCTCTTCCTGCATGTCGCCGAATGACATCCCCATCTGCCGCAGTTGCGTGATGATCCGGCCGGCATACTCGACGCTGCGGGAGACGTGCTCGTGGGTGTAGTGCGGATCGATCTTCGAGATCACCATCGAGAACGCCTTGACGATCCCGCGGGTGATTTGTCGCATATCCTCGAGCGATTTCTTGAGGTCGCGGTTGGTCGAGCGCAAATCTTCATACAGCGAGGTGCTGACTTTCGCCAGCACCTCTTCTTTCAGGTATTCCAAGCTGAACGGCTTGATCACATAGTCGGTCGCCCCCAACGATTTCGCGCGCCGGATGGTCTCTTCGTCTTCGATGGCGGTGATGACGATAATCTTCATCGTCTCATCGACCGTCCGGGCCTCTTTCAGGACCTCCAGCCCGCTCGGTCCTGGCATATGCAGATCGAGAAAAACCAGGTGGGGGTGGTGCTCGCGGATACAGGAGAGCGCAGCTTTCCCGTCGTTGGCCACAACGACATCGAAGCCGCGCTCGGCGAAAAACGATTCGAGCAGCCGGCAGATTTTCTGTTCGTCATCTGCGACAAGCAGCTTAACCATGATTAACGAATCACCTCAATTACTAACCATACCTGAACCCACTGAATTTGACAAGCGGATCACGCTGGCTGTGTGGCGTGGGTTGTTGACGGTTCGTTGGGCTCGGCTGGCTGTGGCTCCCCCCAGATGGGCAGGCTGATGGTAAAGCAGGTGCCGGTGCCCTCGGTCGATTCCAACTCGATCGTCCCGCCATGCGATCGGACAATCCGCTGGCTGACAAACAACCCCAGGCCGGTGCCGGTGGCCTTGGTCGTATAGAACGGGTCGAACACTTTGGTCAACGCGTTGGCTGGAATGCCCGGCCCGGTGTCGGCCACCGTGATCTTCACTGAGTTGCCGTTGCCGGCAGCCGAGAGCATCAATTTACCGCCCTTCTCGCCCATCGCCTGGCAAGCGTTCAGGATCAAGTTGAGCAACACCTCTTGTAGTTGGTTCTGGTTACTGCGGACCTTGGGCAGCTTGTTCGGCACGTCGACGCTGCGCTCGACGCTATCCATCTTCACTTGATAACCGGCCAGCATCAAGGTTTCTTCAATGGTCAACTTGACATCCACCGGTGCCACGTCGGCTGGTGAGGGCTTGGCAAAGCGGAGAATCCGCCGGGTGATGTCAGCGGCCCGCTGGCATTCCTCGATGATGCTGGTCAACACCTGGTCCACCTTTGCGTCCTGGGTGCGGAATCGTTCTAAGTACAACTGCGCCTCGCCGGAGATGATCGTCAGCGGGTTATGGATCTCATGCGCCATCCCGCTCGCGAGCTGCCCAAGGCTGGCCAGTTTCTCCGACTGGATCATATAGGCTTCGTTGGCGCGCAGCTCCTCGAAGAACATCGCGTTTTCAATCGCCAGCGCGGCCTGGTTGGCCAGACCAGAGAAGATGGCGATGTCGTCGGTGGTGTACCCTTCGCCGGACCGCTTCGAGCCCAGCACCAAAAACGCCAGCAGCCGCTGGTTTGAGAAACTCGGCACAATCAATCGCGCTTCCAACTTGCCCATCCAAGAGTAGACCCATGCCGCCTGTCGGGCCTGGTCAGTGGTCCGGCGCGACTCAACCTCGACGCGCAGCTCCTCCATCACGATCAAGTCCCGCTGCTGCTGCAACAGCTCGACCAACGGATCAGCTGCTTCCACGGCCAGCTTCTCTGGAATCATCGACGGATATCGCACCGCCTCTAACACATAGCGATGGGTCTTGACGTTGTACAAGAACAACCCGGCGTTGGCCACTCGCACCGTGTGGCCCACCATGTGGACGATGAGCCGACAGAGCCGGTCGATTTCTTTGATCCGGGTCATGCCGCTGGAGGCGGCGATCAGACTGCGATGGTACCGTCGCTGATCCCGCATCGATTGGTGTTCCAGCCGGCGGACCGTCGTCAAATACACCAGCGGCGCGGCGGTGGCTAAGAGGCCGAAGAGCGAGATCGGCACCATCCACCATGATCCGCCGAGAAATTGGTACAAGACCCCTGAGCCAAAGCTCACCACGAGCGTCGGCATCAGTAAGACGGCGAGATAGAGGATGACGACCAGAACGACTTTCCTGGCGTGGAAGGCGGTGCGCGGAGCGCGACTCGTCGATGTGGGCCCTCGGCCCTTGCTCAGGGTTCTGCCCCACAGGCCTCGTCGAAGAGACCCTGGGGTTGCCTGTGGGGCTTCACGGCGATGCATCAATCGGAAGGCACCGTGGAGAGGGCGCGTTGAATCATCGATGTCAGATCGCGCAGCGACGACAGCGGCTTATCGAAATGGGCGAACGCTCCCAGGGCGAGCAGCCGGTCGCGTGTTTTACCACCGTCGTTGTAGGCGGTGATCACGATCACCCGAGTGTCCGGGTGTCGTTGGCGGACCTGCTGCAACAGCTCGTCCCCATGAATCCCTGGCAGCTTCAAATCGACCAGCACCACCCGCGGCCGGTGCAACTCGACAAGTTCGAGCCCATCGGTGCCGGTCACCGCCACATGAACCTCATACCCTCGATTATTGAAGAACTGCTGGATCGTCTTGGTAAACTCGGCCTCGTCGTCAATCGCCACCAGCACCGGTTTCGCCATGAGGACAATGATGTAATTATTACCACATTCGGTGCCCCGTGGCAACGCTTCCCATCGTCCCAGCACGAATCGGCTGGCCGACCCCGCCCCGCCTGGAGCAGCTATGATTTACTTTTTCATCAAATTACTATTGACGCGAACGCATTCGATATGCTATGGTCGCAGTGACGGTCTCAGCCGTCTGACCACGCTGCGCTTCGCGCACCGCTCTGGGTCCACGCTGGCACGCCTGGTGGAATGTCGTTTTCGATTGCAGATGGTGTGCCAACGCGGGAGCAGATCCACATGCGCCGACCGCCGAGCGGGTGGCAGCGAACCGTCTCCACCCTCCTAGCTCTTTGCGTCCTGGTGACCCACCTGGCCCTGCCGCCGCACGCCCAGGCCGCCAACGCAGGCGCCTCAGCCGGCCGTGTGCCGCCCCCCTCGATCACCGCCATCCAGAGCTTTCAACCGGATCTGTTTACCGGG
>JAHFGT010000068.1 GCA_023247275.1 Candidatus Omnitrophota bacterium
CGGCTATTGGAGGAACGCAACGCCGAGCTGCGGCGGGCGAACGAAGAGTTGAAACGGCTGGACCATATCAAATCCGATTTGGTGTCAATGGTGAATCATGAGTTGCGCACGCCGCTGGCCACCGTGAAAGAGTTTACGGCGATCCTGTCCGATGAGCTCGCGGGTCCAATCACGTCGAACCAGCGCGAGTACCTACACATCATCCGCACCAACGTCGATCGGCTCGTGCGAATTATTGACGATCTGCTCGACATGGCCAAGATCGAAGCCGGGCAGGTGAATCTGCAGAAGGAGTTCGTTGAAGTCGCCCCCCTGGTGACCCAAGTCATCCAATCGCTGCAGCCGTTGGGGCAGGCCAAGCAGGTCGCACTGGAGATGCAGATCCCGGAACGCGTCTCTGGGGTCTTTGCCGATTCCGACAAGGTGACACAGGTACTCGTGAATCTGATCGGCAACGCCATCAAGTTTACGCCGGCTGGCGGACACGCGACGGTGACGGTTGCCGAACAGCCGCGCGAGATCCAATTCAGCGTCAGTGACACCGGGGTGGGCATTGCGGAGGAAGATCTCCCGCGGCTCTTCGAGCAGTTCCGGCAATTGCACCCGGGGGTTGGGGGCAAGGGCACTGGCCTGGGGTTAGCCATCAGCAAGCGGCTGGTGGAGTTGCACGGCGGACATATGTCAGCCACGAGTACGGTGGGCAAGGGCAGCGTCTTCTCGTTCGCGCTGCCGAAGTATTATGCCGAAGAAGCGTTTCCTGAATATCTGCACAACGAACTCGAAAAAGCCAAAGATGCTGGCGCACATTTTTCCGTCATTGTCATCGGCGTACGAGATTTCCAGGAGTTGAAGGCCCTGTATGGTCCTGAGGAAACCAGTCGATTACTCAAACAGGTCGAAGAGATCCTCAAGGATGCTGTGCGCCAACGAGCCGGGGATCTGGTGATCCGCTGGCAGCGGGGCGACGTGGTGGTGGTCCTCGCTGAAGTCGACCAAACGGGGGCGACCACAATTGCAGATCGCATGCGCCAGACGGTGCTTGATCAGGTGTTTTCAGTCGGCGGATCGTCGCTGAATATCTCCGTGGTAACCGCCGCGGCGACCTTCCCAGAACAGGCGACGACAGCCGAAGAGTTGTTGCGCATCGCCGAATCCGGGCTCCAACGACCGACGGCGCCAAAGACGTGCATCATGGTGGTCGATGATGAGCCGAAGATTCGTCAATTTCTGAAAGAAACCCTTGAGTTGCGCGACTATGACGTGTTGGCGGCCGCGAGCGGTCCGGACGCGCTCGGCCAGTTGAAAGCTCGAACGGTCGACCTGGTCCTGCTCGATCTGATGATGCCGGTGATGGATGGGTACGAGGTCTACCACCTCATGAAGGAGGACCCGCGGACGAAGGATATTCCGGTCATCATCGTCACCGGTCGAGGCGAGAGCAAGGGCCACCAATTAGGCCTCAACAGCGCGAATCACAGCTATCTGATGAAACCGTTTCAACTCGAGGACCTGCTGGCGAAGGTGCGTGAGGCGTTGCAAGGTCGAACGCCAGCGCTTTGAAGGATGCCGCATATCCTGCTCGTGGAGGATGAAGCCGATTTGTCGATGGCGCTGGCCGTACGATTACGGGCGGCCGGCTTTACGTGTGAGACCGCCGGCAACGGCCAGCAGGCCTTGGAGCGGTTGGCGCACCGGCGACCGGATGTGCTCGTTGCAGATCTCTTGATGCCAGTGATGGACGGATATACACTGATTCGACATCTGCGGGCCGATTCGCAGCTGGCGGCCATTCCGATGATTGTGGTCACGGCCGTTCCGGAGTATGTCCGGGCCCAGCGAGCGGACGACCTGAGGGGGGTGCGTGTGATTCAGAAACCGTTTGACTCAGAACGACTGATTGGGGCGGTAAAGGAGCTGATGTCCTCCACCAGGACGCGCGAGGATGGCCATGGCTGAGCAGAAGAAAATTCTCATCGCCGATGACGAGCAACAATTGGCCCTTGCCGTCAAGATTCGTCTCCAGTCGAAAGGCTATCAGGTCGTCGTGGCGAGCGATGGGCGCGCGGCCATCGATTTGGCCCAGCAGCAGACGCCGGATCTGATCATTCTCGACGTGGTCATGCCCATCATGGACGGCTACTCGACGCTTCGCGAGTTAAACGCGCGATTTGGACGGGGCAAAATTCCCGTCATCATTCTGACAGCTCGCGATCGGATGAAGGATCTGTTCGAGCTGGAAGGGATCGAAGACTACGTCATCAAGCCGTTCGATCACGAAGATTTGTTACTCCGGATCGAACGGACCTTCCAACGCCGCGCCGCCAAGTCCTCCCCGTAACCCACACGATTCGTGTACAGGTGAACTGGTGTACGGGTGTACCTGGTTTGACGTCGACGAGCTGCTCTCGTACAATGGATCCACCATGCCGGAGACCATCCCCCTCCAAGATTCTGTCGTGTACGGGCCGATCCACTCCAGGCGGTTGGGCGCATCGCTTGGGATTAACATCCTGCCGTTGACCCGGAAGGTCTGTGCTTCCAACTGCGTGTATTGCCAGTATGGCTGGACGGTACCGTCCTCCTCCGGGGAACGGCTGCCGCGTGCGCCCCAACTGTTGGCCGAGATGGAGCAGGCGTTCCAGCGCCATGTCGCAGCGCAGACACGAGTCGATTGCGTGACATTTGCCGGCAATGGGGAGCCAACGATACATCCTGACCTGCTGGAACTGGTCATCGAGACCAAGCGGCTGCGGGACCGCTATTTCCCGCGCGCCCAGGTTGGGATTCTCAGCGACGCGACCCAACTCGGCCGCGGCTCGGTCCGTGAGGCCATGCGGCTCTTGGATGTCCGGTACCTGAAATTCGACGCCGCCGACGAGGCGACGTGGCGACGGATCAACCTGCCGCTGGGGCGGCTCTCGTTCGACGAGTTCCTGCGCCAGCTCCAGACGCTGCCGGACATCGTGCTACAAAGCCTGTTCATGCAAGGAACCTATGACAATACCAATGAGGTTCATCTGGCCGCCTGGGTGGAGCAGGTGAGGACCATCCGCCCGCGGTCCGTGCAGGTCTATACGACCGATCGAGGGACCGCGGCGGCTGGAATCACCGAAGTCCCGCGTGCGACGCTGCAGGCGATCGCAGACCGGCTGGTCACGACCACGGGGATTCCGGCTGACGTCTACGACTGACGTGGCCCCCGCGTGCATGTCGTGGAGCGAGCGATGGACAGCGTGACAGCCCCTCCGCTTGATGATCTTGATCAAGCCCTGCTGAATCAGCTGCAACGCCGCGTGCCACTGGATCATCGACCGTTCAGCGTCCTGGGAGAGCGGCTGGGTATTTCGGAACAAGAATGCCTTGACCGGGTCGGCCGGCTCAAGGCGGCCGGAATGATCAGTCGGCTGTCGACGGTCTTCGACGGGCGTGCGCTCGGCTACCGGAGTCTGTTGGTGGCGATGCGGCTGCCCGCTGCCCGGATCGAGCAGGCGGTGAGTCGGCTGCGGACCTACCCAGGGCTGTTTCGCTGCGAGCGGCGTGACGACGCCTTTGGGTTATGGTTGACGATCGCGGTCGCCCCAACCGAATCGCTGGATCGACTGACGCGGATCCTGCATACCATGGCCACCGCCGAGGAAACCATCCTCCTCCCCTCGCTGAAGGCCTACAAAGTCCCGCAAGATCCGTGGACCGATCGTCCGAACTATCCCACCGGCGAGCGGATTCCGCTGGGCGCGGCGCCGTTGAACGACCAGGATGTGCGGTGGATCCGCACGCTCCAAGAGGATCTCCCGCTGATGGAATTGCCGTACGCGGTGTGGGCCGAACAAGCCGAGTCGACGGAAGAGACCTTGTTCGCCTGGATGAGGAAATTTGAGAACCATGGGGCGATGGAAACGATCTGTGCGATGTCCCCGCGCCCGGCCGGAGCGATGCAGGCGCTGGCGGCTTGGGACATTCCTGGAGAGCTGTTGGACTCGCTCGCCGAGCAGGTGGCGCTGTTTCGGGACGTGGAGCGCTGCGACCGGCGACCGACGTATCCGAGCTGGCCGTTTGCGTTGGTAGCCAATCTCCAGGCCACGACCGACCACGGTTGTCGTGAACTGGCCAAGCGGATCGCCGAACGTGTTGGCCCGTTCCCCGGCCGTCTGCTCATGCGATCGCAGACGTATCTGCTCGAGGCGCCGAAATATTTCCTGCCGACACTTGACCAGTGGTGGATCCGCGTCGCGCAGTCGATCGAAGATCGAGTAGGGCCCACAGGTCCAACGACCCAGCGATCCACAGCGTAGGATTACAGTCGTCATCCCGTATGGAACAGAGCGCCGAACAGATGAAACGCCAGTACGGCAACCCGTTTGCCGTCGTGCAGGCGATTGAACGCGCTGCGGTGCAGGGGTATGAGAGCCTCTCGGACCAGGATCTGTTCATGTGCAAGTGGCTCGGGCTGTATACGCACCGGCACGAGCCAGGCTATTTCATGCTGCGGACCAAACATCCGAATGGAGGCCTGACCCCTGACCAGCTGGACACGATCGCCCAGATCGCCGCAACAAAGAACAAGGGGTATGTTGATATTACGACCCGGCAAGATGTGCAGTTGCACTGGGTCCATTACACGCAGGCTGCGGAGATTCTCCGAGAGTTGCAGGCCGCCGGGGTCTCGACTCTGGGGGCGTGTGGCGATGTGGCGCGTAACGTCGTGGGCTGCCCGGTGGCCGGAGTAGAGAGAGAAGAGCTGTTCGATTCCAGCCCGGTGGCGTACCAACTCAGCGACTTTTTCCTGGGCAACCTGGCCTTCGCGGATCTGCCCCGAAAATATAAGATCAGCGTGTCGGCGTGCCGCAGTTGGTGTTGCCAACCAGAGATTCAATGCGTGGCGCTGGTGGGGGCTGTGCGTACAGCGGACGACGGACAGACAGAGATCGGCTTTGACCTGCGCGTGGGCGGCGGGCTCTCCACACAGGCGTTTATCAGCCAACGGCTCAAGGCGTTCGTCCGCCCGGCCGAGGCCGTCGACGTCGTCAAGACACTCACCGAAATCTGGCGAGATACGCCGGAGTATCGCCAGAAGCGCCATCGAGCGCGGATCAAGTTTCTTGTCCATGATTGGGGCGTCGAGCGGCTACGCCAGACGCTCGAAGAGCGGCTCGGCCGTCGATTGATCGACACGCCGGCCGATTACCAAGAGCCGCCGGATACGTACCGGGATCACGTCGGCGTGCACGCGCAACGCCAACCAGGGTTGTACTACGTCGGCGCGCCGGTCTTAGTCGGCCGGATCACGAGTCCGCAGATGAAGAGGGTGGCTGATCTGTGTCGCCGGTATGGCGATGGCAAGACGATTCGCTTGACGGTACGGCAAAACATCCTCCTGCTGAATATTCCGGAGGCCAATGTCGACAAGGTGCTCACCGGATTGGCTGACGTCGGCGTATCGATCAATGCCCATCCGGTGCGCCGCAGCGTCGTGACCTGCACCGGCACCGAGTTCTGTAAACTCGCCGTGACATAAACCAAAGCGCGCTCACGCCAGATTGTTGAGTACCTGGAGCGGCGGGTGCCGTTGGATGAGCCGCTGCGGTTGCATATCACCGGCTGCCCCAATGCCTGCGCGCAATATCAGATCGCTCACATCGGGCTGATGGGAACCACGGTGAAGATCGACGGCCAGCCGGTGGACGCCTACGATGTGTGGATCGGCGGGCAGCTCGGAGGCGAGGCGCGATTCAACCACGTGGTCGCGCGCCGGATCCCGGCCGCGGAGTGCGCCAAGCGCTTGGAACAGCTCCTGCTGGGATTCACCCGGCGCCGCCGGAGCGGCGAGTCCTTCAACCAATGGTGCCAGCGGGTCGGGGACAGCGAGTTGGTGAACTTGTTGACAGGGGATGACGGGCATCCATTGGACGTCGAGGACGTCCCGATGCCGAAGGTGCCAGAGACGGATGGACCAGTCGACTCATGAAGTCGTTGGCGGTCATTGTCTCTGGGGGCGGAACGAACAACTTGATTCAGGTGCTGACGCTGCTGATGGCTGCGGTCCACTCCGATATCCGAGTGCGGGTGTTGTTCCGTGATGAAGCGGTTGCACGATTGACGCCGGCGACGGTCAATGCCATTGAACTGCCAGCGTCGTATGGCGAGCTCGCGACTGCTCGCGAGCGGTTGCGCAAACTGGATCTATTAGATCTGGCGCGACTGTGTCGAGATCTGAAGGCGTCAGGCGATGTGAAATATTATGTCTGCAGCTCGTCGCTGGCCCTGGTGGGTCTGAAGCGAGATGAGCTGATCCCGGAGATTGACGACGTGCGCGGCCTGCCATCGTTTTTGTTGGACGACGTGGCGACCGCGGACAAGGTGCTCACCTTTTAAACACAACCGAGGAGGGTGTACGGTGAGCGGTGTACCGACATACCACGACCGTAAACCGTACACGGTTCACCGTTAACGGATGGCGAATCTTTCTCGTGACGAGATCTTGCGGTACAGCCGGCACCTGATCATGCCTGAGGTAGGAATCCAGGGCCAGCAAAAACTCAAGGACGCGGGGATTCTGCTTATCGGAGCTGGAGGATTGGGGTCGCCGCTCGGGCTATACCTAGCGGCCGCCGGCGTCGGGCGATTGGGGATCGTGGATTTCGACACCGTCGACTTCACCAACCTGCAACGACAAATCCTGCACCGGACTGAAGATGTGGGCCGGCCAAAAGTCGAATCGGCCAAGAAACGAATCGCTGGGGTGAATCCTCAGATCCAGGTCACGACCTACCA
>JAHFGT010000023.1 GCA_023247275.1 Candidatus Omnitrophota bacterium
CGCCAGATGATGACGATCGCTGAAGCGATATACACGGTCGAATAGACACCGGAGATAAATCCGACCAAGAGACAGAACGAGAAATCCCGCAACGTCTCGCCGCCGAAGCAATAGAGCGCCACCACTTGGGTGATCACGGTCAGCGACGTCAGCAGCGTTCGACTGAGCGTTTCGTTGACGCTGAGGTTGATCGCCTCGGCCAGTCGGATTTTGCGATTCAACCGCAAGTGCTCCCGCACGCGATCGTAAATCACAATCGTGTCATTGATGGAAAACCCGGCGATCGTCAATAGGGCTGCGATCGTCAGCATGTCGATGGGCCGATGCGTCAGTGCCATGAACCCGGTCGCCACGACGACATCATGGATCAGGGCGATGACCCCGGCGACCCCGAAATCCAGGTGCCGAAACCGAAAGGCAACATAGACCATAATCCCCACCAGCGCCATTGCGATCGCGCTCAGCGCCTTGACCCGCAGGCTTTGACCCACGGTGGGACCCACCTCTTCGGCTCGGATAATGTCCGGCGGATTCGGCTGACCGTAATCCGATTGCAACGCCTCGTGGGTCCTGGCCTTGGTCTCGCGGACTTCCTCCGGCGTATCATCCGGGGTGCGGATGAGCCATTCGGTCGCGCTGCCGAACTGTTGGAGGACCGCGTCGTTGATTCCGATCTTATGCAGCGTGCCGCGTAACTGATCTGCGGTCACCGGCGCGCTGAACCGGTATTCTTGCAGCAGCCCACCGGTAAAATCGACGCCGTACCGCTCAGGGCCGCGCCGGACAAACGCCACCATCCCAGCGACGATCACCACACCCGACAGCCCCATAGAGAGCCATCGTTTGCCGATAAAATCGATCCGGGTCGTGCCGATGAGGCTAGCCATCCGCAGCGTCGTGATCCGCCGCGTAGCCAACAGCCAATCAAACACCAATCGGGTCACGGTAATCGCCGTAAACATGCTGGCAATCAGTCCGGCGATCAGGGTCGTCGCAAAGCCGCGCAATGGCCCGGTCGTCATCCACCACAAAATCACGCCGGCAATGACGGTCGTCACATTGGAGTCTAGGATGGCCGAGAACGCCTTATCGTAGCCAGCGTCGACCGCCAAACTCAGCGGCCGGCCAGCGGTGAGCTCTTCGCGTATGCGCTCATAGATGAGCACATTCGCGTCGACCGCCATGCCGAGGGTCAAAATCATCCCGGCAATCCCAGGCAGCGTCAGCGTGCCTTGAGTCAAGCCGAGAAACCCCAAGATGATGAGCAGATTGAGCAGGAGCGCGCCCACGGCGATCGTGCCGGCGAGTCGATAGTAACCGATCATGAAGAGGACAATAAACGCCGCCCCATACGCCGTGGCGAGCAAGCCGGCCCGAATGGAATCCTTGCCGAGTGTTGGGCCGACGAACCGGCCTTCTTGCACTTCGACCGGCGCTGGCAACGCCCCGGATTGCAACACCCGCGCGATTTCTGTCGCTTCTTCTTTGGTAAAGTTGCCGGTGATGACGCCTTCGCCGGAAATGCGGGCCTGGATTTGTGGCGCCGACTGCACGACCTGATCGAGCACAATGGCCAACTGCCGACCCATGTTGGCCCCGGTTAAGCGGGCAAACGCTTTCGAGCCTTCCGCGGTCAATTTGAATCGCACCACCGGCAACCCCATCTCGCCGACATCAGTCCAGGCATCGGCCAGAATCTTCCCAGTCAGCGCGCCTTCTTTCTCCAGCAGGTAGGGGGTCGCTTCGCGATCGTTCAGCAGCTCATGCCCTGGCGGGACGGCGCCTTCTTGCGCCTGGGTCCGCAAGGAGGAATCGGCCGACACCAACGCAAATTCCAGGACCGCCGGCCGGCCAAGCACCTCACGGATCCGGTCGATCTCTGAGGCTGGCACGCCAGGAATTTGGACGAGAATATGGTCCGCGCCTTGGCGCTGGATGAGCGGCTCCCGGATTCCGGCTGGGTCGATCCATTGTTCCATCCGCTTACGGATCACTTCCACCGCCATCGCCGTCGGATCGCTCTTGGCGGCATCCGGCCCGAGCGTGTCGGTCTTCACGCGCAACAAGAGGTGCAAGCCACCCTGCAGATCCAGCCCGAGCTTAATCTTGCCAGGGCGGAACACCTGGATGTCGTTGCCGGCCTTTCGGACTTCGTACGGCGGGCCGAGTGCGCCCTCGCGGGCCTTCTGCACAAGATCCGGCGAGCTCACTTGATAATCGAATGCTGGAAACGTCCACCAGGCTGAGAGGGCGATGATCCCGAGCACCAGGGGTACTTTCCAACGGAAACTGGCCGGCATCACGCTTTCTTCTCCCCGATCGCCGCGCTGCCTTTCGGCTTCACCAGTCGCACGATCGCCGATGGCTCGACCTCGACGCGGACATTCTCGTCAATCCGCAGTGTGATCGATTCGGGTTTGACATTGGCCACCGTTCCAAAGATTCCGCCGACGGTGACGACCTGGTCATTCTTCTTCAGCCCTTTCACCATTGCCTCCTGGTCCTTGCGCGACTTCGTCTGCGGACGAAAGACCAGGACGTACATGATCAACACTAACAAGAGCGGCGGAATCACCAACTGTAACGGCCCCGGAGCCGTCGAATTGCCCATCACGGAGTCCCTCCTATGACGTTGATAGATTTCCCAGATAGCTCCCGCAGCGACAGGACGTTGACATGCGGGTAATAGAATGAGAGAATTTCCGTCGCGGAAAACCCTCGGCGCGCCAACTCGGCTGCACCCCACTGGCACAACCCCACCCCATGTCCCCACCCATGCCCCTCGAGGATAAAGCTGTCCGCAAGGGGCACGATGGTAAACAGCGGACTGCGAATCTGGTCAAAGCCAAACAGCGCGCGGAAGTCATACCCGGTCAGCCGCACGGTGCGTAGCGCGCCGGTGACCGCGATCTCCTGGGCCCGGCCGGACGCTGTGCGCTGGGTGACCTGGATAGACTGAATCGGTCCCAGCGATCCATACGGGCTCTGATGCAGCGCCCAGGCTACATCCGCTTTCGACAGCCGGCGCTGCCACGAAAAGAATGGCGATGCCGCGCAGAGCGTGCAACTGACCCCGCCACGCAACGGAGGAAGATCGTACGACCCCATCACCCGCGCGTGTTCGGTCATCCCACCGCACGTCGAGTGATAGAACGTCGGAAACATCTGTTGTCCGTACAAGACGACGAGTCCGGCGGTGGCCTGGACCGCCCTGGTAGTGGTCAATTTCTCCGACGCCCGGCCGCCATAGTCCTGCGACATCACATTGCCTGACACATCATAGGGATCGCTGGCCTTCGTGAATCGCTGATAGATCGCATAGGTCCGAGCCGCGATGGCAATCGCCTTGAGCGCTTCACTGGGCCAATAGTCCGGCGCCTCCTTACTGACCACACCACGCAAGTAGTCCTCAAGCGCCACATGATTAATCACCAACAACGTCAGGTCTTTTTGCCGCACAATCTCCAAGGCACCGCGCAGCCGACGTCCGTTGACATTGATGGCGGCATCGCGGGCTGGCTCAATCCGGACCCCAAAGAGCGGCAACACCTGCTCGCCGAGCGCCAGCCCTTGCGGCACGCCCCGAACCGCCACCGACTGCAGCCGCGGACCCTCTTGCACAGGATGGCCGGTCTGGAGCGCAAACATCCGGAACCGGCCGAAGATTTGCAGCGTCACCTGGGGATCATCTTTGACCACGGCCACACGGATCGAATCCAGGCTGGGCTGAGCTGCACCGGCGGCCGTCCCCGTCGCGCAGACAAGGACCGCGGCGCATGAGGCGGCGAGCAGCTGCAGGCCCTTCATCGCCGGAACCAGCCGATGAGCCACACCACCAGACTCAGGACAGCGCTCGCGAGCAGACAACTCGTCAATGGCGCATAGAAGGAAAACCCGTCACGGTGGATCGCTATATCGCCAGGCAAGCGACCCACCCACGGGATTTTCGGTCCCCAGGCGAGGAGAACGCCCACGATCACCAGGACAATTCCAAGACCGATGAGCGATCGCCCAAGCCAGTGCAATTCAACACTCATGAGAACAGTTCGACCGGCTGATTCTTCAGATGGGCCACGTGTTGATACGCCAGTCGGGTCGCCTTGCGGCCGCGAGCGGTACGCTTCAGAAACCCGGCCGCTAACAGATACGGTTCGACCACATCGACGAGCGTGTCCCGCTCTTCATTGAGGGCGGCGGCCAACGCCTCGATCCCGACCGGGCCTCCGCCATACAACTCGATGATCATCTTGAGCACCTTGCGATCCAACGCATCGAGCCCATAATCGTCCACCCCCTGCGCGGCCAGCGCCGCCTGGGCCACGGCGGCCGTGATGGCGCCGTGTGATTTGACCTGCGCATAATCCCGTACCCGCCGCAACAGCCGGTTGGCAATCCGAGGCGTGCCGCGGGCTCGCTGGGCAATCAACTGCGCGGCCGCCGGCTCGATACGAATCGTGAGGATCTTCGCGGAACGCTCCAGGATCTGGACCAGATGGTCCGGCGCATAGAATTCAAGATGATACAACATGCCGAACCGGCTGCGCAGCGGATTCGACAACAGCCCGGCGCGCGTGGTGGCGCCGATCAATGTAAACCGCTTGAGCCGAAACTTGATGGTCTTCGCGTACGGCCCCTTGTCGATGATAAAATCGATCTCAAAACTTTCCATGGCCGGATAGAGGAACTCCTCAACCACCTTCGACAGCCGGTGCGTCTCATCGATAAAGAGGATATCACCCTGCTGCAAATTGGTGAGGATTCCGATGAGATCCCCGGCCCGTCCGATCGCCGGCCCGCTGGTGGCGGTGATCTTGCCCCCCATCTCGTTGGCGATCACATGCGCGATGCTGGTCTTTCCTAAGCCAGGCGGCCCGGCCAACAACACATGCTCAAGCCCCTCGCCACGACGCTTCGCCGCCTGGATTGCGACCCGAAGATTTTCGATCAGCTGATTCTGTCCGACAAATTCGTCAAATCGTTTCGGGCGCAGGCTGAGATTGAGGACCTGATCCTCATCGGTGTCCGGCGTCTGGCGAACGATGGGGTTCGCATCGGGCGAGGCAACAGCCACACCCGTCGCCAAGGTCGGAGCCACTGCGCGCTGTAACGAGGTGAGGCGTGGGTCGCTCATGCGTGGGTCGAGGTGATCACAACCGGTTCAGGCTCCAAGGCTACCCGTTGCTGCCGGTACACTTCGTTGAGCAGCTCTTCAGCCGTCTTCAGCTTCGGATTTCGGCGCAGCGCTGCCTCGACCATCTGCTTCGCTTCGGTCTTCTTATATTCGAGCTGCACCAGCACGGCGACCACTTCGTCTTCAAGACTCGTCTGGGTCTTGGCCGGCACCGGTTCAGTCGTCGGTGTCTTGGTCTGAATCAAGGCGTACTTGCCGACCTTTCCCTGGAGCTTGGCGATAATTTCTTTCGCGCGCTGCTCGCCGATCCCTGGCAGCGAGCGCAGCACGGACATGTCTCCCTCGTCGATCGCCTGCGCAAGCGCCGGAATTGGCACCGTCATCGCTCTCAACGCCGCCTTCGGTCCGACCCCAGCCACCGAGATAAACCGGGTGAAAAACTCCCGCTCCACCTCATTGAGGAATCCGATGAGGACCGGCACCCCGCGGCCCACCTCCAATTGCTGGTAATGGAAGGTGAACAGTTCAAGCTCCCCGACTGGGGAGATGCGTTGCGGCAACTCGCGCAGAATTGATGGAGGGAGAAACACGTCGTAGCTGATTCCGTGCACGTCAAGCAACGCGTGGGTCGCGCCAATCTCTCTGACAATCCCACGGATTCTCGAGATCATCCCACCACCTGGTGGCTAAATTGGCCCGCATGTTTTCCGCAACAGGCCGCTTCGACGAACGTGGCATGAGTCGGATCATCTTGTTGATTGCTGTGAACGTTCGGGCTGCCTTCGGCAGCCCCACCAGGTGGGATCATCAGCTGACTAATGCGCCTGGCAAGGTCTGGCGGCGATGCTCCACATGCGCATGCGCGATGGCCAGCGCCAACGCGTCAGTGGCATCCATCGACCAGGCCGGATCGGTCGTGTGAATCCATTGACTCACCATGCGCGCCACCTGCTCTTTCGACGCTCGCCCGCTGCCGGTGAGCGACTTCTTCACGTCGGTCGGCGCATATTCTGCGACCGGGATTCGATACTGCTGCGCCGCCAGACAGGCAGCGCCCCGGGCATGACCCATCTTGGCCGCGGTGGTGAGATAGTGATGGTGGGTGAAGATCTTTTCGAGCACGAGGACGCTGGGTTGATGACGATGGATCAACGCGCAAATCCGCTCATGAATCATCCCGAGGCGTTCTGGCAACGAATCACGGGCTGGGGGCCGGATATCGCCAGCGGCCTTCATCTGCAGCCGATCGCCCGCACAGTGGATCACGCCATACCCGGTACGATTGAGTCCAGGATCGATCCCGACGATAATCAGTTAGCCACCAGCCTGCTCGAGCAAGGTATCCGGAATGTCAAAGTTGGCGTAGACGTGCTGCGTATCCTCGTGGTCTTCCAGGCCATCCAACAGCGCCAACAGCGCTCGGGCCACAGTGGCCTCGTCCACGTGCATGGTCGTCGATGGTACCAGGCCGAACTCAGCCGACTCAATCGTCACGCCAGCGCGTTGGAGCGCCTGCTTGACCGATTCCAACTGTTGCGGGGTCGTCAGAATGGTAGCCTGGCCGCCCTCCAACCTGAAATCCTCTGCCCCAGCGTCGATGGCTGATTCCATCAGCCGATCTTCGGCCATCCGGTCGACTTTCACGATAAGCAGGCCCTTTTTCTGAAACAGCCACGACACGCTGCCGGCTCCGGCCAGATTTCCGCCCAGCCGAGTAAACAGACTGCGTAGCTCAGCGCTGGTGCGGTTCTTGTTATCGCTCAAGGCCTCGACGAGGATTGCGACTCCACCCGGCCCATAGCCTTCAAGCACCATCTCTTCATACGCGACCCCTGGCAAATCCCCAGTGCCGCGCTTGATGGCTTTCTCCAGGCTGTCCTTGGGGAGATTGGCCTCTCTGGCTTTCTGGATCGCCAGGCGCAGACGCGGATTGGCGTCAGGATGCCCGCCGCCAATTCGCGCCGCTGCGGTAATTTCGCGGATGACTTTCGAGAATACCTTCCCGCGCTGGGCATCCACAACCGCTTTTTTGTGCTTGATGCCAGCCCACTTGGAATGTCCTGCCATGTTGAAGGGGGGGTGTCGTCCTTCGATCCCTCGACTCGCTTCACTCGCTCAGGACGATAGATTGGCGGTAGTATAGCACTGTAAAAGAGGAGGTGTAAAGGCATGCGCTCAGAGGACAGACGTCAGATGACAGAAGTCAGACAAGGTCGGACCGCGGCTCTGACCTCTGATCTCTGTCCTCTGACCTCTGATTGTTGGAGCTTCTGTCCTCGGCGTTACAAGGTGCCCAGGCCACGCCAATCAAACTCGGCTTCGCCCAGCAACAGACCGACCGTCTTCAACAACTCGCTGGGATCGCAGGGTTTCGTCAGATAGGCATCCGCACCATGCGCAAAACCGCGCAACTGATCCACCGGCCGGTCCATGCCGGTCAGCATGATGACTGGCAACGTCCACCCTGAGTAGAGGTGGCGCAGCCGCCGGCAGACGTCGTACCCGTTGAGATCCGGCAACCGCAAATCCAGGATGACCAACGCAGGCGGTTCCTCCATCGCATAGGTCAGCGCAGCTTGGCCAGAGGTTTCCGTATGGATCCGGTACCCGACCGACTCTAACAGCTGTTGCAGCATACGGGCGATGGCCACATCATCGTCCACGATCAAGATCCGCTCCGGACGGGTATCGCTCATCAGATCCCTCCTTGAAGACAACGCCGGTCCCCAGTAAAAAAAGAAAACCGCCCCCAGCCGCGCTGAGGGCGCTTCACTAGTAACTATGGCTGATGCGCATGCCCGCCGTCAAGAGCCCAATCAAACTCCAGTTGCGGCGTCGGCTGAGGTGGTCGTCGGAACGTGGAAGGACGCTCTGGTCGTTCGGTAGCCTTGAACCCAAGGCGCCGAGTCCAGATCGCCCACTGCTGCTCGATCATCTCCCAATAGGTGCCGGTCCCAGAATGGCGGTGGCCAAACCGGCTATCGTACAACCGGCCCTGGCGGACCTCCCGAATCCGGTGCTCGATTCGAGCCGCGCGCAGCGGCATCTGCTCCCGCAACCGATGAAAAAAGACTGCCTTCACGCTGCCTGGCAGCCGCAACAGCACCTTAAAGGCTGCCCCAGCTCCGCAGCGCTTGGCCTCTGTCAGCAGTCCAGGGATCTCATGGTCGTTGAGTCCCGGGATGATCGGAGCGATTCCAATGCCTACCGGCACGCCGGCATGAGCCAACAACGCCATCGTCTCAAACCGACGACGCACCGTCGGAGCGCCAGGCTCCATGGCCCGCGCAACGTCTTCGTCGAGAAACGGGATGCTCAGCGACACGCTGGCGCCCGCCTCCTTTGCCAACGCGGCCAACAGCTCGATGTCGCGGCGGATCAGCAGCGACTTGGTAATGATCCCCACCGGATTGCGAAACCGCAGGCAGACGGCAAGACAACCCTGCGTCAATTTGTACCCCGCCTCCAGCGGCTGATAACAATCGGTCACGCCAGAGAACATAATCCGCTCGCCAGCCCATGATGGGCGACGCAACGCGTGCTCCAACAACTGCGGCGCGCGCCGCTTCACAAAGATCCGTCGCTCAAAATCGGTCCCGGCCCCAAACCCAAAATACTCATGCGTCGGCCGCGCGTAGCAGTTGTGACTCACAACGCCGTTCGCAATGAAGTCACCGGTCGTGGTTGTGATGTCGAACATGGGGAGCTCAAGTCCAAGAGGGCGCACATCAATGACGCGCAGGCGCGCGTCATTCTTGAGCGCCTGTCCCTCGATGTTCCGCTTGCGGTGAATGGCCGGGTTCACCGAGCGAAAGAACCGCAGCGCCTCGCTCAAACCGCCATGAATGCGCACGTGGCGCACCAGGTTCTTCGGTCGGAAATCCAGGGTCGGGTCGAATCCAAGATAGCAGAGTGCGGATCGTGTACGAGTCAGGATCTCTGGATCTGTATTCGAAATACGGAGGATTCCACCACTGTAGCTCCCTTCCGCGTCAAAGATTCCGGCGAGAAATCCTCTTGACCAAGCAAGAGGAGGCGAGGAAGCTGGCCATTCGATCAGTTGTCGGACCCGCTCAACGTTTCTATACGCATTTGTGCGGATTGCCCGCATGGGTTTAAGGCCTGGATTCGCAGGTTGCCAGAACGCACACTCGTGAGTCGAGACGTCAAATTCAGCGAGATAGCGCCGGGTCCTTTCAAGCGCCTCCTGGTCGATACGGGCGAGTCGAACGTGGTGCTGGATATCCATTCCTCGCCGGCGACCGTCATCACAATACGTTCCGAGCAGTCCATCGCCACGCACCATTCCTGACAGGTACCCTCGTTTGTAATCCGCGTCCTCTAAAAAGGGATCGGCGAATCGACCTGTGCCGAGTAACTTCACCTGACGTGTCAGATGTGGCCGACAAGCCAGACCGTACTGCGTACCCGTCACATGTTTCCATCCCCGTCTTGTGAGGAAGCGATGGTCTGCGCTGGCGACAAGCTTTGTCCCATCTGCTAGAACAACAAGATAGGCTGGCTTGGTTGAGGACCAGTGCGCCAGAACATGGCTCCTCGTGTAGCGTCGGTAAACCCCTTGCCGAACGGTTCCGTAAATTTCGTCGCCAGCGCGAATATCGGCCAGTACGCGAGTGTCGCCGTTGGCCATCAAAATCTGGGTATCACCGGACAGGCAGTAGGCGCAGGCATGAAAGCAACCCCGATACGGATTGACGCTCCAGCGCAAGCCCACGTCCGGGCTGTCGTTTTCCGACAGGATGGACTGCGACTCGTCCTCGTACACCTCCAGTTCGGCGACCGGCGGCTCGCCCAGCAGCTGTCGGTGCTCAGTCAGGTAGGGATTCGGAGGGTTCCAGATACGGTTCGGGCTTGGCATCCTTGAGCATCTTATGAGGCAGTATACCAGACTAACGTCTGGTATACAAAGGAGAAACCTTAGCGGCAAGGATCAAGCGGAGCGCCCGTCGTATTGGCGTCAGGAGGGCAATCGACCCACAGCTTCTTGGTTGTTATATACACACGCGGAGCGCCTGGCGGGATAACGTTCTTGAGAAAGCTCTTCTCAAATTTCCAGTTGCGGCCTGGTGGAAAGTAGACAGCCCCAGCACCTCCATCACCCACACTGCGGGCTGCAAGGTCAGTCGTTGCCTCACGGCTTTGCCACAGACTCACTTCAGAGCCGGTAAAATTGAAGGTCATGCCTCTCCAGTCTTCGAGGAACCGCACCATATGCTCACTGTCTGGTTCTTGGGCCCGGCCGCTGAGGATGGCGGCGTTGAGCGTCATCGTTTTGACCTTGGGATTGTTGCGCCCGGCTTTGGGTCGGTTACCGTTGTCACGCTTGTTTGCTTTGACACTGTCGTCCCAGTTGTCCGAGAGGACGGTAAACGCATCTGAGATAAACGCAGCCGGCGGCTTGGGTGCGAGCAGCTGCCCTGGCACATTGTAGTCACCCTTGACGTAGAGCGGATGGTGCGTCGCCACCGTCAGTCCTTGCGACGGTAACGTAACCCCGTTGATGAGTCGGACGGCTTCGAGTGGAGCCCTGGGGCTAATCCGTGGTTGTGTCGAACCCACATAGAGAATCCCGTTCTTTGGAAAGAACGGCGTCTGGCGTAATTTCTCAATATCAATTTGGGTCGCTGCCACCTGCCCGCTTCTCTTGACCCCGGCTTCAGTCTCGCGTTCGTCATAAAACTGGACATCGGTAATGACCTCCGGCGGCATCTGGTTAGGTCCATTGCCGATTGTGATCGGCTGCCATGTCGTGGTGCCGTTGCTGACGAACCGTCGTTCAACTTTGCCATCCAGGATCCGCAGATCAGCCTCGTAACAGATCTTCACATCGATCTGGGCCGACGTGTCGGTGGACTTGCACGGCTCAATCAGCTCGGTCGCCGGCAACTCTGAGCCGGTCGGCAACAGAATCGGATCGACATGCGCTTGCACCGCCCCGCCCCACCGGTCTGCGGATAACGTGTCCCACTGCGGATCGGTACTGGTCAGCCAGTTGCCGTGCTGTGCTTGGAGGTCGGCGGGGTTTTTCATGTTGCCAAATTGCCGTTTCTCTTCGTTCCACACCAAGACATCGCCGGTGCGGTCGGTGCCAGGCCCTTCCTGCCCATGGATCACGTCTTTGCCGGCGCTCACCGTTCCGCTGATGGTCAGGGTTCGATTCGGATGCAAGGAGATGGTGCCGCCGGCGTACATTGGCCCGTCGATGGTTATTGCCGCCCCAGACCAGAAAGCGAGATCATCATAGTCAAAAATGGCGAACTGGAAGATTTGGACCATGTCAACTTGGATATAGCTTCTCAGTTTGGTGGTCGCTTGAGCTCCTGCGGTCTCAACGGTCACCACAGCGACCCGGCGCTGGACGGTCAACCCCTTGAATGACCCGCTGTTAGCCTCAACCGGCTCCTGTCGGATGTTACCGCCTGCATCACGCTGGTACGCTACCGTGATCTTGTACGTTTTGGCCTTGGTGAACTGTTGAAGTTGTGGCGAGGTACCGACCTGCAAGTCTTGCTCTTTGGGGAATTGCCCAGTCGCCGCATCCAGCCGTTGCTTGACCTGGACCATCGCGTCATTCAACCCGCCTTCGGCGAGCTGGAACATCTGCTGCTTCTCGACATACAGGTTGGCGGCGCGCAGGTCAGTGAATGTCCGGATCGTGCCGGTCACGACATAAAGGGAGAGCAAACTGGTCATGAACAGGGCGACCAGTAACAGTGCTCCGCGGTTCTGACTCGTGGCTTGCCTCATCTCCATCTCCCTCGCCGCCTGGTGTGGCAAAACAAAAAAGCCGCCGATCCCAGGTTCGGCGGCTCGGCGGTCCCATCAGCCTGTCGCGCGTTGACCTTCGACACGCGTGGGACCCGTAGCTTTCCCTTTATCCGGTGACGGATAAAGCCCTGCCTCTGCAGGGGACCCTGCCTTTCGGCACCCAACACGATCGTCGATGCTGGGCCCGCCAACGCGGCGGAGGTGTGGCAGTTCGTCTGGGTTCTACCAATTGCTTGGCCCCCGAAGTATACCTGGCCTATCGCAATAACGGCAAGAGCCGCACCGTTGACCGCCAAACAGAAACGCTGAGAACTTCATACTGGTTCATAGGATTTATGTCCTCCGGCTGCTGATTGTGAATTCGGCAAAAAAAATTTCGCAGGGTCGTTTCAGCGTTCGGGTCACCACTGGCGCTGGCGGGCGATGGCTAGCAGCTCGGCGAAATCGTGTACCAACAGATCCGGACGGGCTGACTCCAGCTCACCCTGGTCGGCGAACCCATGCGTGACGCCAACGGTAAAAACCCCGGCTCGGCGACCGGTTTCGACATCTAGCGCGCTATCGCCGATCAAGAGGCAGCGATGCGCTGAGGAATCGGTTTCGCGCAGGAGGGTGATCACGGCGGCAGGGTCTGGTTTCTTTGGATAGCCGTCACCTGCGGCGACAACTCGGAAAAAATAGTCGGCCACACCAAGCGCGCTGAGCAGATTGGCGGCAAACGGATTGGGCTTATTGGTCACGACCGCCTGTGGGCGGGCATGAAAATAGGCCAGGAGTGCTTGGGCGTGCGGATACAGGTGGCTGTGGTCGACGAGATGGTCGGCATAATACGAGCGGAAGATCTGGACACCGTTGGCGAGTTCAGCCTGGTCTTGGGTCCCCAGGCAACGACCGAGTAGGTCAACCAGTCCGCGACCGATCGCCTGACGGATCTGCTCAACCGGCAGCGGCCTATGCCCAAGGCGGGTCAGCGTTTGATTGACCGCAGCCACCACATCTTGGAGCGTATCGACCAGCGTGCCATCCAGGTCGTAGACGATCAGCTGTTTGCCGCCGATCATGCGCTCAGACCGACTCAGGCGATATACACGGTCTTGATGTTCACGAATTCGCGGATTCCAACACTGGACAGTTCCCGCCCATACCCTGACGCTTTGATCCCACCAAACGGGAGCCGGGGATCGGACCGAACCTGCGTATTCACAAAACAGGATCCGGCTTCTAGGCTGGCTGTGATTCGCTCGCCCCGAGCCCGATCCTGCGTAAACACCGCAGCCCCCAGCCCGAAGGGCGAGTCGTTCGCTGCGGCGATCGCGGCCGCCTCGTCTTTCACCGGGATGATCGCGGCGACCGGACCGAACGTTTCCTCGTCATACGCGGCCATCCCTTTGCGCACCTGTGTCAAGACCGTCGGCGGATAGTAGGCGCCAGGCGACGAGGGGATCTTCCCGCCCACCAACAACCGCGCCCCATCGGCCACGCTGCGCTGCACCTGCTCATGCAGCCCATCGCGCAGGTCGTGTCGGGCCAAGGGCCCCACCGTGGTCGATTCATCAAGCGGATCCCCCATCCGCTGAGTTTGCAGCACCTCGACGAACAATCGCTCAAACGGTTGACGAACCGACTCGACGACGATGAACCGTTTCGCGGCAATGCAACTCTGGCCGCTGTTGATCAGCCGCGATGCCGCGCACACGTGGGCAGCCTGAGGCAAATCCGCATCTTCCAGGACGATGTACGGGTCGCTGCCGCCAAGTTCCAACACCGTTTTCTTTAGCGCAGCACCGGCGGCCGCAGCCACCGATTGACCGGCCGGGGTGCTGCCGGTAAGCGTGATCGCTCGAATCAGCGGATGGTGGATAAGCTCGGCCACCCGGTCGGAGCCGATCAGCAGCGACTGAAACAGTCCGGCCGGCGTCCCGGAATCTGCGAACACCTGCTCAATGGCCAACGCGCACCCTGGGACATTGGACGCATGCTTGAGGAGTGCTGCGTTGCCGGCCATGAGCGCCGGCGCGGCGAATCGAACCACCTGCCAGAACGGAAAATTCCACGGCATGATCGCCAACACGGTGCCCAGCGGCTCGAACCGCACGTAACTCTTGACCGCGTCCGTTGGCACCACCTCAGGCTGCAAAAACCGCTCACCCTGCTCGGCATAGTAGTCGCAGGTGAGGGCGCACTTGTCAATTTCAGACCGACCTTGCGTCACCGGCTTGCCCATCTCTTGCGCCATCAGGCGGGCGTGCGCTTCACGCGTCGTGCGCAGCCGCTGAGCGACTGCGCGCAGCACGCTCGCGCGGTGCGCGAAGGAGGTCTGCCGCCAGGCGTCAAAGGCCTGCCGCGCGTTGTCGAGCAACGTCTGCACAGCCGCCGGCGGGTGCTCAGGATACGATCGCAACAGTTGACCGGTCGCTGGATTGATCGCCTTAATCGCCATGAAACGTCGCGAGGGACTGCTGCCTCTGCAGTTTGTTGGCCAACGCGTCATTCACGCCCTGATCGACCGGGACATCGACGACGCACAGCTGATGTGACTCGATCGCCTGGCGCAATTGCTGCCGCAAGTCAGCGACTGTGCGAGGACTGTAGCCGGTAATGCCAAAACTCTCCGCGAACCGTTTGAAATCTGGATTCGTCAGCCGGGTCCCGGTCTGGTGACCTCTGGTCATGCGTTGCTTCCAACTGATCAGGCCGTAGTCGTTGTCGTTAAAAATGAGCACCGTAAACGCGACGCCCAGCCGCTTGGCCGTTTCCAGCTCCTGGGCGTTCATGAGAAATCCGCCGTCACCCATCGCGGCGACAATGCGTCGCTGCGGCTGGTGCAGCGCAGCAGCCACCCCGCCGGGTAGCGCAATCCCCATACTGGCCAGACCATTGGAGATGAGACACCCGTTAGGGGTCGCCACCGGAAAGTTTCTGGCGATCCAAATCTTATGACTGCCAACATCGCTGATGAGCAAATCATCGTCGCCTAAAATCTGGCGCAGCACGTTGAGCACCCCAGGCACCGTGAACGGTTGGCCTGCTGTCAGATCATAGCTGGCGATGTCGTCGAGGATGCGCTGGCGAATCGGCGCGTACCACGTTGGATCACACCGGCAGTCGTGCTGGCCGATCGAGGCATTGAGCTCGCGCAGGCTGGCTGAGATATCCGCCACAAGTTCGACGACCGGCTGGTAGTGCCGATACACCTCAGCCGGGGAAAAATCGATATGGATGATCCGCTTGTCTGCGGCTGGGTTCCACCGCTGCGGGGCGTATTCGGTGAGATCATACCCGATGGTCAGGATCAGATCCGCCTGTTCGACCGCGTCCATGACAAAATCGCGCAGCCCGAGTCCGATCGTCATGAGCGACTCTGGGGTGCGATCCGAGATCGCCCCCTGCCCCATGAACGTGTGCGCAACCGGCACATGGCATCGACCGACCAGCTCGCGCAGTTGGACCGACGCCAGCTTTCGGATGGCGCCATTGCCCGCAATGATCAAGGGCCGCTTCGACGCTGACAACAGGGTGAGCGTATCCGCAAGCGCTTTGCGATCCGGATCCGGCCGTCGCACGCGGATCGATCGCAACGGCTGCAGCGCGGTGTCCATCTTCGCCACGTCCTCAGGCAGCTCGATGTGCGTAGCCCCTGGCTTTTCGCTCTCGGCAATCTTAAACGCCTTGCGGACCATTTCTGCCGCGACATCCGGGTCAGCGATCGAGCCGTTCCATTTGGTGATCGGGCGAAACATGCCGACCACGTCAAGGTATTGATGGCTTTCCTTGTAGACGCGGCCCACCCCGGCCTGGCCGGTGATCGCCACCAGGGGACTCTTGTCCAGAAATGCATCGGCCACACCGGTCATCAAGTTGGTGGCTCCTGGCCCAAGGGTAGCGAGGCACACCCCGGCCTTGCCGGTCAGCCGACCCCACACATCCGCCATAAAGGCGGCCCCTTGCTCGTGCCGCGTCGGGACGAATTGAATCGATGACCGTTCCAGCGAGAACAGCAGATCCTCGTTTTCCTCACCCGGGACGCCGAACACATACCGAACGCCTTCCTGCTCCAGGCACCGCACGATCAGGTCAGAAACTTTCATGTGCTCTCATCGCGTCATGGGCCCACACCTGGCGCATGCGGACCAGGTCAAACCCGACGGTGTAGCGTGTCCCGTCCGTCACGATGGGCCGCTTGATCAGCCGGCCATGGCGAGCCAGCAGGTCCAGCAATGCCCCCGAATCGAGTTCGCGCAGCCGGGTCTTCATGTTGAACTGCCGATACAGCTCGCCGGACCGATTGAACAGCTCCGGTAGGTGATAGGCGCCGGATTCCACCATCGCCTGCAATTGGGCCTTGGACGGCGGATGGGTCGTGATATCGATCTCCCGCACCACGATCCCCTGCGCGGTCAGATACGCTTTGGCCTTGCGACAGGTGGAGCATTTCGCATACCCATAGAACGTCACCATCAGGATCCCGATGTCGGTTGAGGCGGCGGGGTGTGCGTCGTATCCGTATCCGCATTGAGATTTTCCACGTCAACCTCTGAGGTCTGGCCACAACGCGCACAGTGGATCACCGCCACATCTCGTCGTTTCAACGAGGAGACTACCGTCACGTCAGGCGAAAAACAGTAGGGGCACTTCATTTCCATGGAAGTTACAAGAGGAGGTGGGTTCCAATCGCGATGAGGGTGGACGCCGCCAGGATGACCATGAGCAGATCTGGCATCACCCGGTGGTGACGTCGCCACGTCATGAGGAATCTTGCGCCGAGCATTGTCGCGATCAAGGCGGCCACCAGCTCTGCTGAGACATTGCCCTGAGCGGTCCCGAATCCGCAGAGCCAGAGACTGAGCCCACAGACACTGCCTGTCACCAGCGAGGCGACGCTGCGAGCTTTGACGTATCCAATGAATCCCCCCAGGAGTGTGACAACACCGTACCCTTCAATGACCACGACCGCGAGCCGCAATCCCATGGGCTAGTGCCGTTCCAATCTCACCAGACTCATCGAAGATCTTCAGTGATGCTGGCTCGGGGACCGACCCGGCCACAACGAATCCAACAGGGCAGCTCCTTCATCGCCGATGACCGAGTGCAGGACATCGTCCGCAGCCCCCTTGAGCCCCTCAATGGCGCTGCCCCTGAGCGCGGTCATGTCGATGTTCGCCAATTGACCGACCGTGGTCTTCGCCAATGATCGCAACAGAATGGTGCTCACCACGGCTTGCGCATTCGTGATGTGCTCGAATCGCTCGTCGATATTGACGTCATACGATCGGGCGATTGGCGCCCGACTACGGGAGTAATCTTTGTACACGACCCGGCCAACTTTCAAGTCCAACTCATCGATCCGGACTTGCATGGGTTGCTGTTGCTTCTGCTGTTGTTGTTGGACCGGCCGCAAGGAGTTCACGTTGACCCGGCCCTGCTCATCCCGAATCACCGTGACGTCGGCCAGATGGACCCTGACCCGCTTCAGATGCGGCGCGCCCCTGAGAAACGACAACAGATCGTACTCAACAACCAGTTCTGGCAATGAGACCATCACGGGTTCGGGAAATCCAGGAGGGTTCAGCACAGTCACGCCCTCGGCGGCTACGCGGGACCGCATCAGGCCGATGTGCAGGCGGTCCACCCCCACATTGACGCCGGTGGCCGCCTTGACCCCATTGACGATCACCGCCCGGGCGATCACATTGCGGCCAACCACGACCAGCACGATCACACCAATGAATCCCACACCTATGCGGCGCATCCGCTTCATCGGGTCCTCCCTGTCAGGGCTACCAGGCCTGAATCCTGTGCAGGAGTATTGTACTGCGTCCTGGAACCGGTTTCACACTGGGTGCAGGCGGGTGGGGTACATGAAACGACATCCGATCAAGATTTGCGATCCTTGGGCCGGTAGATAAACTTTAAGCCACACCACGTGTCATCGATTGAAATAGCCTTCACGTCCAGCAGGCCGTGTTTCAACCCGAGCGAGCGAACGCTGGCCTCATTGAGCTGTCCTGTGGAGCGCGCCGTCTTCGGCCAGCAAATCCACAGCATACCGGCTGGCGCCAGCCCTCGTTTCAGGTGTGGAAAACAGTCTGCGAGCTCTTCTCGGGACGTCGTGAAGAATTGGACAAAGTCCGCATGGCCTTTCACAATCGCAATCCGCTCAACGTTCCGTGGGAGGCTGCCGAGCAACATGCGGTAGGTTCGTGGGGCATTGAGAATGGCGACTCGAGTGCCTTCTTGGATTCCCAGCTTGTCGCGCAACATGCGCTGCTCCTGCCCAGTCGCTATCGGTCGTGGATCATCCTCAGTTGATCGACCCGTGGCTGCGCGCCTCACGCGTCCACTGTCGGTGGACGTTCGAGCACGGCCTTGATCTGATCAATCAGGACATGGGCGGAACAGCTTTTGCTGACGTACGCATCCGCCCCAAACATCAGTCCAGCCACATGTTCTTCCGGCCGGCCCTTGGCGGTAAACATCACGATCGGAATGGTCTTCGTCGACGGCTCTTGCTTCAATCGGGCACAGACCTCATATCCGTTGAGCTTGGGCAGCATGATATCGAGGATGATCAGATCCGGGCGCTGCGCGGCAATGCTGGCCAACGCTTGCTCACCATCCATGGCGCGTGTGACGTGGTAGCCGGCCAATTCCAGCCGTTTCGTATAGATTTTGAGTACCCCAGGGTCATCATCGACGAACAGAATCTGGATGTTCCCATCGGTGTTTGCCGGACGCGGGTCAGAGGTTGGGGTGTCTGCTGAGGCGCACATCGCGTGGTCGCTGGTCAATCACGTGGCTTGGCAGGCATGCTAAAACTCATAGCGGAGGAGCAAGGCTCCGGGCTCATGCCGATGCCCCGGTCGACGATCCGTCCTGGCGATGTGCCAGACCTCTTCGCCCGTCACGCACACCAGCTTCGCCACGCCTCGAGCCACTCCAATTGTCACCCCGGCGACCGGCCCTTGCGCCAGGTGTGATTCGGCCATTTGCTCTGGGACAAGGGTCCAGAGCGTGGACCACCGCACGATATCCGCGGGAAGTTGCTCAACTGGTCGATTGTCTGCGGACGCCACACTGGCGTCAGACATCATCACGCTGAGCGCGATGACAACCCGGTACAGTACGCGCCACATGGCTGCCCTCGGAAGACGACGGAGCCGTCCGTCAGTTCGTAAACCCCACGGATATGAGCAACTCTGTCAAGTATGCCTGAGCCTCGCAGGGGTGTCAAACACGCGACCCCTACGCGCGAGTTACTTCTTGAGCGTCCCCTTAAACCAGTACGGCTCGACCGGGCCTCCAGGCGTCTTCTGCCAAATGGCACTGCCTTCCACCGACACGCCAGTCACCCTTCCCGTCCACTGCATCGTTCCGTTGGAGGCGCTCAGGGTCGTTGATTCAAAATTCACCGTGTCCTCGTTGAGCACCGCCGTGTAGGCCGCATCACCAAACCCGTACTCATCGCATGCTGACGATCGAAACCTCCCCTGATGAAAAGAGAACTCATCGGCCGTGCCAGCGGTCTGACCTTGCGCACCCAGCTCTCCAACAAATACCTGCCCATCCAACATTCCACCGGTTGGTTCGCCGGTGGCATGGGCGTTGACAGGCAGCGCACCCCCAGTGACCAATATCCCGACCACTGTCCATAGCACGCTATCTCGCAGTTTCCCCATTGCTCCTCCTTCTGTGAACTCCAGCCACGGTCCGAATTACGTCGACCGATTCTCAGACCGAAAATCTCCATAGGCCCATCCAATGACCAGCAGCCCGATGACCAACCCTGCGAACGCCACCAAAATGGAAAACACTTCCTGCATGACATTCCTCCCTTACGCTTATGGTTCCGCCTCAGGCGTCGCCTCGTCGTGCACCACGGTTGCGCCGGCCTCTTGATGGATCGGGCCGGTCATCGTTGAGCCTGTCAGACGCACAGTGGCCTGATCATCCGCAAACAGCGGACCGGTGATTCGGCACCGGTCGAGGAGGAGCGACGAGTGCTCACGAGCCGCGATTGACCCTGTGAAGGAGCATTTGAGCAGTCGCAGTCGCGACTCTCCGTGGCTGGCAACCGTGCTGCCGCCAGGCGCACTGGTAGAATCTGCCACCTCCATATGCCCGCTGCCAAACGTCTCGGCATCGCCGTAGACACAGCGCTCGACCCCTACCCGAGCCGAGCCGTCTGCGTAAAAATGCCACTCGCGCACGGTGGTCCGCAGAAAACCAAGCGATCGATCCGGAGTGTGAATGGTCAACGCGTGTCCACCACCGTTGGGAATATCGCGGAACCGGACCAATCCTTCACTGACCAACCATCCGACCACCGATAGGTTGCTGTCCTCAATCACACAATCAGAACCGGCCAGGGACAGTAGACCCCACGTGATGTCGCTGGAGTTTTGGATATGAACATTGAGCCCTTGGCCTGACTGCCAGGTGGCGATCCGCTCGCCCGCTGGCAGGGCCAAGCGCCCCTTGGCCGCCGACCCGAGCGTGAGCCACACCGACACACCGGTACTATTCTGGACCGACAGCTCGCCGCCGGGCGCCACAATAAATTCGCCAGGGGTCACAGCCCGCAGCAACCACACACGCGTCGAGTCTCGCACCTGGCAGCTGACCCCGCCCTCAAACTCCGTCTCTTCGACCTCGTACCGGGCCTGGTCTAACAATCTCAGCGTGAATGGTAGATGGTCGCTCTTGACAACAGCTCGCCGAATCCGCAGCCGAGCTCCTGTGCCAACGACGATGCGTTGTTCCCGAGGATACCGCTGCGGGATCTCAATCACCCCGCCTTCAAATTCAGCGGTCCCGTCTTCAATAGAGAGCTGCCCGCGCAGGACAAAGTGCGGCGCGGTCACCCACAGCGATCCTCCCTTCACCACATAGATATCGCCGTCCCGTTCAACACTGTCCGCGATGGTGATGGCCCGATCCACTATCAGATCGCCCCGCTCGATTCGCGGGCTGTCCCGGTCAATTTCAACCGCCCGGATGTACACGACATTGGTACTGTCGGCATGCGCCCCGGTCGCTCCACCCAAATCGAACAACGTGTAGCCGGTTCCCAATCGGGACGGGTCCAGATGCAATTTTCTGATCGGGGAATCGCTGCCGAGCTGAAAATCTCCAGGTCGGACACGAATGGTTCTGGGTTGGCTTTCGTGAAGCCCGAACCGGTACACGAACTTCGCGCCGTCCACATCCTGAACCGCGATCACAAAGGTCGCATCCTCTTCAGAGCTGAGCGTGAGCCGCAGCTCGCGCAACTGCGCTAAGGTCGTGTGATGGACCAGTGGCGACAGCAGGCCGCGTCGATACAGGTAGGTCAACCCTTCTGGATCTACGCGCAGCACCGCACCGTCTGGCACCTGTCCATTGGAATCGACCACAGCCCAACCGTCCATCGAGCCCAGATCAGCGCGTTCGGTTTCTGCGACTGCGCTCACAGCCCAGCCACACCAGAGCAAGCCGGCGAGGATCCCAGACCAGCCGAGATGACCGCGGGTCATCTCGGCGGTATCGCCCCAGACGCCAAACGGTGCAGGTTGTTGGCCGCCTTCACATGTTGCGGATCAGCCCGGAGCGCAGCTACGTAATGTTCTCGCGCTGCGTTGATTTGTCCTTGTAACAGCAAGACGTTGCCCCAATTGTTGTGCGCGTCGGCAAATCGCGGCTGGATCCGGATCGACTCGGCATATTCCTGCACCGCTTCATCGAACCGCTCCTGTCGAGCCAGCGCGTTGCCCAGATTAAAGTGCATCTGAGCAAACGAGGGATCGAGTCGAACCGATTCGGCAAAATGGGACTCGGCCTCTTGTGGTCGGCCCAGCTGCAATAACACCGTCCCCCAGTTGTTATGGGCTTTAGCGGACGTTGCGTCAAGTCGTACGACCTGGGCATACTCGGCCATGGCCTCGTCATACCGGCCCTGCTGGGCCAGCGTGGCCCCAAGATTGAGGTGCGCCTCAGGACGCCAGGGTTCAAGGCTCAGCGCCCATAGACAGCGATCCTGAGCCTCTTCGACATGCCTGGCCTCGAGTAGCGCCCGACACAGGGTGGCCTGCGCGTACGAGCTGTTCGGATGGGTCGCGGCGGTCTGCGTCCATAGGCTGAGCTCAGTCGCATAGTCCATATTGCGCCGGACGGTGACGACACTCAATCCCACCAGCCCGATGAGCACCAGTCCGCCCTGGACCATGCGCTGACGTGACGGACGAAGACGCAGGCGATCAAGCCTCTTCCACGCGGCGAGTACCGCCAATGTCATCAGCGCCGCTAGAGGCAGGTACATGCGCCGCTCTGCCACAATCTCCGATGGGATCGGCACAAGGCTGGAACTTGGAGCCAGGATCAACACACACCAGGCGCCGAAAAACCCGAGCCAGGGCTTGCGCCATAGCGCCCACAGCGTTCCGCCCAGGAGGGCGCCGATGACCACCACCGCCGGCCAGATTCCGTGCCAGGTCCTGGCGATCGGCCAATCATGATAATCGACGCTGAGTGGGTGAGGCCAGAGGGCGAGCCGCAAGTAATGTAAGAGCACCCCGCACTGGGTCCGCGCGTAGTCCAGTGGCGTGACCACCTGAAAATGAAATCCCACGGTGCCAGCGCGTGGTCCGCCGGCCGTGAGCGCGATCAGAATACCCCACGTCAACATGAGCCCAACGAAGAATCGTCGTCGGCGTCGCCACATCTGGGTGAACGATTCGAAGACGAAGATTCGTTCGTAGAGCATCACCCCTAGCGGCGCGGCGGCCATGACTTCTTTGCTCGCCATCCCAAGCGCGCAGAAGACGATCGCCGCCACGTGCCACCGGATCGGCCGATCAGCCGTCGCGCCGCGAATCGCACAGGACAACGTGAGCAGCAGGAACAGCCCGACGAGCAGCTCGGTGCGTTGGCTGATGTACGTCACACTCTCGGTGAGCAGCGGATGCACCAGCCACAACAGCGTTGTCGACAGCGCCAATCCGCGGGCCGCCGCAGCGACGCTGGGAGCCCACCGCTGCGCCACGAACGTTCGCCGGAGCACTCCATAGAGCAGCAACCCATTCAGTAAATGAACGAGCAGATTCAACACGTGATACCCGATCACCTGCAACTCGCCCACGCGATAATTGATGGCCAGCGAGAGCGCGACCATCGGCCGACCGGCGGGGGGAGAATCCAGCGGAGCGGTGAGGGTAGACGATAACGGCCAGAGATGGCGGATGTGCGGATTCTCGACGATCCCAGGGATATCATCGAACACAAACGCGCCGGACAAACTGTTCAGGTAGGCCAACACCCCAACGGCGATGATGAGGATCGCCGGCCAATGGAATCGGGCTGATGGCCTCTGTCCAGCCACTGTGCCGTAAGGTGTGCCCATCAGCGTTGCCCTTGATGTCCGCGCCTGACCTCAGGCAAACTTGGACTAGCCCTCAGAGATGGGAGTTCCATGGCCTCGACGAGTCGAACACGCTCGTGGAGGGCGCATCGGAAGCTCTTGATTGTGGACGACGAGCAGCGAATCTGCCGTCTGCTGGAGGAGTTTTTCTCTCTCAAAGGGTATGAGGTCCGCAGTGTCTGCCGTGGGGAAGATGCCCTGCCAGTGATGATGACGTTCCAACCTCAGGTCGTCCTGCTGGATCTCTTGATGCCGGGCATCGGGGGAATCGCGACCCTCAAGCAACTCAAGCTCGTCGACCCAGCCCGTAAGGTGTTGATCCTCACTTCGACGGACTACGACGACGCTGTCCACAGCACCGAGCTCAGCGCGGATGGCTATGTGTGCAAGCCGCCCAACTTGGAACAGTTAGAGCTCCTGGTCGAAGGACTGTGTCGCAACAGCGCATCTGGCTCGAACGGTCACACGAATGCCTATTGTACCGCGTATGAGCAGAATGGGTCAAAACGAGGACGAGAGAGAGGAGCGTATCGTAAAGGTGAAGAAGAGCAAGCGGCTGGATCGACCGGTCAACGTGTTAACGAATCCCATCGGTCAGGACACCCCCTTCCAACTGATCATATCCCACCAGCCGCCCATCCAGCATCTTGAGCATGGACAGGCTCGCTAGAGCGAATCGACGCGACGACGGACCAATTGGACGAGTCGTAGGAGTTCGGTCAGCAGGACAAGACCGAGGAGGGTCGATACGGTCACCAAGGTTGGTGTGACACCAAAATGGTGCACCACCTGTTGGGTCGTCGTATGCAGGCTTTTCGCAACGGACACAGGGGCCAGTCGATGAATCGTCCACGCGGTTGCGTACATCCCGCCGAGAATCGCGCCTGCAAGACTGGCTTGGAGCCATGCGACTCGCCACCGGTGGACATCCAGCTGACCGCGCCACAGCGTCCGCGCGAGCTCAAGGAGCGGCATGCAGAGCGCCGTCACCAGGTAAAACAGCCCGCCGATTCCAGTCCCAGGCAGCCCGACGTTCATCCCACTACCTGGCGGCCGAAGCGGCCCCCGCTCAAAACGAGACGAGCCGCTTCGACGAACGTCGCCAGATTGGTCAGATTCTCTGAATGACTACTCACGTTCTGGCTGTCTTCGGTAGCCGCCGCAGGTGGGATCATGGGCTAATGCCCCTTTTCGTAGACGCGCAGCGGCCGGCGCAGGATTACCTCAGTCCACAGCGCTTCGAGGAACGAAATGGCGTTGACGATTCGTAACACCCAAAAAGCAGGGAGACTGACAAGGGCTCGAACCACCTCACGACGCGAGGTGGCCATCGACAAGATCGGCACCAACGTCGCTGGCGCGTCGATCACATAGCCCAGCAGGAACCATGGACTGACGAAGATGGCCAGGAGCGGCAACAGCAAGAAATAAGCGAGCGAGGCCATCGTCGCGTCCCACATGGCGACGGCGACGACCGAGCGCAAGTACGGGATCGACAGTAAGCCGCGCCAGTGCAGCCGGACATTTTGGACGAAGCCATGCGACCATCGACGCAGCTGCCGACGCATGAAGCAAAAACTGTGCGGCTCAATCGGATAGCAGACCGCTTCAGGGACAAACCGCACGCGGTACCCGGCTTGGTAAAAGCTCCAGGTCAAATCCATGTCTTCGGCCAATGTCCGCGTGGACCACCCACCCATGGCGCGTAGGGCGTCCGTGCGATACGCAGAAAAACAGCCAGAGGAAATCAGCGGCTTCGTGTAGAAATTTTGGATGGGTTTATAGAAGGTAAAGGCAAACAGGTATTCGATATACCGACCGCGTTCCCACAGCGTGCGAACATACCGAGGGATCACCGAGCCGCACACCGCAGCGACCTGTGGACGATTCAGTTCGGTGAGGAGTTGTTCGACCGCGTCACAGGCCAACACCGTGTCCGCGTCAATCGCCATCGTATACTCAGTGCGGATCCGCTCCAACGCGACGTTCTGCGCCCCAGCCTTTGAGCCGGTGTTCCGTGCTGGACGAACCACCCTGACACCCAACGCCCGCGCCACATCAGCCGTGCCATCCGTTGAGCAGTCGTCGATCACAATGATCTCATGGAGCGGCACCGTTTGCGTCTGCAGACTGCGAATCGTATCGGCGATCGTACCGGCTTCGTTGTAGGCCGGCACGATGGCCGTGAGTCGACTGGTCCGCTGCGACGCCTGCGCCGAGCAACGCCCGTGCGGCTGCTCGAGCGCAAGCTCATCCAATGACTGCCAGCGGATCCGGCGGTTGGTGACTGACGATCGGACAGGCAGTAGCTGCATCCGCACTCTGGGCTTGGTTGACTCCACCCCAAATAGAGGCGGCACTCCGCTAACCGACATCACGGAGTGCCGCGAGGCCCTACGTCCAACAATCGCTCTTAACGACCGTTCGCCTTCGACTCACTTCGCTCGTCCTTCGACGGGCTCAGGACGAGCGCCCTGAGCAGAGTCGAAGGGCGCTCGCTCAGGATGATCCTGAGCGAGGCGGCCAGCCACAAGAAGAAAAGCCCGGCAACTACCTACTCTCACGATCCCTTGCGGGATCACTACCATCGGCCTTGGAGGGCTTAACGACCGAATTCGGAATGGGATCGGGTGTTTCCCCTCCAGTATGGTCACCGGACAATAGGGAACAATCACTTGTCAATTGGAGACTGGTCACCAGCCAATCTAGAACAGTAACTAGTAATTGGTAATTACCAGTTACCAATTACTAGTTACCGAAATTACTAGACAACTACAGTGTCTCGTCGGAAAGAACAAATCGTAGTTAAGCCGCACGGCCGATTAGTACGGCTTGGCTGAAACCCTCACGGGTCTTCCACCTGCCGCCTATCAACCTGGTAGTCTACCAGGGGCCTTTAGGGGGCTTACGCCCCGGGAAACCTCTTCTTGGAGGAGGCTTGGCGCTTAGATGCTTTCAGCGCTTATCCGTTCCGGACACGACTACCCAGCGATGCTCCTGGCGGAACAACTGGGACACCGGAGGTCCGTTTGCCCGGGTCCTCTCGTACTACGGGCAACTCTCCGCAAGTTTCCTACGCCCACATGAGATAGAGACCGACGCGTTGTTACTACCTGTCAACCACCAGGCGGGCCAGTCATTTCTGCTGACCTCTGCATATCGCTATGCAGGCCGGACTGTATCTTTCCACCACTCGCGTGGTGGGCTTGGCGTACAGTCTCTGAGGATTCCATGACGTCAAGGTGATCTTGCAACAACCGTTTGCGATACCGACCGCCGTTCATCGCAAATGCCTGTCGTAAGATCAGGGTTATCCCGTCCTTCGTCAGATGTTCTCCGCGATCCATGCGACGTACGATCATGGCGAACGTCTGAAATTCCCGTTGCTTTGAAGACCGCAACGGAAATCGCTGGAAGAATGGTACGACCCGCTCTACCAGGGTCCTGTCGATTACGAACGACCAGTACCACGCTTCGATCCCTTATGCTACCTGGGTGATTGATCTTGATGTACCCACACCCAAGCACTTGTTGGATCAGACTCAGCACTTCAGCTCGATCAGGGTTTTGCGACACATGGAACTCCGGAATCACTTGGAGCCCCACGCGCGTAAACCGACTTCGCTGAACTGCCACGTGGAAACTGTCTTCGCCGTCGACGAACCCAGCAATATCAATATACTGGCAGAGCCCCTCGTCTGGCCTTTCCTGCTGGTTGTCTGCACTCGTCACGTTTTCACTCCTTACGAAGTAGTGCGAGATCCTACCAGAGTTTCCAGCATACAGCCAAGTTTAACGACAGCTCACCTTTCGGTTACTGTCTCACGACGTTCTAAACCCAGCTCGCGTACCGCTTTAACCGGCGAACAGCCGGACCCTTGAGACCTCAACCTTCCCCTGTCACCAGGGGGGTAAGACTATACCTTCAGCCACTCCATTGAGCGAGTAGGCTGCCAGCGTTTGATTCTGGCGTTAGCGTCACCAGAATCTCACCCTTGCGGGATCAGTCGTTACGGGGACAAGAGCATGGTCTGACTGCTATGCTTACGTCGACTTCTGGATTTGAGGTTCACCGCACTGATCAGATCAGCCATCTCAGCCGCCTGCCGAAAGTCATCAGACGTCTGAACGTGTTTCAGCTTCTCTGCTCAGCAGCCATGCACGCTCCACTTGCTTCCGCTTAATGCGGACGTAAGGCTCGATATCTCTCAGCAGGTGCTCCACACTGCGCGAGCTTTTTGGCGCCAACTCGCGCACGTGCTTATTCGCCTGACTTAGAAATCCGTCACCGCAAAGCTGTTTCAGCTCTCAAAGGATTTCGTTGTTGTCCTCATGTTGTGAGAACTTGACGATCACCCTAATCGCATAGCCAAAACGGCATTCGCTGTGCGGAACGATGTGAGCCCTAATGCTCCCATCGCCATCGAGAAATCCCGCGACGTAGGCTTTTTCGACCTCAGTCATTCCACTCTCCGCCTTCCCACGGTACTGCCCCACACATGTGGGGTTCCACCGTTATGAGCTGGTTTCTTACCCACGGGTTACCCCGTGGGAGAGAAGATTACATCCTCTCCAGCCTCAGGATGCGATGAGCCGACATCGAGGTGCCAAACCGGATCGTCGATATGAACTCTCGGATCCGATAAGCCTGTTATCCCTAGAGTACCTATTATCCGTTGAGCGACGGCGATTCCACCTTCCACCGCCGGATCATTAAGCCCGACTTTCGTCTCTGCTCGACAAGCACGTCTCGCAGTCAAGCGCCCTTTTGCCTTTACACTCGACGCGCGATTGCCGACCGCGCTGAGGGCACCTTTGGGCCCCTCCGTTACCTTTTGGGAGGGAACCGCCCC
>JAHFGT010000069.1 GCA_023247275.1 Candidatus Omnitrophota bacterium
GGGCGCCGGGTTCGTTGAGCTGCTGCGGCTGCCAGTGATCGACCGCGCCGCTATTGACCGGTACATCACGGTGAAAGGCCAGAACCATTTTGATGATGCGGTCGGGTCAGGACGACCGGTGATTTTCGTGACCGGGCATTTTGGCAACTGGGAACTGTCGTCGATCGCCGCGGCGTTGTACGGCTATCCGATTGTCGCCCTCGCTCGGGCGCAAGACAAGCTGCCCAAATTGTATCGACTGCTGATGTCCTATCGAGAGTCCAAGGGGTGCACGATTATCCATAAGGGCGGCGCAATGAAACGGCTCATCACGGCGCTGGACCAGGGTCGGCTGGTGGGAATTGTGGCAGACCAGGCGAGTCGGCAGGGGATCTTGATTCCATTCTTTGGTCGACCAGCGTTGTTTGCCGTCGGGCCGTTTCAGTTGGCCTCTCATCGGCACGCGCTCATCCTGCCGGCTTTCCTCCATCGGCGCCACGGAGCCTTCCACACGCTGGTCATCGAGCCACCGATCGTGTTGGCACCGGATCAGCCGAAAGACGTCGCAGTTCGTCGAGGCGCGGAGCGGTTCGCCGAGTTGTTGTCAGCGCATATTCGGCAAGATCCGGCGCAGTGGCTGTGGATGCACAAACGATGGAAACATACGCCGGCTCGTCGCGCCCTGGTGCTCAGCGATGGCAAAGCCGGCCACCTGAAGCAGTCGCTGGCGGTGATCAGCGCGCTGCGTGAGCACCGCGCCGACATCGCGCAGACGGTGATCCTGATTCGATACCGCTCGCGAGTTCATCGCGGTCTGGCCGTGGTCTGGACCTGCCTGTTTCCGAGAGGATTTGGGGCGGTGTGGATCCTGCGCGCCACACTGAGCACGGAGACAAGCCAGCGGCTGCTGCGACGATATGCGGATCTGGTGATTGGTTGCGGCTCGGCCACCGTGGCGATTACGAGACTGTGGGCAGCGGTGAACCGGGCAAAATCGGTGATCATTATGAATCCGGCGCCATTGCCGACACGCTGGTTTGATCTGGTCATCGCTCCTGAGCACGATGAGCTCCCGCGCCGACCCAATGTCGTGACCATTGCTGGCGCGCTGGTCCAGCCGGTGGACGAATCTGAGCTGCGCGAGTCAGGTCAGCGGCTGCAGCGGCATACGCGGTTTCGATCCGACAATGGGACCGTATTGCGCCGACCGGTGGTGACGGTGCTGATGGGCGGCGACACAGTCGACTACGCGATGACCGCCGCATTTGTTGAAACGCTCGCAACACAGATCCGCACAGCGTGCGAATCGGTTAATGGGAGTTATCTGGTCACGACATCGCGACGCACCCCGCCGGCGGCTGAGCGGGTGATCGCTGAGCGCGTGGGCAGGGATCCGCGGTGTCGTCTCTCGCTGCTGGCCAGCCAGGATTCCTTGGATGGCACGATGCCTGGCCTGCTCGGGTTGGCCGATGTGGTTGTGGTGACGGGCGAAAGCATCTCCATGGTTTCTGAGGCGTGTGCCAGCGGCCGGGTTGTGGTCGCGGTGGAACCGCCGCGCCGCCGCGCCAGCCACGTGGCTGTCACGCGCCATGAACGATTCTTGCGACGGCTAGTCGAGGCTGGCCATCTGCACGTGGTCCCAGTTGTGGAATTGTCGACCGCCATTCGCCGCACGCTCGCGCGCCGGCCGGCGGGTCGACCGATCGATAATTTCGCCACGGTCCGTCAGGCGGTGGCTCGGCTGCTCTAAGAGACGAGACGAGAGACATGAGACCGGAGACAACAGACCTGAAGAGCAACACGTACCAAGCACCACATCCCACATTCCAAGCACCCAAGAAGCCCCACCTTCCAAACACCAATGACCAACCATCGGGTTGGTGCTTAGGGGCTTGGTGCGTGGGGCTTCTTTGGAATGTGGGATGTGGTACGTGGTGTTTGTTCTCTTGTCTCCAGTCTCCAGTCTCCAGTCTCTGGTCTCTGGTCTGAACGCATGCATATCTTGCAGATCTTGCCCTCGCTTACCGTCGGTGGCGTTGAACGAGGCGTGGTCGATCTTGCGAAGGGCCTTGTTGAGCGCGGCCATCGCGTCACGGTCGTCTCAGCCGGCGGCCCGCTGGTCGAGCCATTGACCGCGGCCGGGGCCACCCATGTGGCATGGCCGGTTGATGCCAAACAGATCTCATCAATGTGGCGCTGCGTGCCCCAGGTGGCCCAACTGATCACCGACGGCGAGGTGGATCTGGTGCATGCGCGCTCTCGCGTGCCTGGTTGGATCGGCTGGGCTGCTGCGCGCCGCACCCGCAGGATGTTTCTAACGACGGCGCACGGATTCTACGCACCACACCTGGCGTCCCGCGTGATGGTGTGGGGCCGTCTGGTGATTGTTCCGTCTGAATCGTTGGCCCGGTATCTCATGGAGCGATTGCAGGTGCCGCGAGAACGGATTCGGATCATTCCGCGCGGGGTAGATCTGGACGCGTTTCAGTTTCATCCCCTGGTCGACCGGGCGCCGGGACAACCCTGGCGCATCGGCGTGTTCGGACGACTAAGCCCGATTAAGGGACAGGAGGTCGCCATTCGCGCCTGCGCCGCCCTGCTGCGGCGCAAGATTCCGATTCGCCTGTGTCTGGCCGGCGATGCGGCCGACGCTCCCATGCGCCGGACGCTGGACTTGCTCATCGCCAGCCTCAACATCCAGGACGCGGTCGAATGGCTCGGTGTTCGGCATGATATGCCGGCGCTGATCGCCTCGATGGACCTGGTCCTTGTCCCATCAGTCTACCCGGAATCGTTTGGCCGCAGCGTGGTGGAGGCCCAGGCGGTTGGGCGACCGGTGATCGCCTCGCGGATTCACGCGCTCGATGAAGTGATTACCGATGGTCAGACCGGCCGGCTGGTGCCGGTCGGCGATGCCACCGCGTTTGCCGACGCGATCGAACAGCTCGTGCACGACCCTAGACTGCGGCAACGGCTGGTGGCGGCAGCTCGGCAGCGCGTGGAGTCTGAGTGGACGGTTGACCACATGATCGACCGGACCGTGGCGGTGTACGAAGAGTGCCTGACCCAGCCGCGCGTGCTGATCTGGAAGCTGGGCGCGCTGGGCGATGTGATCCTGGCGACTCCGACGCTGCGGGCGGTGCGCCAGCAATTCCCCCGCGCCTGGATCGCGCTCGCGGTCGGCCGGTCGGCGTACGAAGCCGTGGCCCGTTGCCCCTATCTGGATAGTTTCATCATCTATGATTCACGCCGGATGAAGCGCAGCCTCTGGGCCGGACGCGCGTTCATGCACCGGCTGCGGCAGGAGCGGTTCGATCTCTCGATCGATCTGCAGAACAGCTCGCGCACGCATTGGTTGGCGTGGTGGGCCGGGATCCCGGTGCGGATCGGCTATCGTCGGAAATTCGGCTGGCTGCTCAATCCGGGCGTGCGGTTGCCTCGTGTCGTGCTGGCCCCGGTGGCGCATCAACACTATCTGCTGCGACAGGCCGGGATGGCCCCGGCAGGTGACGCATTGGAGCTGTGGCCATCCGAGCTGGATCAACAGGCGGCGGATCAGCTGCTGCCAGTTCGTCGGGCTGACCAGGCGCTGATCGGTCTGCATCCTGGCGGTAGCGCGCGCTGGCAGACCAAGCGATGGGAACTCGCGCGCTGGGCACGGCTGTGCGAGGCGTTGATGCAGCAAGGGTTCGCAGTCGTGATTCTGGGCGGTCCGGAGGAACAAGCCTTAGGACAAACGCTGCAACGAACGATGAAACAGCAGCCGACCCTGCTGATTGGACGGACCAATCTGACCCAGCTGGCGTGCGTCATTCGGCGCTGCGATCTGTTGTTGGCGCACGATTCGGTGTCGTTGCATCTGGCGGCCGCAGTCGGCACGCCGACAGTCGCATTGTTCGGACCGACCGATCCCCGTCGTCATCTGCCACCCACCTTCATCGGCCAGGTCATCCAGAAGGAGATGTTCTGCAGCCCGTGCTATTCGCCGCGATGCCGCACGCTGACCCATGCCTGCATGAAGCGGATCAGCGTCGAGGAAGTGCTCAAAGCCTCGTTGACGCTCCTGGCAGAGGCCGAACCGGCCGGACGGCCATCATGAGAATCTTGCAACTGACGTCACACCTCAACGTGGGCGGTGTGACCAGCTCGGTCGTGCAACTGTCTGCCGCGCTGGCGCGACGCCGGCACCGCGTGATGGTGGCGTCAGAGACCGGACCGTTGGCCACGCGGCTGCGGGCCGAAGGGGTGGCGCATTGGCGCCTGCCGATCCACACCAGCGCGGAATTTAGTCCGCGCGTGTGGTGGGCCGGCGAACAACTGCAGATTCGCTTGCAACGCGAACCGGTCGATCTGCTGCACGCGCATACCCGGGTCGCCCAAGTCCTGGCCCAGCGGCTGGCCGAGCGATTTCAGATTCCGTGGGTGGCGACGTGGCATGGATTCTTTCGTCCGAATATGGGCCGGCGGTTGTGGCCCTGTACCGGAGATCGCACCATTGCCATCAGCGACCCGGTTCGTGAGCATCTCATCAAGGAGTTTCGCGTGCCGCCGCAGCAGGTAGTCCTCATCCCGCACGGGATCGACCCAGGTCTGTTCAGCTCCCCAGATCCGGTCGCCCAGCAGGGGCTGCGAGCGCAGTGTGATCTGCCGAAAGACAGCCGCGTGGTTGGGACGGTGGCTCGATTGGTCCGGTCCAAAGGTGTCGATGTGTTGATTCGCGCGGTGCCGGCCTTGCGGGCCGCGGTGCCAAACGTGCACGTGCTGATCGTCGGTGATGGGCCAGAGCGGGGGACGCTCGAATCACTCGCCGCATCGCTGGGCGTTTCCTCGGCGGTCCACTTCTCTGGGGCGTTGGAGCGCAGCGATGTGGCGCTCTCACTCATGGAGGTGTTCGCGTTTTTGCCGGCGGATCACGAGGGGTTTGGACTCTCATTACTGGAGGCGATGGCAAGCGCGCGCCCGATCGTGGCGGTTCAGCAGGGCGGGGGATCGTCGTGGGTTCTGGAAGAAAGCGGCATCGGCCAGCTGATTGACCCGCGCGATTCTCAGGGCATGGCTGAAGCCATGGTGCGGTGGCTCCAGGATCCGGCAACTGCGCAGGCGGCCGGGCGAGCGGCGCGCGAAACACTCGAACAACACTATACGCTGCAGCGAATGGTCAGCCAGGTCGAATCGGTCTATGCCGAGCTGATCTCGTGACGATCGATGCAGCGAGTGCTGGTCGTCTTGCCGAACTGGTACGGCGATACGTTGTTCGCCACCCCGTTGCTGCGCCAGCTGGGCCAGCTCCACCCGAAGCTGTTTGTGGCCACGTTCGGTTGGGCGCAATCTCATGACATCCTGACCCACAATCCATGGGTCGATCGAATGGTGGACTATCCCGAGCGTCGGATTCGAGCCAACCCGGTCCAGGCGCTGGGTGTGATCGCCCGGATTCGAGCCGTGCGCTGCGACACCGCGTTGATCCTCCGGAAAAGTTTGTCACGGACCGTGTTGATCGCCTTAGCCGGCGTGTCAGAGCGAGTCGGGGTGGACAATCCCAAAAGCGGCTGGTTATTGACCCGGCGCGTCGCTCCACCGCTAGCGACGATTCATCGAGCGGCTTCGTACTTGTCGCTCTTGGAGGCGGTCGGCGTGGCGGCGGCGCTCGAACCGTATGAGTATGTTGTTGGGGAAGAAGAACACCAGACGGCTGATGAGCGGCTAGGGTTTCTCACAGGTTCGGCGCGCGCGCCGTTGGTGGTGCTCCATCCTGCCGCGAATTGGGCGCACAAACGGTGGGCGCCGCAGCGATATGCCGCGCTCGGTGATCGGCTGGTGACAGACCTGCGGGCGCAGATTGTGATCACCGGCGGCCCAGGCGATGTGGCGTTGGCCGAGTCGATCCAGCAGGGCATGCGTCACCCGGCGATCGTGCTCGCCGGCCGGACAACGTTGCGAGAACTTGCCGCGTGCCTTGAGCGCGCACGGCTGGTGGTCTCCAACGACACCGGGGTGTTGCATGTGGCGGCTGCGCTGCGCCGGCCCATCGTCGGTCTGTACGGACCCACCTCGCCGGGGGTCACCGGTCCGTTGGGCGACCCGCAGCGAATCGTCGTCCTGCATCACGCGCAATGCTGTCCCCAGATCCCGTGCTATGATTCGAATCACCCACCGCATTTGGGAATGGATTCCATCTCGGTCGATGAAGCCTACAATGCTGCACAGCAACTGCTGAAACTGGAGATCTGAGACCTGAGGCAGGAGACAGGAGACCAAAGACTGAAACCTGTCAGACGGCGGGTGAAATCCCTGGCAAGCACCACATTCCAAGCACCCAAGAAGCCCCACCTTCCAAACACCAATGACCAACCATCGGGTTGGTGCTTGGGGGTTTGGTGCGTGGAGCTTCTTTGGAATTTTGGATGTGGTGCGTGGTGTTTGTTCTCTTGTCTCCGGTCTCCAGTCTGATGGCTGATCTGACGACGCGCATTCTCATCATCGGGCCCTCGAACATCGGCGA